>VEOY01000161.1 GCA_012026685.1 Nitrospirota bacterium
GAAAAACAAGCGTGCCGACGCCTGTCGCAAGCTTTGCCCAGTTGATCGCTGACACCTCTTTTGTCGTATCTTCATATCCGGGGATGACGGCAAATGATGATGAATAGAGCCTGTGCGTGAGAGGAATGCCGGCATACGCGGGTGCTGCTACAGAGGAGCTAACCCCGGGAACTACCTCAAAGGGTATCGCTTCCTTGACCAGTTCCTGCGCTTCTTCTCCGCCCCTGCCAAAGACGAACGGATCACCACCTTTGAGACGGCATACGATCTTTCCTTCTTTTGCCTTTTCGACAATGGCCTTATTGATCTCATCCTGGGTCATGGTGTGGTGACCGCCGCGCTTGCCGGCATAAATGAGCTCTGCCTTATGGCTGATATAGTTCAATATCTGTGCATTCAGATGAAAATCATAGATAACGACCTCAGCTTTTTGCAGGCAGCGGAGGCCTTTGACGGTGAGCAGACCAATGTCGCCCGGCCCGGCACCCACAAGATAGACAATGCCTTTTTTCTTTTCCATGAGGGATGTATTTTAGCACAAAGGTTATGGAGGGATGTGTTTATGGCGGCAGAGCTTGCCTCGAGATATGTCAGCGGAAGAAACGCTTGAAAATGAACACCTGACTGCCCGGAGCTGTCCTGTCTGGTCCAGTCCGGAAGCGGCATGCAAGAGGCTCTTCCTGAGATGCTGTGCCGGGACAGCTACACTGTTTTTCTACAGCATCCAGTGCCTGTACAGTGCTTTCCGGCGTTTCAATCACGCATCCTTTTCCGGCTGGATCCTTCCCGCAGCATCTTCTCGACAGAGGGGTCCAGGGTCACATAGATAACGACTTTGTCATCTTTAAGAAGGTAATCCACGTTAAGGACATCGTCACGCCCAAAGACAAAGGAATGGTAGAGCGGTCGCAGCTCGTAGCCAAGGATATCGCCCGAGGGAGCAGCAATACGGCGTACCTGGGCGTACCTGAACGATGATGTGCAGTTCGGGAAATTATCTGCTTCAGCAAGGGCCTCGCTGGCCGGCAGGCCTTTCTTTATCCTATAGACGAAATCGGGGGCGAACGGCTCAAAGGTATATGGGTCGCCGACCTTATCGAGGAATACGACGGTTTCCGGATCGTTAAAGTAGTTGCAACCGTAAAATATCACATTGTAGGTGCCGGCAATCTCTGCACCCTGAGCAGCCTGAGCATTGAGCCGGGGCCCTGTTGCACAGGAAGTGAGGGCCAGTATCGCCAACAGGCCGGATACGAAAAGAGCGTAAGTTGTCTTCAGTTTCATGAGACCACCACCCTTATTTAAATTATAGTCCAATTTTCAGCAACAGCAAATCAACGAATGCCGGACCATAATGTGAGGTTATGCGGACAGCGGGATGCGCGGTGGGGAGAGGGGAGTACGGGAACCGGAAGCAATGTTATGCTCCCTGAGCCATGGTGGAATAAACAATCCTATGGTTGGGCCTTCGCCCGTGACTGTTTGTTGTCTATACCTTTAAGAATCAGTGTTATAAAGTCTTCTGCGTATGAGGGCAGAGATTTCCCTCTGCGGGAAACCACCGCAAGATAGTCATCTTCGAAATATTCAGTCAAAGGCAGAAATGCGATCGCCCTGCCCCGCAGGGGGTTCAGCCCGCTTGCAATACGGGCAAATGATATTCCAATGCCTGCCTCAACGTAGCGGGAACTCAGTTCAACATTTCCTGACTCCATGATGACCCTGTATGCAATGCCTTCTTTGTCGAAGAGCTCGTCGATACATTTTCTGGTCTCTATGCTTCTGGGGGGCAGGATGAGAGGATACCCGGCAATATCTGAGAGGGAAATCCCCCTGATCTTCACCAGGGGATGTTTATCGGGGACGATCAGGACCGTCTCCACTTTTCTCCATCTTCTGCTGTTCAATATACTCGGCACCTGAGATTCCAGCGCAATGGCAATATCAATATCCCCTGTCCGCACCATCTCAATTGCCTGGGTCTGGGGTCTGTCCAGAATAGTCAGCTCCACATACGGATGCGTTTCCAGGAAAGATTTGAACTGTTCGGGGAAGAGGTGATAAAGGGTGGTGAAAGGAGCGGCAATTATCAGCTTGCCATGGGGAAGTCCTCTGATGGCCGATATGTCGTCCGACAGCTTATCGTGTTCGGCCATGAGAGATGCGACGAATTTATAAAACCTCTCACCGGCTGGCGTAAGAATAAATTTTTTTCTGCTGACGCGGTTGATCAGTTGGCATTGGAACTCATCTTCAAGCTTCTTGATCTGCTGACTCAGTGCCGACTGGGTCCTGTATGAGGCGCTGGCAGCCCGCGTGAAGCTTCCCTGCTTCACTAAATGATGAAAACCTATAATCTGCTGCCACTCCATTCATTATTCTAGCTAATTATTAATATTACTACAATTAATTTTACTTATTAATTATCCGATGGCATAATCTTTCGTGAACACGGGAAGAAAGGGGGGGGAGAAAATGCAGGACGCGTTACGAGCAGGGTTCACTTTTGAGTTCAGTTATAAGGTACCGGTGAATAAGACTGTGCCGAACCTCTACCCAGAGTCAGAGGAGTTTCAACTTATGCCGGAGGTCTTTGCCACGGGCTTTATGGTCGGTCTTTTCGAATGGGCATGCATCAGGGCGATCAGGCCGTATCTGGACTGGCCAAATGAGCAGACGGTCGGGATACAGGTCAACGTCAGCCATTTAGCTGCGACGCCGCCGGGGCTTGTCATTACCGTCAAAGGAAAGCTCGACAGGATAGATGGACGCAGGCTGTCTTTCAGTATCGAGGCTGATGACGGGATAGAAAGAATATCAGAAGGAACACACGACAGGTTCATCATATATCCTGAGAAATTCAATCAAAAGGTTGCGGGAAAAAAGAGGCGATCTTCGGCTCAATAGATCTCTCCCCGGTGGGATGGTTGTCAGATTGGGGGTCGGAGATGTTTCAGGTTATCCCGATTTTATCAGTATGTCAGTCCGGCACTGATCACAGACACAGTCCCCGGTTCCTGAGAGTATCAGGCAGCACGGGCAGTCACTCCGCCTAAGCTCTTCATCACTTTGCCGACCATGCGCCGAAGAAGTATCTGTTCACGTGCTCCCATGTCTGATGCCTTGAGACACAAGGCGAAACCTTCTCTGGTGAAAAACTCGATGCTCTGTTTCCTGTTGGTCTTGCTCCACAGATCATCAAAAGCCTGCAAGATAACCGCCTCAACGAGGCCCTTCAGACCGTCAGATTCTTTCCCGCTCATGAAAAAGATCCCCCTCTCTGAAAAATCGGTCAGGCATCATAAGTATTCAACAGGATTACGATACCTTGAAAGGCAGAAGAATACTGTCAGAGAAGAGAATTTCGGTTTGTATGAAATAACCGTCTTACATGTAAGAATTATCTTACAATCTGAGAAGGCGGCGGAGGGTATGTTCTGGCGGGAGCGTGTGGGAATCGAACCCACCCTGCCCGCTTTTGGCAGGCAACACTGGATTTGAAGTCCAGGCGGGACACCAGAACCCGATGCACTCCCGTGCCAATGATATTACTGGATTTTTCCTAATTAGGCAATGAAAACGAACCATGTAAACGAGACCGGCGGCCTGGGAGAATCGAAGAAGATATCAACAGTTGCCGGGAGATCCGCAGTACAGACGCTCCTCATCAGAAATCGGACGGTCATCGAATTTTCCCTCTGAGACAATGCGTTTCACCTCCATGCTTCTTGTCCGGTCGAGCGACCGGAGCCTGCGGAAAGAGAGGAATGATGCGGTTGACAGGGATGCAAAGGCAACGATGATATCGAAAGAGGCCAGTCCGGCATGCCTGTCAATGATATCTCCTATGAAAGCGCCTGCAATAAAAGCAGCCAACGGGATCACATAGGCAAGGAGAAAGCCGAAGCGCCGTGTTTTCGCATCGATCCCTATCATGACCTGATCCCCCGGTTTCGCTCTTTGAGTGTTCCTTGCTGTAAGGAAAAGGGAACTTCCTCCTGACCTGCATAATCCAATCTTTGCCGCACCGCATCCCTTACAGGATTTTGTCCCTGCAAGCATGACCAATGCTACATCGTCTTCAAGCCGTATGATCGTTCCTGTTTCCGGCACTGTTGGTTTCATTAATCTTAATCTACCGGTTACCCAGGCATGAAAATATGATCTGCATCATAAAAGAACGTGCCCGTACAAATATTATGATGTGTCCGTGCAGGTGCTTATGACTGGATATTAATTTGTTGACGGTAAATTATGGTTTGAACATATTGATCTTATATAGGATTGGAGACAAAAAAAGGCCGGGCAGATTGTTTTGCCCGGCCTCTTGCCGAAGACTACTTCGAATGCTCTACCATCAGCAGCCTTTCCTGGACGCCGAAGGGGTCTTTGATCTCAACAGTTTTCTGGAAATTGAGCTTCTTTTTGCCCCTTTCATCAAGGTATTTGTTCAGATCGAGATTCACCATGATAGGCACATCCACACCGGCCTTTGCGAGCGCCTGCCTGAGGAGGGCCTCGGCCTTGCTGGCGAATGCCACCGCGTCACCGAGGTTCCTTGCAGCCTCTGTCGGATTGTGGAAACCGACCGAATTCTCGGCTCCGATATAGACGACCCGGTAAAACGCCTCATCGTAAAAATCCTTTGCCTTGTCATAGAGGGCCTTGTCTATGTTTTTGCCGTCTGCCTGGGCTTTATGGGCCATCTCGAATAGCTTGGCAACAGTCGCTGTAGCATAACCGGATCTCAGCATGAGCGATACTGTCCTGTCCTGAATTGCAGTAACCTGTTCTTTTAACCACTCGGGGCTTTCGGTATGGCACTGCATGCATGCTCTCATATCATTTTTCAGAGGGCTCATCACACGATGATCGGACACCTTATGGACACCGACCTTTGTGTAGGGCATGTGACAATCAGCGCAGGCCGCGCCTGCCTTCCAATGTACACTGTTGTTTGAAAACAGCTCGAACTCAGGATGGCGGATAAAGGCCATTTTGAAGCCCGTCACATTCTGTTTCCATTCACCGTATGAGGGATCGCTGCGGAGCTGCTTGATGATATTCTCGATCGAGATATTGCCCCATTTGCTGCCCTGCCAGGGGAAATAAAGACTCGTTGAATGCATTTCCTGATCCTTGGGAATGCTGTAGGTGACATGGCACTGTGCGCAGACGACACTCCTCATCTCCTGGCGGGTCAGTTTTGCAGGATCGACGCCCATGTCATTCAGCGCTTTCACGAGCGTGAAACCCCTCGATATCTTGAGTGACATATCCTTGTTGTCGTGACAATCAATGCAGGCAACGCCGAGATTTCTGTCCTTCTCGGGGATCTGCGCGAGGACTTCATTATAGGGTTTTTTGTAATACTCGAGAGTCATCTCTTTTTCAAGCTTCGGGGCATAAGGCGTTTTGCAGGAAAGACAGACACCTCCGGCTTTGACCCTCGACGGGTCGACATCGAGCTGGTCTCTGACCATGTTTGCATGGCCGCGGGGTTCATTGTATTCAATGCCGAATCCCCAGCCGTTGAAAAGGAGTGCCATATAAGGAAATTCAGAGAGCTTATCGTAGGTTATCTTGTCTGCGTCAAAGCCCCTCTTGTACTTGCTCTTCCCTGCCGGTGTAGGCTCATCGGTCTTTTTCCATAACTCATATTCCGCGGGATATGCCTTGCCCCATTGTGCAGGGTCTATTTCCCCGTCGGCTATCTTCACCGCCTGCACCTGCTCGGTCTTCGGTGGAGGACAGCCATATAAAAACATTAGGCCGACCGTGATCAAAACAAGGAAAATTGCTTGAGTAATACGTTTCTTCTTCATTGAACACCCCCTCTTAGATTGTTTCAATGCTGCCGCTGCGTTTATGCATTATCCGTCTGTGGCATTCCCAGCATTTGCGTTCGGGATTGATAAACTCGACCGTTGTTTCATGACATCTGATGCAGTTCTTCTGAAGAACCTTTGCGCCGTGAGAGGTCAACTTGATCTGCTCAGGCACCCTGCCCGAGTAGAAAAAGGCTACATCCTTGAGCCCATCGATAGACTTCCAGACATAATGGACAGGCACATTATCATTCGGCAGATGGCAGTCAACGCATTTGATCCTCCGGTGCGCACCTGTATGGAGCCACGCCTCGAAATTAGCCTCCATGACATGGCACCCGGAGCAGAACACCGGGGATTCTGATTTTGCAAGAAGCTTTGGCGGCCCCAGCAGCAGGAAGAACAATATCACGACACCGGCTGCCACAAGAATGACAAGATATTTAATGATATTTCTTGATTTCCCTTCGCTCATTTTTTCACCCCCTTTTAATCAGGCCGTAATGATTATCTGTGCAACGGGAATATCCGTATGAAGGCAGGGTTACGCGATGAGAGATGGCAGGTTGTGGATCTCTGGCAATTATCATGAGCATTTCCCCGGTGTATCTCAGATTAGCTATATGTTAGCTATAAACAAAGTATAGCTCATTTCAAAATGATGTCAATTTAGAAATATAGATTATCTAATGATCTAATTATCATCCATTCCATGATGGAAATCATACGCTTTCATCAAGCGCCGGCCTACGATACTGAAATGAAACCGGGCAATCCGGACACAGGGAACCGTTATTCGCCGGGAAAGCGGCAGTGCTGTTATCATGACTGAAAGGAGGCTAACCCTGCAAAGTTGTCGAAACAGGGCGCTGATGTCTGGCGGCACATCCATGTCTGTGACTGAAGATAGCGATATCAAAGCAGATATATGCGAAACGGTCCCGATCGAATCTGATCTTTCCAGTGATTTTTGTTACTGCTCAATTCCCTGGTCTGCAGTATCATTAAAATAAAGGCGGTGGGGGATGCGTCGACAATTTAATACTAATCCTATTTTTATGGTTACCCTGTTTCTGGTCGGACTGGTACCCGTGCTGGATGTCCGGGCCGGCAGCGGACAGGACTTGTCGCTTTCTCCGGCAGGGGTCCTTTCGTCACCTCTTTTCCCCTGTTCCACCTGTCATGCGGGCATGGAGCCGAACCTTCAGAAGAGGGCTTTATCATTCCATCCGGAAATAAAGATACAGGGCCATGGAGAGCCGCGGAGATGGTGTCTCGATTGCCATGACGCCGGCAATAGAGACAGCCTGAGACTGCTGAACGCCGATACGGTCAACTTCAACGAGTCGTATCTGCTCTGCGCGCAGTGCCACGGCAACATTTTCAGGGCGTGGAAAGCCGGAATTCACGGCAAGAGGACAGGGATGTGGGACGGCCCCAAACGCTATGTCCTGTGCACGTCCTGCCATAACCCCCACAGCCCGCGCTTCAAGCCCCTAAAGCCAGAGGCGGCCCCATTGCGGCCGGAAGAGACGCTGCGGAGATAACAGGAGATAACAGGATGGAAAATAAGGTTTCAAGAAGGGATTTCCTCCGGCTTTCTGCCGTCGGTTTGGGGGCATCTGTCCTCTCAGGTTGTTCCAATGGTCTCTTAGGAGATGATCTTTTCCGGACGAAGTTTCAGGAAATGTCCCCTAACCAGGTCAAAGAGGTATTGAAACGCCTTGAGGAGAAATACTCGGGGAAGTACGGGACCCAATTCAGCGTTACGGCAACGCCTGCAAAGGAGAACGTCCTCTTTGGCTACGGCCTTGACCTCTCAAGATGCATCGGCTGCAGGAGGTGCGTGCACGCCTGCGTAAAGGAGAACAACCCTTCGCGCGAGACGCAGATACAATGGATCAGGGACTTGAGAATGAAGAAGGGCGTGCTTGATCTTGAAAAGGCCGAGCACTACTACAGCCCCGAGCAGGTCCCTGAAGAAGGGCACTATTATATTCCCGTGCAATGTCAGCAGTGCGAGAACCCTCCCTGCGTCAAGGTCTGCCCGGTAAAGGCCACCTGGAAGGAACCGGACGGCATCGTTGTGGTGGACTACGACTGGTGCATCGGTTGCAGGACCTGCATGGCAGCCTGTCCGTACCGGGCCCGGAAGTTCAACTGGAAAGAGCCGGTGATACCGAAGGACGAGATAAACCCTCAGACCCATTACCTGGGAAACCGTCCACGGATGCGCGGAGTTGTCGAAAAGTGCACCTTCTGCATCCAGCGGACAAGGGAAGGTCGGTATCCCGCCTGCGTGGAGGCATGCCCTGTCGGAGCCAGAAAGTTCGGCAACCTCCTCGACCCAAAGAGCGAGATCCGTTATGTTATCGAAAACTTCAGGGTCTTCCGCCTCAAGGAGGAACTGAATACGGAACCGAAGTTTTACTACTTCTTCTCAATGGGGGCCTGACCATGGCCGTGACCGCATTTCAGGAGATCATACTTTTTCTCAGAGGCCTTTCCCGTGTTGTCTTCGTGGGGAGTAAGGCCTTCTACGGCTGGATGTCATTTCTGACCATATTTGTCCTCCTTGGGGTCTGGGCCTATCTCTTCCAGTGGCGGGAGGGGCTGTATGTAACGAACATGCGTGACCAGGTCTCGTGGGGCTTTTATATTTCGAACTTTACCTTCCTTGTCGGTGTGGCGGCAGCGGCAGTGCTTCTGATCATTCCCGCCTATCTGTACAGCTTCAAAGCGATCAAGAAGATCGTTGTCTTCGGAGAGTTCCTTGCCGTTTCCGCGATCCTGGCAGCGCTCCTCTTTATCGGCGCAGACTTCGGGCGGCCTGAACGCTTCTGGCATGCAATCCCGGGCCTTGGTACGCTGAACTTTCCGAGTTCGGTCCTTGCCTGGGACATGATCGTTCTGAACGGCTACCTCTGCCTGAACCTCTTCATTTCCCTTTATGTCGGATATTACCACTATTACGGAAAGGAGCCGAAAAAGGCCATTCTGCTTCCTTTCATTCTCCTCTCCATACCGTGGGCTGCCGGTCTCCATACCGTGACAGCCTTTGTTTACAACGGTCTTGCCGCACGACCGTTCTGGAACGCCTCGATCCTTGCGCCGCGGTTCCTTGCCTCCGCATTCTGCTCAGGACCAGCACTGATGATCATCATTTTCCAGGTGCTCAGAAAGCTCACGGATTTCAGGATCGAGAACAAGGCAATTGCGAAGCTGGCCGAGATGATAGCCTATGCCATGGCGATCAACCTCTTCCTTCTCGGTGCCGAGATATTCAAGGAATATTACTCTGACACGCACCACCTGTCTCCGCTCAGGTATCTCTATCAGGGACTCCACGGCCATAACAGGCTCGTGCCGTGGATCTGGACTGCCACGGCCTTCAACATTATCGCGTTTCTCCTTTTCCTCACCCCGAGGACGAGGAACAACCTCCTGACGCTGAATATCGGCTGCGCGCTCGTCTTTATAGGCGTCTGGATCGAGAAGGGCATGGGCCTTATCATCCCCGGATTCATACCGGACACCCTTGGAGAGATCTATGAGTATATGCCTTCCCGTTTCGAGGTTATGATATCGGCCGGCATATGGTCCTTCGGAGCCATGCTCTATACCATGTTCGTCAGGGCGGCCATTGCCCTCGATACGGGCAGGCTGAGGCACCCTGATGCCCCTCCCGTGGTGCATGAGGAAGAAAAGGGACCCCGGGCAAGGGATATCATGTCCACGAGGGTAATTGCCGTAAGACCGGAAACCTCGATAGAGGAAGTGAGCAAGCTTCTGGTGTCACACCGTATCAGCGGGCTCCCTGTTGTTGATGGCGATGGAAAAATCATCGGTGTGCTCTCAGAGTCTGATATCATTTTCCGGGAGATACACCACGAGCCTCATCTCGTGGAGAAGCTCGGCGACATGGTCCTCCCGAGGAATCTTCGGGCGAGCGACAGAACAGGAAGCACCGCAGGCGAGATCATGACATCGCCTCCCTTGACCGCACAGGAAGAGACACCGCTGAAGGAACTCGTCCAGATCATAACAGAGCGGAAGATCAAGAGGATAGTCGTTGTGGATAAGGATGCGCGTCCCGTGGGGGTCGTCTCGCGCATTGACATCGTCAAGGCGCTGGAGCATATCAGCGCATAAGCAGTCGGTGTGGAGGTGAGTGACGTGGGAGAAGTACCGGCAGACGGGAAAGCAGCAGCACGGAAACGGCTGCGGCAGATAATCGGGGGCCTCTACGGCGTGGATATGCAAAAGCGGTTTGAATCAGCGCACGCGCTGGGGCTGATCGCGAAAGATGATCCTGATACAATCGAAAAGACCTGGAACAGGCTCTTTTATGCCCTTGACGATACGATGAGCTGCTGGGGAGTTGCTGAAGGTCTTGGCGAGATCGCGAGGAATCTGCCGGGACTCCGATCACGGATACTGACACTCCTGCGCAAGTTCCAGGCTGACGAATCGAGCTGTCAGGGCTTCATCTGGGCGGTCTGCAGGATCGGACAGGTTGACCGGAAACTCGTGAATGACTTCATCCCTGATCTTGCGCGTGCCATGGACTCGGGCGCTTCATGCATGATCGGCCAGTCGCTCTGGGCTATCGGAGAACTCAGGGTCGTGGAGAGACTGCCCCCGGTAAGCCGTTTCCTCAACGATGCGCGTGAGACATGGATTTATGAGAATGATGCTGTCCGCAGGAGGACACTCGGTGACCTCGCCGCCGAGGCCCTGCAGAAGCTTGAATCTGCCCGGCAGGAAGAAGGCGACCGATAAGGTCCCTGCCGGAGCTCTTTGGTGCCTGTCTTAACGCCGGTATTCTTCGAAGTTTGTCTGCCATCCTGGCTTGTCCGGCACCTTTCCCTGCTTTTATAGAATGATTCCCTACGCCTTTGCATGAAGGAATGTCGTTTTTTCAAGTGATCGGGCTGCTCATGGACAGACTCTCATAATCTTTTTTCTGGAATATGAACATGAATTACAACCGTATGAGATAGGTCATAGTAATCCCCCCCCCTCTGCCATATACTGATATCAAGACAGCACGGAGTTATAGTCCATAACAGCAGAGGAGACAAAGCATGGAACAGTATCTGAACAGAGGGATCAAGGAGATCATAGGAGAATTCCCGGAGACGGGCCGCATACTGGATGAGTTCAATATCGGCTGCACAGCCTGCAGTGTAGGCACCTGCCTGCTTAAAGACATTGTCGAAGTCCATAACCTCCCCTATGAAGAAGAGCATGCCTTGATGCTTCGGATCGGCAGGGTCATTTATCCTGGGGTTGAGGTGGAGGTCCCCAGGATCGAAAGAAAGACCCAACCCGCATCGGGCGCGATCAAATACTCACCCCCCATGAAAACACTGGTGGATGAGCATAATGTGATCAAGAGGCTTCTGGCACTCATCCCCCGGCTCCTTGAGGGGCTGGCTGTGACGAGAGAGGATGACCGGCAGTTGGTGCTCGGTGCTGTTGATTTTATCCGCTCCTATGCGGACCGGTTCCATCATGCAAAAGAAGAGGATATTCTTTTCAGGGAATTTGGTGAAGACCTCGAAATCGTCAAGTCCATGCATGAAGAACACCGTATAGGGAGAGGCCACGTAAAAGCCGTGATCGAGGCAGTGGAGAGCGGTGACACTGCGGCCGTGAAAGAACACCTGACCGCCTACGGAGAACTCCTTACCGGGCACATCAGGAAGGAGGACGAAATACTCTATCCGTGGATGGACAGAAATCTTTCCACAGCGCAGGTGGGGGAATTGTTCCGCAAATTTGCTGAGACGGATGAACGGTTCCGTGAAACGGCTTCCCGGCAAACGGAGTTCATTCGTTCATTGGAAAAACAATTTACCTGTGAGGAGGTAACAAACCATGTTTAGCGGATGCCCAGGATCAAAGACAGCAGACTTCAGGACAAAAGAGGTTCAGGACGATGCGCCGGCAGGCAAAGTGCAATCCCAGCTTAGACAATGGCCGGTGCAGCTTCACCTGGTCTCTCCGGTTGCACCCTATTACGAGGGAGCAGACGTGCTGTTGACAGCCGACTGTGTTGCCTATGCACTCGGGAGTTACCACACCGATTACCTGAAAGGAAAGTCACTGGCCATTGCGTGCCCAAAGCTCGACAGCGGACAGGAGATCTACTACGAGAAGATCAAAAGCTGGATCGAGGACGCAAAGATCAATACCCTCACGATCATGATCATGCAGGTCCCCTGCTGCTCAGGTCTGCTGAAGGTTGCGCAGAAGGCGGCCAATGATGCATCCAGGAAGGTCCCGGTCAAATACACGGTTGTCGGCATACAGGGAGAAATCCTCCAGGAGGAATGGCTGTAGAGTCAGAATCAGGAAGGCTTCCGTGCCGGCGGAGCAGGTACTTGCGCCGCCCTGAAAAATGCATAAGAGAAGAACCTTGGGCTGCTTTGCGGGAATCCCATAATGGTCAAGTAAAAGGGGCTGAAATGCAGACATCAGCCCCTTTTACCTCAGGCAACTTTTCTACTTGTACAGATCTGTTGCTGCCTCTTTCAGTACATCTTCCTTCTGGGAAGCCTTCATCATCGGGCTTTTGCTTGACATGCCTGCCTTAACAAGCGCATCTGCCGATTTGTATTTCCCAAGCAGTTGATCTTTTGTCGGAGCCTTCAAGGCATTGCCGTCCTTATGACATCCGATGCACTTTGTGTCCCATGTGCCTGCCATTGCCATTCCTGAAACAGCAATTGTCAGTGAAAGCGCCAGCATGGTTGCGATTAATTTTTTCATCCTCTTCACCTCCTTTCCCTTTGGTTATGTTCTCTGCAATTCCCGCTCTGTCAATACAGGCATAGAGGCAGGAGCGAAAGGCGAAGCCATCAGGGCTATGTGCAATTCCGGATCACGGTCGCGTGATCAACGAACCGGTATGTCTGAACCGCCAGCGAATCGGCATCTGCGCTTTGCCCGAAGTTTTTTGATGTAACGGATAGGTCTTACGGTTCCATTAAAAATAACGAAGATATTTATCTCATGGATTCTTCAGGATGAATAAAGAAAAAAGAATCGTAAGTCGCCGGGAGGGGAGCATTGCGATCCCCTCCCGGGTATCCCGTACTTTTTATTTATGACCAATGCACGTCAGCATTCCGGCGGCTTTGGCAGTCCGGCCAGCTTATAGGCACTTCTATGGCCCCGGGGGAACAGGACATAGACCTCCTGCTTTGCAAATCCCGTTTCCTTTAGGATATCCTTGCATAGCGGGGCCACGCCGTTTTTCTCGTAGGAAAACCGAATCGCTGCAATGAGTTTCCAGTGGTCGGCTTTCAGTTCTCCGATCCCTTCCTCCTCAGAGTACTGCTCCACAAAATGGATGCTCCAATCGTCGATGTTGCGGAGATATCCGTCCTGGTCCCGTTCAAATTTTCTTTCTTCCTTTTGTAAGATTGTCATAGTACACCTCCTAATGATATGGGGGAACTTCGTTCCCCGTGAAGTCAGTGAACAGGCAGAGGAATTGCGGTTCGCTCCCTCTGCCTGTTCGGGTTGTCGACAATTTCCTGACCGAGTTGATAAGACATTGAAGTCTTATTCCTACCAGCCAAACCTGAGGTCTGACCGGGCAAACTCATTGCCATAGATATATCCGTCTATGTCTTTCAGGCTCACCTTGATCCCGGCTTTCCTGAAGAACCTGTCCCAGCCTATCCTGTCTATCCATTCCCGCATCCGTTCATCCGGTTCAGCACCCTTTTTCCAGGCATCAACGATCTGGATCACTGCCTGAACCGCTTCATCCCACTTGGGCGGA
>VEOY01000190.1 GCA_012026685.1 Nitrospirota bacterium
TAAAATATTGTAATAAGAGGGAAATATAGGGGGTAGCTATGGCTCTTTCCGAAGCAAAAAGATACATTCAGCAGCTGCATAAACGTCAGTGTGATCCGTATCTCTGGCCGGATTTTCTGACCGGTCTGCCGGACAAGTCTGCCATCCTCAGGAAGCTCGAGGACGTATATCCGAAGCTGGGGAAGACCTCGGTCGCGTATGTGAGGATATCGAACATCCAATCCTATCTCATTAAGTACGGACCCGATCATCATGCAGATATCATTCAGTGGACTGCGGCTATCCTCAAGACAACAGCTGATCGATGCAAGAGCGGCTTTGCCGGTACCCTGGGTACCCATGATTTCATGGTCATGTGCGAATCCCGGGAAATTGAGAATCTTATGAGAGCTGCATCAGGGTTCTTTCAGAAACAGATGCGAAATTACTATTCTCCGAAGGACCTGAAGAGCCGGACGACCCTGGCATTTACCAAGGATAAGGGAGAGAACATCAAAATAGGGTTGATGAAGCTTGTATGCGTCATCGCGGACAAGAAGCTCCCGGTGAGAAGGGGCGACCTTATCCTGAACATGGCGCGCTTGTGTGATGCGCTTGAAGGTTCCGGCGAGGATATGTTGATCATGAATAAAAACATGATCTGTACGGATTAGTCCCCGGCCAGGCTGTTCGCGTACCTGTCCGGTTGAAAGGCGATCTTCTGATGCCTTGTGTCTGCCCATCCTGGCTTTCCTTTATCCTCTATAATCCTGTCAGAAAAATATTCACTGACCGTCAGAACGTGCTTGACGCCTGCAATATCACGGCTGAATCCGTTGTGCTCGAGATCGGCGCCGGAAACGGTTTCTTTACCGAGTCCATTGCGGAACGTGCAAAAAAGGTCATTGCGGTAGAACTGCAGCAGGGCATGGTACGAAAGCTCAGGAAGCGGACAGCACGGTTCGGGGAAAAGGTGACGATCATAACCGGAGATATCGCCGATTCCGTCATTCAGGACGCGACCGCGGATGTCTGTCTGCTCTATTACAGTTTTCATGAGATAGCGCGCAAAGATAAGGCCGCCCGGGTGATCGGCCGCGCACTGAAGCCGGGTGGTTCCCTTGCCATCTATGAACCGACGATAGAAGTGAGCGGAGAGGATATGCAGGCAACACTGAAGTATTTCATACCGTGCGGTTTCATTCTGGAAAGAACCGCCCGATCAGGATTCACGAGATATGCCCGGCTTTCCAAACAAGTGATATAGGATCACAACCGAAAATGGTCGGAGCTCTGCAGTTCGTGTCTTATCTTTTTTGCGTAACCAGCACATTAGCATCTCATGAGTTCCCCTGATATCGTATGTGCCGGATGTCCGTCCTGGTGCGGCAGGAGCACTCTTATAACGCAGACGAAGGAAGTCGCACTTTTTGACTAAGAGCGCATTATCAGAATATACTGAAAAGCAGATAGACATGTCAGAATGTAACACGAAGCAATTATCAGACCGATGCGTACTCGGGACGTTTACTGCCGGGCACATTGTCGATGACATCTATATGAATACGCTGCCGCCGTTCCTGCCGGTCCTTATCGGAAGTTCGGGGCTGTCATTTGCGGCCGCAGGCCTGCTCGTGACCTTTTTCACGATCACGTCCTCGGTATCACAACCATTTGTCGGATTCGTTATCGACAGGTACCGGATACGATGGATCGGCGCGCTTGGCCTTATCTGGGCAGGGGTCCTTTTCGGGCTCATGGGCCTGGTCAGGGGCTATGCAGCCCTGATCGTGCTGGCGACCCTTTCGGGGGTCGGGCCGGCCATGTTTCATCCGCAAGCACTGTCTGCGGTCTCGGGTATCGTTACCGGGGCAAGGGGCCGGGTCATGTCGGTCTTCATTATCGGAGGGAATATCGGCTTTGCCATCAGTCCCGTCCTGATCGGCGCTCTGACCTCGTCGCTGGGGCAGGCAGGTATGGTCTATATGGCAATACCGGGACTGCTGATGGGTATATTCATAGGGAAGCTGTCATCGCAGCTCGGCAACGGACTGAAGACCGAGTTCCATCCGGTGAGCATGGATGATATACGGCCGACGATGATACTCATCATCGTTGCCGTCCTCAGATCGTGGGTGTATTTCTCCGTGCTGAGCTATCTGCCGAGCTATTTCGTGCATCTCGGAAATTCAGTGCTCAGGGCAAATTCGCTGCTTTCGCTGATGCTGCTTGCCGGTGTTGCGGGACAGTTCACGGGGGGTACCCTCTCCGACCGGTTCGGGAGAAAAGAGGTGACCATGGGTTCCCTCCTGCTTGCTGCGCCCCTGCTTCTTACATTTCTTTATGCAACAGGCCCCATAGCCATGGTCGCCCTGTTTCTCTTCGGTTTTTCTGTGATGGCGTCCTTTTCCGTCACCATGGTCATGATGCACGAGATCATGCACCGGCATATCGGTATCGCATCTGGCATCATGATAGGGTTCGCGCTCGGCGTCGGAGGCCTGGGAGTGATGATTACCGGGATCCTTGCTGACGGGTTCGGTCTGCATGCGGCCCTGAACGTGCTTGTTATCGGGCTGGTGGCAGCGGGAATACTGACGCGCTTTGTGCCTCTGGGGAAAGCGCATGCCTGACAACAAAGAGTTCAGTTCCGGACAGAGTGGCCGTTTTGATCGAGTGACAGGCAGCGTCTGTTGTGAAGGGACCTCACGGAAACATTGTTTGCAAGATTGTCTTGGGAAGCTGTTATTTTTCTCTGTCTGACCCTCGGCCTTGCTTTGTATGCCCTCCGCATATCTATGAAAAGTTGTGGATGCTCTTTCGCGGACAGCTCGTTCGCCCTGTCGACTGGTTCGAGATTTTTTTCCGCCGTGTGCCCTGGCTGCTGCTCCTTCTGAAGGCGCTCTGCGCTTTCACCACTGATAGACGACCCCTCAGGCGATATTTTGGCATGGACCGTGGAACGCAAGAGCGTTCCACGGTTTCTCGCCGATAACATGGATGGCGCTGGTCAGTCTCCGCGCCAGACAGGGCCATGGCAGGTATAACATGACGGACCCGAGCCGCCTGTCAGGTCAGTACCGTGGCAGACCCTGCAGGACCTGACCCCATTATTCTCAGCATAATCTCTGTGGCCAATATACCAGTCAGCGGGATGGCCGTTAAATACCGCATTATGAGGATTGTGACCTCCGGGGTCTGTGACATGGCATATGGTGCACCTATGAAGAGGTGCTGCTTCACCCTGCAGCCGTATCGGTTGTCTGTTGTCGAGCGGGTTTTTTGATGGGTACCACGAGTGGGGGCTGTTATGGCACGCAGCGCAGTACAGTCCTCCGTGTCCCTTTGAATTCCGGTAAAGCGCAGCTCCCGTTGAATACCCCGCGCCGTGGCATTGCTCGCAGGTCGGTTCCTGGAGCCATGGCGCGCGGCCCTGCTGTATGGAGTCGGCGACCTGCTGCAGCGTCCCGTGGCAATTCTCGCAATGAGGGTTTTTCCGCGTGCCGCCCATTCCGGCAATTGCGCTCCTGTTGCAGTGGGTCTTTTGGCCGGGATGGCAATTATAGCAGGCGGGTGCAAATATTCCGAGCGAGGCATGTTTGCCGTGCATGGCCTCCGAGAGGGACTTGAGACCGGGTGTGCCGGTCGTCCCCAGGGCGTTGCTGGAGTGACACGACGCGCAGAGCACTGGTCGCTGCGCCATGAGGGTCGTGCCCGAAAGTGAATCGTGAAGGGTCAATATGTTAATCTCCGTGTCCGTTGCCCCATGGCATTTTGCGCAATTCATTTCATCCGATACGGGAATCACGACCTTGGTTGTCGCGATAACGGCGCCGGAGGCGTTCTTCACCCTCACGACTGCTGTCTGGTAGGGGTTCCATACCATGCTGTCATTGAACGGCAGAACCGGGATTCCCGTTGCTTCAAAGTGGTCACCAACGAGCTGCATCGTACCGGACAGTCCGTTGCCGGTGAGTCCGGTGCCCTCGGGCAGTGCGACGCCGAAAAGCTGTTGAACGTACTGCCAGAAGTCTGTTTTGCCCGAAACGGTCGTATTATTCTTAACGGAATATTCCACTGTTATCCCGGAAGTGGCCAGCTGCGGCGGATCACCCTTTTGGATGACCTGCACAAAGAGGTTGTTAAAGGGAGGCAGTATTGCCATTTCCTTGAATGATGGGCTGATACAATGCATGCCGAGGTCGTTCCAGCCGATCACCTGATATTTTGAGGTGAGGGTAGATGGTGTGATATCTCTTCCTGAGTCTCCGTCGGCCGCATAGCCGTCCGGATACGTCCCTCTCATGATTTCAGAGAAAACAAGACGCGATCCGGATACAGCGAGAAGAACCGCCACCAGGATAACGAACAGTTTTTTCATGACCCGACCTCCCTGTTGATGTCACATAGCAGCATAATACTCATACTATCATGCCGTTAATGAAAAACAAGCGTCAGTTATGACCCGGGAAAGTTTTATTTATGGGTGTTGTCATAAGCAGTCCATGTTTCAGACGGCAAAGACTTTACCCGGAAACATCCCTGGATCGATGAAATATATAGGGATGCATGGAGTTACATCAGGAGGCTTTGAAGGAACTTCCGGCAACATATCGGGGAGATGCAGTCTTACTATCAGGGGAGGTCTTTTATCGGAATGAGAGTCTTTTCCGAGTTGCATCCAACGGCATACAAGAGGTATCCACTGGTGATCAGAAAAGAAAAAAAAGAACTGTACGGGTAGTCAATATTCAGCACTGCGTGAACGGCTTCGAGCATAATGGCAGGGGTGAATGCCACGGCAGAAAGCCTGAACAAAGTTCTGAAGTCGAGCCGGACATTGAAATATTTTGCAAAACTGTTCCCCAGGAACGCCAGGAGAACTGCCTGAAGGACATGATACGCGAAAGAGATGAGCAGGGCAAAGGGGAAAAGCACGATGACAGAAATATCGCTGAACACTTCGAGCCAATTGTAGACAAGTTTCGGTGTCACGGTGATATCTCCGATATCCGCGAAAGAGAAACTGCGTGTCTCCTTTGAGTCTTTGTCCTGACGTATGACAAGTCTGTCCTGCATAAGCAGCACCATTGCCGGAGTCTTTTCCAGCGAGACGGTCTCTCCCGATGTGTCGATGATCGCAAACGGTATATTCTTTTTCCTGTCCATGATGTAAAACGGGACCGGTTCTTTCATGGAGGCCTTTCCCTTTGTTATTGTGATAACCGGTATCTGGTCGACAAACGAGGGTGCCTCATCGGCTATATACTCCGAGATGCTGTTGTTTATGTTCATCATTTCCGGGACCCAGAAGAACATCAGGATAAGCAGGAGGTAGGGAAGACCGAGACCTTTCCAGTTCCTCCGGATGTCCTGATAGAGGGGACGTGAAAAGAACGAAAGGTACAGGGTCTGAAATATGGTAAAGGTATTTGAACTCTTTCTCTCTTGCATGGCAATGCACAGCTATTCTGAAAGAGCGGTTTCGGGATTGTCAAGGACAAAAGGGTCTATCGCAGCATCTCGACGTCCTTGACCAGACCCTCGAGCAGGAACATGAGCGATTCGGCGTCGAGGAAGCGGTCAGCGGTCTTATCGAACAATATCTTCACCTTCGAAGGGAATTCATCCTCCTCCGGCCAGTACAGCACGATGGCAGGCACTTTGGGCAGGAGCTCAAGTTTCCATGCGCTGGGTGTCGGAAATTCCGATGAATGCTCTGCCCCCAGTTTTTCGAGCGCAGCAGCGGTTTTGCCGGGGTCTGCATCGAACAGCTCCTTCAGCGGGTCTTCACAATCCCGAAGGAATGAGGAAGCCTTGACCATGCCGCTCTTGAGCTCGCTGTATGATACCCATGTCCCTGTAAGGTCTGCTGTCCCGTGCGTATTGATATAATGGAGCAGGAGTATCTTCGTCCACGGCGTTATGTGATCATGAGAACAGATCTCTCCCTCAGGCGATATCTCGAATTCCCTGCCGAGACACGGCATAACCAGCACGTCGTCCCGCATCCTCCCGCCGAGGTCCCGCTGGACCTGCGCGAGATCAGAACCGGTCATCTTTTCCCTGAGCGAGTGGATCAGGTCTTCCCGCCAGTCAGCGGTCGTTATCCTTTCCTGCAGGCCACTGACCTCGGCCGCGGTAAGAAGAGGGCAGTCGGAAAGCAGAGCATCTCCTTTGATGACGGAGAGCGCAAACGGCATACATGCCTTTTGCCTGCATGAGCCGCAGTTTTTCTTCGGCAGGTTCCTGTACAGATCAACCGCATTCATGTCCTGTTCATTATACCACGTGCACTGCCGTCGAACCGTGCAGAAGGGATCGTTTCTTGGTACAATGGGTGACAGTAGAGGAGTGATATGAGGATGAGAAGAACAGCGGTATCCATTGTTTCAATAAGTCTGGCATGCGCGGCATTCGCTGCATACGGCCAGGACAAGATATCCGGTGCCGGTAAAGGGGCTGCGTCTTCCGATATCAGGCGCGAGGCATCGGGGACTGCGGGAACAGCGGATCAGCGCCAGGATCGGGAAAGAGAATCATATCAGGAGAAGGCCGAAGAAATGCTCCGCCGCATGGATGAAAAGATCAAGACCCTTGCGGCCAGCGCGGAAAGAAAAGGGGAAAAGATAAAGAAAGAGGCAGCTGAAAAAACCCGTGAGATGCAGATAAAACTGAAAGAAGAAAGCAGGGTGGCGCGGGAAAAGCTTGATGAGCTGAAGGCAGCGGGCAGCGGGAAATGGCAGAACATCAAGAAAGATCTCGATGGTATGCTCGGCGACCTGGAAAAGGCCTATCATAGAGCGGTCTCTAAGATGGAATCAGAGAAGAAGCAGGATCACTAAAGGAGGGTGTCATGAAAATACCGCAGTATATTACCGTTGCTGAAGTGAAAAGGGTTTGCAAGGAGCTGAAGCTGAGAGACTGGTCAAAGCTGAAGGCTGCAAAGGTGACTTCCCGGGAAGCCGGGGTCATCCTCAAAATGGTGAATACGGGGAAAATGCCTGTGCCTCTTGAAGAGTTTCGCCGCGGTCTCGAGGTCGAGCTCGAACACGGCATCCGGTTCAGTGATGCCAATGTGACGAACAACCATCCGGTGCTTACCGGGATGATCGTGCTCGCGCATCTGAAGGAGATGATGGACTACTATGAACGTCTGGAGGTCGCTGAACTCGAGGGGGATCTCTTCAAGGCTGTGAAGGCAGGCAATCTGGAGAAAGTGAAAAAATATTACAAGAAGCTTTCCGCCGCAAAGGCCGAATTGAACGTGCTGGAGGACAAGACGCTAAAATAGCCGGCCTTTATTATGCCAGCTTCGCCTTGTCACGGTATATTTCTTTGCTGTTCGATGGCGGATATGCGGAAAAGATTGCTTTTGTGCGGGACTAAACGCCTGCAACATTATGGCGGTTTGGCATTCACCACCAAGTCAATGGTATGCGATGCTGAATCTGCTGCGTTGTTTCGAAGCAAACATGCAGCACTGCTGGCTGCGACTAACACCTACAAAGAAACACTATTGCCTTACGTCGAAAAGTAAGGAATACCAATAGAAAGGTTTAACGACAGCCGTAACCAGCGCGGCAACTACACTGGAATGAAAAAACCGGACGCTTAAGCCGCATCTGGTTGAAGGCCTTATAAGTGTTAGAACTTTTCCTTCTTATATCTGCGATATTTCAGTATATTAAAGAGTACCAATGAGCCAAGCAGCAGCCCTTTAAAGAGATCAGGCAAGCTATCCTTAATTTTATCGGCTGTTAATGGTGGGTGACTGAGAAGAGTGCCAATGGTAACGGACATGTCGAATAAAAAAAGGATACCAAAAAATATAGCGTAAAGGAGGTAGTTCCCGCTAACCGGATAAGAGCCAAAAAATAATCCTACTTTGTTAAAATGACGACCGATCGCCTTATCGACCAATATGAACAGATAGTTATCTTCGGATTTTAGTGCCTTGTATGCTTGCTGATATTTATCTTTTGTCGCCTTATTCGTCTCTCTGTCGTTATTATATGCCCGAATTATTAGCTTGCTAATTTTCTTTTCATATTCAGCTGTCGTGATTTCTCTTTCGAATTCCGCATTGAGTGTTTGATCAATGTGAAAGGTGGGATCAGCTTCGCTCCACTGCAGCATATACTTCTGAGCGCGAGAGAGTTGGATGTTCTCCTTTTCGGCTTGCACCAATACCTTTTGAATGAAGTATTCCTTAGCTTCTATATAGCTGTTAGGATTTATCATTTTATTGTTCTAATGCGGCAGTTAAGCCGCCGCGCAGCGGTCGGTCTTGAACTCCTGGTTCTCCCGAAGCGGAGCGAGGAGAAGCAGGAGTTCACGGCTTAACTGCCGCATTCTCCCTGAGCGAAGCGAAGGGAGAACGACCCAAGCTCAGCGAAAGCGACCACGAGACGCGCCGATTGCAACCGCGACGGCCTGCCGCCTTTCGCTGCAGCGCATGGTTAGGCATCATGGTGTTCTCACGATCTCCAGAATATTTGTGTCCACTCGGTTAGCCGATAAGTAAGCAAGCTCCACTTGCGTGGTAGCCAATGGTCCGTCCACTATCTCTCCTTTAACCCAAATCGTTGTTTCTCCCAAACTGCCACGCTCCAAAAGCAAACGAGACACACGAATCAATGTGCCTGGCGAGATGGGAACGCCGTCCAGCTGCACGGTGTAGGACGTGGGATCGTACAAAGCAGAGTTGTGCAAAATCAAAGGACGCTTTACGCGATATACTGTGTCGACAACGTAGTCCGTGCGACCGTGAGAGTCTCGGGAAATGTCGTAAACACATCCGCTCAGTATGAAGAGAAAGCAAATAAGGAACAGGCGCGTCATGATGCCTAACCAGTTATTAGAACCTATCTTAAAATCGGTTTTTGTCAATAGACTGTCATTCCCGCAGGCGAAGCGCGTCGGGAATCCTTCTGAAAACAAAGAAAGATTCCGGACAAGACATAATGACAACCATGCAATTTTCGCACATTATATCATGGGTGCAGCTTACAAGGGAATATTGTATCAGATTCATTTTTCAGATACTGCGGAGCCTTCAGTGGCGGAACGTCTGGCAGGTGATGACGTTGACAGCGGGAGGTGAGAGTATTCGGCAAAAAAATAACCTCTACATGTTCTTCCTCAATTCGGCGATGTAGGCAGAGAGGAATGTCTTGATCTTTTCACGATCTTCTTTGGTGGTGTCGGCGAAGGGGTCGAACTGTTTGCTCATGGTGACCGGCTTGAGAAGCATATATCCCTTTTCCGACCACATGACGATCGTTTCTTCGCTCTTAAAATCGAGCTTTTTGATGATCTGGCTCTTGTCCTTATGTCGTTTAGCAAAGTCATCGACGGTCAGTCGTGAGAATTTCACGGAGTCCCTGTACATCTTCTGGATATCTTCGAAGGACTTTCCCGAACGCGCGGCCTGCTGGAGGCCGGTCGCCAGTACGGTCTTCGCTGAAGCGTCGCCGCTCCTGAAGTCAACGGTCAGCGTTTCGATGAAGGGCTCAGAGGTGCCGCTCTTGAAACTCCTGTCGATGAGACTGCTGATCAGCATGAATTTCCTGAGATATGCTGTTTCGTCAGCGGCAAGCCTCAGGCGGCTGGCGATATCCTGATATTTTTTTTCATCCGGAAGGGCGCCTGTTTTCATCGCTTCGTCACTCAGGAGCTGCTCGTTGATAAAATCATCCAGAGGATCGCCCGATCTCCATACCGGTGCTTTTAATCCGAGCTTCTCCAATGTGCGATCAGAGGCTGTCGCCGCAGTGACGATTGTTGAAAGGGGATACTGCTTCCCCCGTATCATTATGGCTGCGGTCTGCGCTGATGGTGCCTGAACCGGCTGTTTCGTTTCAAGATGTTGCGGCGGAACAGGCTTCTGATCCTTGAGGGACGCAAGCTGCTGTCTGAGATCGGTTTCGCGTGCCTCGGCCGCGGCGACCTTATCTTTCAGGTCAGCAGACCGCTTCTTCTCTTCGGTGAGTTGAGACTTGAGCGCTTCCAGCTCCGGAGAAGGGACCTTCGGCTTTGGCTCCTCTTTCCTGATGAACATCAGTTTGGTGAGATAGGAGTTAAGGATCTTCATGTCCTTTATCCTCTGTTCTGCCTGCTGCTCCATTGTTTCAACCTTCAAAGAAAGATCCCTGTTCTCTGCCTGCAGAAGGTCCAGCTGTTCACGGTACTTTCTTGCTTCTGCTGCAGCTCCTTTCCTCGTACTGGCATCAGCGGCCTCGGCCTTCTCCGTGCTTTGCCGTTCCGGCGTCTTTGCCAGAAGGGATCTATATTCCTTCTCAGTGTCCTTTAGTCTGGCAACCTCGGAACGCAGTTCATCCGAGCTCTTGCGATCCTGTGCCGACTGCAAACGGAGCTTTTCCTGCACTTCCTTTGCCTGAGCAAGCTCTGTGTCCTTCTGCCAGACCTGCTGTTCAAGTTCCGAGATCTTCAGTATGAGGGAATCTCCGGTACGCTGCTGTTGATTGTATTCTCGCAATTGCTGTCTTGCATCGTCGCGTTCTTTTTCCATCCGGCTCTTTTCAGCGCGCAGTCTTTCTGCTTCCGCGGACAGTTTTTCCCGTTCCTCTTTCGTATCCCGAATGACAGACTCCATGCCGGAAAGCTTTTGCAGCCGTTCTTCGGCATCCGAGAGATGCTTTGTCTGGGCCGCTCCCTTTGCCATGAGGTCCGAGTTGCGCTGTTGAAGTTCGGCGGCGGACCTTTTCTCCTCTTCGAGTAAGGCCTTAAGCCTGTCCCGCTCTGCCATGAGCTGTGCGACCCTGGCATCGTTTTCCGGAGATGTCCGTTCTCCTTCAGGCGCGCTCTTCGACGGGGGAGGAGTTGCCGGTCCTTTTACCGGACCGGAGGAACGCTGTTTTGCGATCTCCTCCATCTCATTATCGATGAAGGAAACGAACGGGCTTTCGGGAAATTCCTGTTTGATGGAACGGAATGTCTGTTCCGCCTCTGCATAGGATTTCAGGCTGACGAGCGTTTTGCCGAGCCAGAACATGGCGGCATCGCGCGCCGAGCTGTCGGGAAACTCCTTGAGAAATGCCCGAAACGTTTCAGCTGCCTTATCGGGCTTGAACGAAAAGAGATATTCATAGCCGGCGTTGAACATCTCGGTTTCCCGGTCATCAGCAGAACAGGGAGCATGCGACAGAAGGAGAACAAGTAAAAGCCATGCGGTCGTGCGGCAGATCCTGATGCAGTATGATCTTATGATCAGAGCTTCCATGAGCAGTACGTTTCCTCTCGACAGTATACCAGATACCGCACAGCGTCCTCATTGCTATTTGAATGGACGTTTTATAGAATAGACAAAACGTACAAGGAGTAATTCATGCTGATAGTGATGCATCATTCCGCGACGGAAAAAGACGTAGAGCGGATAAAGGGTACGATCGTCAAGATGGGACTGAGGCCGGTTGCCATCCCGGGCGCCGAACGCACTGCCATAGGCGTCGTCGGCAACCAGGGATGGATCGAAGATGCGCCGCTCCGCGGGCAGAAGGGAATTCTGGAGATCATCCATGTCACCAAACCCTACAAGCTCGTGAGCAGGGATTTCCATCCTGCCGATTCGGTCGTAAAGCTCGGCGGAAAGGTGAAGGTGGGCGGCAAGTCGCCATTCCTGTACATTGCGGGCCCCTGTGCCGTTGAGAGCAGGGAACAGATATTCAGGACAGCGCGTTTTCTCAAGAAGCTCGGCATACCCGTTCTGCGTGGCGGGGCATATAAGCCGCGGACGAGCCCGCACAGCTTTCAGGGCTTGCGGGAGGTGGGCATAGAGATCCTGGACGAGGTGCGGCAGGAAGTCGGCATCCTTGTCGCAACCGAGGTGATGAGTCCTGAACAGGTGGAAATGACCGCGCGAAAAGCCGATATCCTGCAGATCGGCGCCCGGAACATGCAGAACTTCGACCTGCTCAAGGAGGTCGGAAGGATCAATAAGCCGGTCATTCTGAAACGGGGCCTCTCGGCAACGGTTGAAGAATGGCTGTCCTCTGCTGAATATATCCTCCTCGGAGGAAACGCCGAGGTGATCCTCTGCGAACGCGGCATACGTACGTTCGAGACCGCTACGAGAAACACCTCAGACCTTTCGGTTGTTCCCCTGGTTACCGAGAGCTCCCATTTGCCGGTGATCTTTGATCCGAGCCATGCAACCGGCAGGCGCAGTCTGGTGGCCCCGCTGTCACTGGCAGCAGCTGTTGTGGGCTCTCACGGCATTATGGTCGAGGTGCATCCGGAACCGGAGATCGCGCTTTCCGACGGGCCCCAGTCGCTCCATTTCAGGGAGTTCGAAAAGCTGAAGGAGCAGGTCGACGCCCTTATGGTGTTCATGAAGACAAAGGTCATGCAGAAGTGATCATTGCGGCCGCGGAGACGTTTCTTTGGCGCAGGCGGAAGTGAATAAGGAAGGGGCGGGCCGTCAGACCCGCCCCTGAACGTTTATCGAATCAATCGTCGTGTTTTCCATGGCCACGGCCATGCTTCCCTTCGTGTTTCTCCCTTTTGCGGTCTTCCTTATAGTTTTTGTGCCGTTCTTTTTCTTCATGCTTCCACTGGTGCTTGTCCCAATATTTGTCTCTTTCCCACGACCTCCAGCTCTTTTTCATCTGACCATACGGAATGTGCTGATGGCCCGGGGGGACCCTGCGCCAGTCCGGAGGCAGACTGCGGATGCCGCGGGGAAGACGGTCATTCGCGATATAACCCCATTTGCCATTGTAGCTGCTGGAACGGTACCAGTATCCCTGATACGGCCGATACCAGTATCCTCCGTAAAAGACGATGTCCACATCGACCGACGGCGGGAAATAGGCATATGTCCCCGGGATGACGAATACGTCAGGCGGAGCAGGCAGGACCAGCGGCGGAGGCGGGGCAGGTATGCTGACGCCGATGTTCAGATTTACGGTGGCTGCGGAGATGCCGGCAAGGATCAGAACAAACAGGGTACTGCAGATGATGATCCAGGACTTCTTGCGCATGTGAGTCTCCCTTCTTTTTTTCCATGATACCACAACGTCCGCTTTGTAAAACACTATCGGGCAGGAAAGGTTTCTTCGGAGCAAACATCGACAGGAAAGGGAGGTCTCATATACAATATCATGTGGTTATCATCGGAAATGTAGTCCTGTCGCGACCGCTGCTCCTTGCGCCCATGGCAGGGATCACGGACCTTCCCTACAGGCTGATCATGCGTTCGTTCGGCTGTGAACTCTCCTTTCTTGAGATGGTCTCAGCCCGGTCCCTCGTGCATGAGTCGAAAAAGACGAAACGGATGCTCTGTTCTTCAGACGAAGACCGGCCCCTTGGCGCTCAACTGCTCGGCAGTGAGCCGGAGTCGGTGCTGGCAGCGCTCGAAGCGATCCGGTCGTACAGGTTCGACATCATCGATTTCAATGCCGCGTGTCCGGTGCCGAAGATAACCAAAAAAGGCAAGGGTGCAAGCCTGCTCAGAGAACCCAAAAAAGTGAAAGCCCTGCTTGAGGCGCTGGTAAGGAATGCGGGAGCGCCGGTCACGGTCAAGATCAGGTCCGGATGGGACAATGGATCGATCAACGCCGGGGAGATCGCACGCTATGCCGAGGATGCGGGCGTAAGCGCGCTGACGATCCACGGCAGAACAAGGGAGCAGGGCTACAGTGGAAGGGTGGACTATGCTGTTATCAGGGAGGTAAAGGAGGCGGTCTCCATTCCGGTGATCGCGAGCGGGGATGCGCTTTCCCCGTACCTCATCCGCAGGCTGCTCCATGAGACAGGGTGCGATGCGGTTGCCATTGCGCGCGGCTCGCTCGGCAATCCCTGGATATTCAGGGACGCAGCGGTCTATATAGAAACAGGTGTCATACCGGACAGGCCTTCTCCTGACGAGATCGCTGACACCATGCGCCGGCATCTTGATCTCAATTGCGGCTTTTATGGCAGGGATAAGGGAACGGTTTTGTTCAGAAAGCTCTTCTCCTGGTATGTGAAAGGACTCCATGAGGCCAGACCCCTGAAAGAAAACGCTTTCAGTGCGCAGACACCGGAGCAGATGATCGGTCTTATCGAAAGCACCAGGGACTTCGTGTACCGGCATCCGGAAGGCACGTACGAAGGTATTGCGCTGTCCTGCTGATATGGGGACCGCCGTGGTCATGTTCGTAATGAGGAGCGGTCCATGGTTCCTGCGTACTGTTGTTTCTCTGTTCATTTGATTCATACAGACCTGCAGATGCCTTCCAGGTCACGGACCGGGATGCAAGGACCCGGTATCATTCACCATGCTTGAGCTAAGATGCGCAGCAGGACCGCGCGGCACGAAGGAAAGGAATGTTCATATGAGATTTGAGGATTTTGCATTAAGCAGGGAGACCCTGCGTACGATTTCGAAGATAGGATTTGAAGAGCCGACGCCTATCCAGGTTGCGGCCATCCCGCTTGTCACGAAGGGCATCGACGTGATAGGGCAGGCGCAGACCGGTACCGGCAAGACAGCGGCGTTCGGCATCCCGATCGTCGAAGCGCAGAAAAGAGGCAAGAGGCCGTTCGCGATCGTTATGGAACCGACACGGGAACTTGCCGTGCAGGTCGCCCAGGAACTGAACAAGATAGGCAGCGGACGGCAGGTCCACGTATTTCCGGTGTACGGCGGCAAATCCATGGAGAACCAGATCAGGACACTGAGAACGGGTGTCGACGTCGTTGTCGGCACTCCCGGAAGGATCCTTGACCATATCCGGAGAAGGACGCTTTCGCTGGCTGACATCAGGATCGTCGTCCTGGATGAGGCAGATGAAATGCTCGACATGGGTTTCATCGAAGATATCGAGACGATCCTGAAATCCACCCCTGCTGAACGTCAGACATTGCTTTTTTCAGCGACCATGCCTCAGGCGATCCTCAACATTTCAAAGAAATATATGCGGACGCCTGAAAAGATCCGGATCAACCCCAAGGACGTTGTGGTCCCTGAAATAAAGCAGGTCTTTTATGAGGTGAGGGACGCTGACAAGATCAATGCCCTGACCCGCCTCATCGACGTGGAAGACCCCCAGTTGGCGATCGTTTTCTGCCATACCAAGCGGGATGTGGACGACGTTGCGATGAAACTGCAGGAGATGGGATATAATGCGAATGCCCTTCACGGTGATTTCACGCAGGCGCACAGGGACGAGGTGATGGACAAGTTCAAAAAGGGCGACCTTGATATCCTGGTGGCAACAGACGTGGCCGCCCGGGGTCTCGATATCAAGAACGTGACCCATGTGATCAATTTCAGCATACCGCAGAACCCTGACAGTTATATCCACCGCATCGGCCGCACGGGCAGGGCGGGACGGTCAGGCATTGCCATAACGCTGGTTACGCCCCGGGAATACCGCCACCTCAGGCTGATCGAGAAGACCGCGAAGACTACGATCGACAAAAGGAAGCTTCCGTCACAGAAAGAGGTCCTGAAGGCAAAGGAAAAGAGCATAACCAGGGAGATCGCCGAGATCCTGGCGGGGAAAAAGCACGAGGGGTACATGAGAACGGTCGAGGGATTGGCCGGTGACCACAGCCTTGCGGACGTCGCTGCCGCTGCACTGTGCCTTGCCTACGGCGAGCCCAGGGTGGCGCCGGTGGAGGAGCCGTTGGAACGGGGCGGGGGCGGGACCGCGCGGCTCTTCATGACGATCGGGAGGAAGGACAAGATATCGGCCAGCAGCATTGTAAAGGCGATCGCAAGCGGCGCGAGAATACCGGGAAGCAAGATCGGCAAGATCGATGTCCGTGATTCATTTACCTTTGTCGAGGTTCCCGCAGACCTTGCGGACATGGTGATCCATTCCCTCGACGACGTCATGATGCTGGGCAGACGTGTATCCGTAAAGCAGGCAAAGGCACGGAAAAAATAGGGCTGCGATTATTTCCGTGAAGGTATCGCAGGTCGCTGCAGCGACGGCTTCGGTGCTACGTACGGGACTGATTCGACACCTTCGACATCTTCATCATCGTCGTCATCGTCATCAGGGAAGCCCTGGGGCTGGACAGGCCGCGCAGCCGGTGAGGAGGGCCGTACGGCAGGTGCAGCGGGCCTCACGGGAGCAGGCAGCGGGCGGGGAGGGATGACCGTGGCCGGCGCGGGAATCTGCCTGACGGGCTGCTGTACTTGCGGCCGGCCGGGTGTCTGCATCCCTGTTGCCGGCCGGGACCCGGAAGCCGCGGAGCCTCCCGTAGCTGTCGATAAGATCTCCAGTTTGCTTATCGCGCCTTTCGTGTCATAGTTGATCGAGTAGTTGCTTTCCTTCAGCAGCGTAAGGAGTCTGGCCACTCCGCGGTCGATCTCAACATCTGAAAATCTTGTATTCAATTTCTTTCCGAAGACCGCGCCCGACCCCTCGATCCTGAACTTGGCCTTCTCTGCAATGGCACGGATGACCGATCCGAAATCCACGTTCTCGAGTTCGACGCTCAGGAGATTTTCCCGCACTTCGATATTCATCACCTGTTTCGGGGGCTCAGGCACCGCGGTCTCAACGGCTTCCTCCTCATCATCAATATCCCTTTCCGCGCCCTTCTGGGTCTGACCGGCGCCGAATGCGGGTGCTGCGGCAAGCACCAGCAGCAAACAGAGGAGGCGGTATATCAGTCTGTCAGGCATGTTTCTCCTGTTTTTGCTCCTGTTTTTCCGCAATGATCTTCTGCGCAAGGTGCGGAGGCACTTCTTCATAATGGGAGAACTCCATGGAGTAGAGTCCCCTGCCTGAAGTGAGGCTGTGCAGCTGGTTCGCGTATGTGAGCATTTCAGACATGGGCACGAGCGCATTGATCTTCTGATTGCCGCCGGCCTGAGGCTCGACCCCCTGCACCTTTCCTCTCTTTGAGTTGAGATCTCCGATGATCGCGCCGAGCGATTCTTCCGGTATGGTTATCTCGGTCTTCATGATCGGCTCAAGGAGCACCGGCTTCGCTTCCTGAACGGCCTTTTTTATCGCCATGGACCCGGCGATCTTGAAGGCCATTTCCGACGAGTCTACTGTATGATAGGAGCCGTCGAACAACGTTACTCGGAGGTCGACGGTCTGGTATCCGGCCACGACTCCCTCGTGCATCGCTTCTATGATGCCTTTTTCGACCGCGGGAATATACTGACGGGGGATCGCGCCGCCGACGATCTTGTCGACAAACTCGAAGCCGGTACCCCGCGGAAGCGGTTCGATGGTAATGTGTCAGTCGCCGTACTGGCCCTTTCCGCCTGACTGCTTCTTGTATTTGCCCTGAACGGTCGCAGAGCCACGGATCGTTTCACGGTAGGGTATTTTCGGTGTTTTCATTTCGATCTCGACACCGAAGCGCCGCTTCAGGCGTTCGAGCATGACCTCGATATGCACCTGTCCCATTCCGGAGATGAGCATCTCCTTGGCTTCCTCGTCCCTGCTGAATCTGAGCGTCGGGTCTTCTTCAAGCACCTTGTGAAGCGCCACGCTCACCTTCTCTTCATCGCCCTTTGATTTCGGCGCTATGGCGTACGAGATGATCGGATTGGCGAATTTCACCTTTTCGAGCACGATGGGTTTTGCCTCATCGCATAAGGTGTCCCCGGTGTTCGTTTCTTTCAGCTTCGCAACAACAGCGATCTCTCCCGCGCCGAGGGTCTGTACGGGGACGTGCTTTTTCCCCTGCAGGTAGAAGATCTGGCCGATCCTCTCCTTCGTATCAGCGGTCGAGTTATAGACGTTCGAGTCTGCCTTGAGCGTGCCGGAATAGACCCTGAAGAGCGAGAGCTTGCCGGCATACGGGTCGGCAATGGTCTTGAACACGAAAGCGGACAGGGGTTCTGTATCTGACGGTTTTCTGAGCGTATCGGCATTGTCCTTCGTGCTCTTTCCCCTGATCGGCGCAATGGTCGCCATCTCCACCGGTGAGGGAAGGCAGAGCACGATCGAGTTCAGGAGATTCGCCGTGCCGATGTTCTTCGTTGCCGCTCCGCATGAAACGGGGATATATTTTCGCGAAAGCGAACCTTCCTTGATGCCCGCGAGGATCTCGTCCGGGGTGAGTTCATTGCCCTCAAGATATTTTTCGAGCAGGGCGTCATCGGACTCGGCGATCTTCTCTATAAGCTTTTTCCGGTACTTGTCTGCTTCGTCTCCCAGTTCGGCCGGGATCTCGCCTTCAGCGATCTTGTTCCCGTTCAGGGTGAACGCCTTCATGCTTACCAGGTCGATGATGCCGGAGAACGAATCCCCTGATCCGATCGGGATCTGCAGCGGGATCGGCTCGGTTTCAAACGATTTCTGGATCTCGTCAAGCGCGCGCTCGAAGTTTGCGGTATCCTTGTCCATCTTGTTGATGAACACAATCCTGGGTATCTCGTATTCACACGCATATTTCCACACCTTTTCGGTCTCTGCCTTCACTCCCGAAATGGCGCTTACCAGGATGACCGCGCCGTCGACGACCCTGAGGCAACCCTTTGTGTCCTCGATAAAGTTGATGAAGCCGGGAGTGTCTATGAGATTTATCCGGTACTTGTTCCAGTTGCAGAAGGCAAGAGATGAGGTTATCGTGATCTTCCGGTCGATCTCCTCGGGCTCGAAATCCGTTACCGTCGTGCCGTCCTGCACATTGCCGAGCCTGTCGGTCATGCCGGAGCTGAAAAGCATTGCCTCGACAAGCGACGTCTTGCCCGCACCGCTGTGAGCGATCATTGCAACATTTCTGATGTTCCCCGTCTCAAAATTTGACATACAACCCCCTATCTTATCGTAGTAAATGACCGGCTGAATGGAACAAAAGTAACCGTTTGGTGTTCTCTATGCATCCCGCCAGCTGTTTGTTACCAGCAAGGTATTCATAATTACTCCAGTATCTCTTCAATGACCGGCGTCGACTCCGTCTTTGCGGCCTGTTTCTGAGACCAGATCTTTATGAAAATAAAGGATATGAGCAGAAAACCGAACCCGAACAGTGCTGAAAGGATGTCGGGGTCACGCGAGGGAAAGAATCGGGGCGTGATCTCCTTGCCAAAGACAGCGCCGATCACCAGGAAGAGCGCCGGAATGCCGTAGATGATCATGGAACCTTTCATATAGGCATAGGTCTGCACCATTACCCTCACCCTCTGACCCACAATCGCGCCGGCCTTGTTCAGGGCCTCGATCTCCATGGACTGCTCAGCCAGGGTGCAGGTCCCGGCCGTACAGCCCTCGCATGAGCTTTTCTTCGGAACAGAGACCCTGGCATGCGTTCCCTCAATGCTTATTACCGTGCCGATCTCCTCAAGCATTAGGCATTTTACCATACGGAGTTTTAAAAAAGCAGGGCACCCCTCCGGTACGACCAGATCGGCAAATGGCGGCGATAATGCCCTAAATGGACCGCTGTCCTGACGGCTCTGACCGTGCGAAAAAGGCAAAAAACAGGAGGGCTGCCCTCCTCAGTGGGTACTTGATATGCTTCCCATGCCTGAAGGAATTCTCCTTGCGTTGATGGAAGCTGAAGATGCTATGGTACAATGCTCAGAACATGGAACGGCCCAATCAGCGAATCATTGTCAGAGGATGCAGGATCGTCAGCCACGGAGGCCCGGCATTTGACAAAAAGTCAGTACTGATCAGGGATGGGTTGATAGAGGACATCCTGCCGGATGATGAAGTCCCGGCAGATGCAAGAGTATATGATTTCCCCGGGCAGGTGATCTCGCCCTGCTTCTGCGATTATCATCTCCATTTTTCTGCTCCTGCGGCAACATCCCTCTCCGAGATAGAGGGAAGACTTCATGCGCACGGGATCACGAAGGCTTACGACGGAGGGGACGCAGCCGGTATTGGTCTCGATGTCAGGAACCGTCTGGCAGACACCATCGAAATAGTATCTTCGGGCAAAGGATTGTTCAAGGCAGGCGGCTATGGAAAATATATTGGACAGGCTGTCAGGGACACGGAGCAGGCGAAGAGCGCCATCGATTCTTTGCTGGACGCTGGTGCTGACTACATCAAGATCGTGCAATCGGGTATATATGACTCGAAGACCGACAGCATAACGGCTGGCGGCTTTGATCGGAGAGAACTCAGAGCGATGATAGGTTATGCGAAGGATAACGGTCTGGCTGTCTTCTGCCATGCAAACGGCGCCGCTGCTGTAGAGGAGGCTGTTGAAGAAGGGGCGTCCGCGATCATCCATGGTCTGCGGGTCTCCGATGATACTCTTTCTGAGATGCGCGACAGGAATGTCCTGTTCATCCCCACGCTGCAGGCGTTTCGCAGCATAAGAAGACTTTCGGGCAGTCATGGGGCGGTGAAAAATCTTGAACGCGCGGTTGACAGCCACCTGGCCGCGGTCAGCAGGGCATATGAAAAGGGCGTGAAGGTCCTTCCCGGGAGCGACGCCGGACCAGCGTTCATACCCTATGGCATATCCTTTATCGAGGAGCTGAGGCTGATGCTACAGGCCGGCATTCCGTACGAAGATGTCATTCGCAGTTCAGCTGCGGGCCCACTGGAACGCAATGTGCCGGCAGATCTGCTGGTCCTTGAAGGTCTTGAGCTCAAAGGTGTTTTTCTCAGGGGAAAACTCCTCGGCTGATCTTCAACACCAAACCGTGCGACTTCTGGTAGAATAATTGTCAATAACTATTGAAACTGTCTGAAAGGGGATGTCTTATGATAAAACGTTTGTCGGCAATTGCGGTCCTGCTGTTGCTCACTGTGGCATATGCAGGGGCTGCGGACCTCGGGATGATGAATGCCGAAGAGTTGAAGAAGACCATGGACGCGAAAAAACAGGTCACGGTTGTCGATGCCCGCACGGAAAAGGAATTCAGGGACGGACATATTCCGATGGCGCTGAACATCCCGCCGGAGAAGGTCGGGTCTATAGGAACGCTGCTGCCGAAGGATAAGAAGAGCCTGATCGTCTTTTATTGCAGGGGTACCGGCTGAGGCCTCTCGAAGCAGGCTGCGGTCGCAGCGGGTAATGCGGGCTATTCGAACGTAAGGTTATTCCCCGGCGGCTATCCGGAATGGACGGCAAAAGGGTATAAGACCGCGGTGAAATGATGAGGTCAATGATGAAATTATCAATGCTTCTGGTCAGTGCCTGCATCTGCGTTTTTTTATGCGCTCCGGCTATCGAGGCAGGCGAGCGTACTCAACCAGCGCATCAGCTTTCGGCTGATGAACGACCAGGAAGGGACATCCGGGTTGTTATGTACATGACGCCCTGGTGACCATACTGCAGGAAGGCCCGTGAATACCTTGAAGGCCTTGGGGTGACGCTGATCGAGTATGATGTGGAAAGGGACCAACTAAGAAAGGCGGAAATGAAAAGTTTGAGCGGCGGTTCCACCATAGTGCCGCTTATCGATATTGAAGGAATTATTATCAGGGGATATGTCCCTGACGAAATGAAAGCTGCTGTAGAGAAAAGAAAGAAACGATCGATATAGGAAAGGTTGCGAAATGGGACTGTTGAAGAAAATAGCGGAGTACTTTGCCGGGCCGGACGAGGCCTGCCAGCCGAGAGAGCTTGGCAGGAACGATGATTGCTGGTGCGGCAGCGGAAAAAAATACAAGAAATGCCATCTCGATGACGACCGGAAACGGCCCAGGGAAAAATACCCTCTCTCTTGCGGGAAGACCTGAAGTACTTCGTAAGCCGAGTTCGGCTTAACCGCAAATATCAACAAGCGCCTGCCCGGAGCAGGCGCGATTTTCAGCAGGTCCCCTCATAGGGTTCCGTTGTCAGGAAATCCTCGCAGACAGTGCGATACACTCCTGTCATCATGTTGCCGTTTTTTATCTCCTGCCACGCGGGCGATTCCTTCTGCAGGGAGCCTAAGATGTTCTTGTCTTTCCGGTAGAACATTGCCGTGAGCTCCCGGAAGCGGCCGTTCATGCAATCGACCTCGGTGAGGTATCCCATATATTCAAGAGATGCATGTTCCTTGCCGAGTTCCCTGAGAAGCTTCCGGGACCTGGCATAGAGTGCGCTGTCCTTGTCCGGTACGATCTTTATCCAGAGGCTATGAATTGAGCCCGTTATATGGGTGAGGGTCTCTTCATTGATATATACCCCATTGCCTATTGTCGTCCATTCCTCGGTTGATGCGAACGACCTCTCTGTGTATGCGCAAAAGCTGATGAGAAAAAAGAACAGTGTGCCTGTAAGGAATCGTTTCATCACGTGCCTCCTTTCGCAGTGTTAATACGGATGACAACCGCTGCAGATAGCGCTCTTTGAAAGCCGGAGCCTCGCCCGGGAATCTGCGCCCGCGGCGACCGCCGCATTCTGTATGATCCCGCGCTCATGGGGATTGTGGCAGGTCGAGCAGGTGATCCTGTTCCTGTTCAGGAGTGGAAGCGTTACGTTATTATCCCTGCCATACTTTTTCATATATCGGGCCGTCTTGCGCGAAGGCTTGACGAGGAAATGACCCGCAAAGAAGTTGTCCGGCATGGGCGGGTGGCATCTCCAGCAGAGAAATGCCACGTCGGCCTTAAAGGTTATCTGCTCTTTGGGGTTCGACTGATCAGGGACCTTTGCATGGCAGACGAGGCAGACCGGCTCACCATTCACCTGTTTGATCTTTCCGTCGGCATCGAACATCGTATGAGGGTCAATGGCAGTGTACTGGTCTGTGGGATGGCATTTGAAACACATGTCCCTGAGGTCCTTATACGGTGCTCCCCTGAGCAGTTTCGGATACGAACGCTTCTGATTTCCATGCGCTTCATGGCAGGTAAGACACTTCATCTGACCGTCATACAGCGGGAATTCGTCAGGGATGGTCTTTTCAGGGACGATATTGACCGGATGATGATTTTCACTGTAATGATGGCAGTCCATGCAGACCGCCGACATGTCCAGATCTCCGGCTTTCATTGCCGCGTCATAATATTCCGGCGTCGATGTCCTGTGGCACATGACGCAGCTTACATGGTTTTTGTCGATCGGCTGGTCTGCCGCACTGACAGTGCTGCCGGGACCTAAGAAGAATGATGATGCTGCCAAAAGCAGGAACTGCATGATCACCGGTGGCCATGCTCTGTATGTTTTCCTCATGTTGCACCTCCCCAGGTATGGTGTTTCTTTTTTGAACAAAGATTACATGGCTAAGATGATTTTAGCGTTAATTGTCTGTGAATATATCTTCATTATCAATACATTGCGATTCCCGTCATCATGATATAATTGAACACTGTCGCCAGAGGTCTCACGAATATAGAGGTCGCGGCACGACAGAAACCCTATCAGGGAGCACTATGCAGAAGGTACACCTTAAAAGGACAAAAAGGCTTCACCAGGGGCATCTCTGGATATTCTCAAATGAGCTGTTCGAGAGCCCGAAGGCATATGCCCCTGGGTCTCTGGTTTCAGTCCATGACATGCATGATGCCTTTATCGGCATCGGTTATATCAATCCCAACAGCCTTATATCCATCCGGCTCCTGACAAAAAAGAACGAGACGATCGACAGGGATTTTCTGAAACGACGGCTATCTCAGGCGGCCAGCCTGAGAGACAGGGTCTCCGGCAGCCGGGATGCGTACCGGGTGGTCTATAGCGAAGGTGATTACCTGCCCGGACTGATTGTTGACAGATACGGGTCCTGTGTTGTTCTGCAGTTCCTCACCTTCGGCATGGAGAAGATGAAGGTAATGCTCATTGAGCTGATTGATGAATTGCTGAAGCCTGAGGTGATCGTCCTCAGGAATGAGAGCAGGGTGAGGAATCTCGAAGGGCTTCCGCTTTACAAAGAGGTGGTCAAAGGCTCGGTCGATAAACTCCCCGTGATCAGGGAGGACGGCGTACTGTTCGAGATAGACCCCTATGAGGGACAAAAGACAGGCTTTTTCCTGGATCAGCGTGATAACAGGGTGTGTCTGACCCGATATATCAGACAGGGAAAGGGCCTGGACCTTTTTTCCTACATAGGTGCGTGGTCCATGCATCTGGCGTCTGCCGGAGCTGAGGTCACCTGTGTAGACGCATCCGAGCGTGCGATCGCGCAAACGAACAGGAACGCGGAGCTCAACGGTCTGACAGGGCGCGTATCCTGCGTATGCGAGGATGTCTTTACCTTTCTCGAAAGGGAGCTGCAGGACGGCGAGAGAAAATATGATTTCATCATCCTGGACCCGCCTGCCTTTGTCAAAAGCGCGGCCAGGCTGAAGGAGGCAATAAAGGCCTATCGCGAAATTAATGCACGGAGCATGAGGCTCCTTAAAACAGGCGGTATTCTTGCAACGTCTTCCTGTTCCTACCACCTTGGCAAAGCGCTCTTCGCAGAGATGCTGCAGGATGCGTCACGGACCGCGCAACGGGACGTCCGGCTCATTGAACTCCGTTCGCAGGCACCCGATCATCCTGTGCTGCTTTCCATGCCTGAGACCGAATACCTGAAGTGCGCCTTTCTGATTGTTGACTGATCGATCGAGCTTCATTATTCATAAAGGTGTCATGCACAAGACAGGACAGGGCCTTCTCGCTCATTCCCGCTTTGTTCCGAGGGCCCTAACCTCCTCATGCTACATATATATATTCCGACTTATCGCCAGTAGAACCCGTTCGAATGCCTGTGCCGGCATAAATTCCCCCTTTTCCCCTCATTTTTTTGCAGGAATGCGAAGGGATTGGCGGATATGCACGAGAGCGGGGGGCGGGAATTCTTTAAAAACGGGCAGATAGGATTGGCATGGGAAGTGCAAGTATAAGGGCAAGAACAAATGAAGGAGGACAAGACAATGAAAGACACAACCTA
>VEOY01000151.1 GCA_012026685.1 Nitrospirota bacterium
AATGCAGGCAAAGGCGGCATTGCTTTCCGGTGAACCGACCAGCTTCTCTATGAGCAGGAGCGTCTATGACAGCGTGAAGGACCTCGAAGGGGTGAAAAAGGCAACGGTCCAGCTCTTCATCAAACCAACGTCCTTTACCTGCTGTTACAATGTGGAGACGTTCCTGGTCGCGTTCGATCCCGGATCTGACTTCACGGTCACGCCCTGGCTCCAGAAAAAACTGACTGCGCCTTTGTCGGATGACGAGATCATCGTCGGCAGCGCGTTGCCGGTCATCACCGGCGATATCCTTCCTTTCTTCGGCACCCCGTTCACGGTTGCGGGCACCATGGAGCCTACCGGCATGAAATTCTTTGACCAGTCCATCTTCATGACCCTGCACGCAGCATACGCCATGGCTGAGCATTCGAAGACCAAATCGATGCAGCCGCTCGAAGTGGAAAAAGATCAGGTGTCCGCTGTACTTGTCCAGGTTCAGGATGGATTTACCCCTGAGCGCATAGCCATCCGGATAGAACATGCGGTTGACGGCGTCAAGGCAATAGCCTCTGATGAGGTCACCAGCACGGTAAGGAGGCAGTTGGGCGGCTTGCTGAAAGGCATCCTTATCATCAGCGCAGTGCTGTGGGTCCTCGCCCTGCTCATGATGGGATTCGCGTTCTACATGATCGTCAATGAACGGCAGCGGGAGCTCGGTCTTCTGCGCGCCATGGGAGCGACAAAGGGACAGGTCTTCCGTCTCATCGTAACGGAAGCGGTCATTCTCTCCGTCGCAGGAGGATTGTCAGGGATCGCGACAGGGGGAGCGATCCTTTTTGCGCTCAAAGGTATTATCGTCCAGAGCCTCAGGCTGCCGTATCTGCTGCCATCCGTGCCTGTGCTGGCGGAATTGATCGCGGGAGCGCTGGCTTTCTCAGTGGTGACCGGTCTTCTGGCCTCAGTGCTGCCTGCTTACTTCGCGAGCGGCATGGAGCCATATGACGCGATCAGAAAGGGGGAATAACATGCGCATGAGAAAAATATACCCTGTGGTTCTGCCCATCGTCGTTCTGTTCTGTGCGTTTATGACGGCATCCTGCCAGAAGAAGGACCAGCCGTCCGGGAGCAGATCAGAACAGGCCGCCAATCCGTATTCCACAGACACCATCTTTGATGAGGTCTACAAGAAAGCGCAGCAGGACCCTGCTGATGCGGAAGCGATGTACCATCTTGCCGATCTTTATGACAGGAATGCCCAGTATCCTGAGGCAATAGAGACCTACAAGAAGGTCATCAAGCTCAAGCCGGACATGGGATATGCCTATTTCAAGATGGGGACCGCATACGACCGCCTGAACCAGCCGGCTGAGGCATTAAAGGCGTTCAGGACTGCAACCAAGTATCTGCCCAAACACGCTGTCCTGTATAACAATATGGGAATAGCCTACGGCAAGCTCGGCAAATTGAACGATGAGATCAATGCCCTGAAAACAGCTGTAAAACTGCGGCCTTCGTATTCGGCCGCGCACTACAATCTGGGGGTCGCGTACATCAAGGCAAAGAACATCGCTGCCGCCAGGAAGGAATACGAGGCGCTCAAGGGGTTTGATGAAGGCGCTGCGGAATCTCTGCGGAAAGAGATCGAGAAGGCATCGTAGCAGACGGAAATGTCGCAGGAGGATATGTGATAGACGTAAAGGATCTCGCAAAGAACTACGCAGTCGACGAGCAGACCCTGAAGGCCGTTGATAACGTCTCCTTTATTGCGGAAAAAGGGGATATGATCTCCATCATCGGCCATTCAGGCAGCGGCAAGACAACGCTCCTCAGCCTGATTGGCGGGCTGACGAAACCGGACGCCGGCAGCGTCACCATCAACGGAACTGATATCTGGGGCCTCGACGACAACAGCCGCTCCCATTTCAGGAACCAGCACATGAGCTTTATCTACCAGTTCTCAAGTCTGATCCCGACACTGACCGCTCTTGAAAATATCCTGCTCCCGACGGCATTCGGCAAATTTTCCGGCGACGTTGCAGACTATGCAAAGGAACTCATCGGCATCGTCGGCATGAAGGAAAAGACAAATGCCTACCCTTCTCATCTTTCCGGCGGCCAGCAGCGGCGAATTGCCATTGCCCGGGCGTTCATCAACAGCCCTTCTATTATTCTTGCGGATGAGCCTACGGGAGACCTTGATGAGGAGACGGAACATGAGATCATCAGGCTCTTTCAGCGGATGAACGAGGACAGGAAGACCACTTTCGTAATCGTCACCCACAACAATGAAATAGCCGCTCAGGCAAAAAAACGGTTCAGGATGAGCGGCGGCGTTCTCAACCCGATCACGGCCGCATACGGCGGCATGACCGAAGTCAGCGGCCTGAAATAGTCCCTCCGCCGAGCACGGCATCTTCGTCATAAAGAACAGCGCTCTGTCCGGGCGCAGGGGCCCACTGGGGTACATCAAATTCGATCAGTGCCCGCTCGCCGAGAATTTCGACTGATGCCGGCCTTGCTTCCATCATGGACCGCACTTTCACCCCGGCCTGGAAAGCGGATGTCCCGGGTCTCATCAGCCAGTTGATCTCATCGGTCATGATCTTCCTTACCATGGCATCCTCACGACTGCCGATGTGGACGGCATTGCGTACAGTATCGATCCCGGTCACAAAACGGGGCTGAAGAGAGGCGATGCCGAGACCCTTTCTCTGCCCGATCGTGTATCGGTAAATGCCCTGATGGGTCCCTATGATCCTGCCGTCCGGACCGATGAGCGGTCCCGGCTGCATCACCTCAGGACACAGTGTCTCAAGAAATCGGCAGTAATCATTATCTTCGATAAAACAGATCTCCTGGCTCTCCGGCCGTTCAGCGGCAGGAAGACCGATCGATCGCGCCATCTCCCTCACCTGTCCTTTTGTATATTCGCCCAGCGGCAGGAGAAGGCGTTCAAGCTGGTCAGCGTTGAGAACATAGAGCACATACGACTGGTCCTTCTTCTTATCTATGCCTTTTTTCAGAAACACTCTTTGCTCATTGCTCATTGCTCGCTGCTTTCGCTCTACTCTCGCATAGTGCCCTGTAGCGATAAACCCGGCCCCGGCCTCGTCCGCGGCCTTCAGGAGATACGGGAATTTAATGTGCTTATTGCAGAGAATGCACGGATTGGGTGTCATGCCGCTTTTGTATGCTTCTACGAAGGGATCGATAACCTTTTCATAAAATGCTCCGCGCACATCTATTGTCCGCAGCGGTATCCCGAGCGCCTGTGCTGACGCTGCCGCGCTGTCCCGCGCTTCAAACGAGCAGCAGGCTGCCCCGGCGGTCTTCAGCCGTGCCTCCCAGAGGATAAAACTTACCCCTTCGACATCATATCCCTGCTGTTTGAGCAGATGCGCGGTAACACTTGAATCGACCCCTCCGCTCATGCCTACAATGACCTTTTCCATATATTACTTTACCATATGATGTCGGCCCCTCAGTGGCCTCAAACAATGCCATCTGCCTTCTACTGCGAACTTCATCTGCACGGTATTGCAGATGCTCTGAAAAGCCGGGTGCAGCGATTCCTCTGCGCATCGCAAGCCACGATAGCAGACCTTCATGAGGACATGATACGCGAAGCGCTCATGCAACTCCTATACGATGCCCGGAAGAATCATATCGCCTTGGCCGGCTTTGAGGGGCGCCTGCAATATCCTGATTGAACAACGGGCAAACGACGCAAGGTATCATCAGTTGAAAACACGAACAACTTCCATATATCCTAATTACATGAAAAAATCACCTGTCATGAAAACACCGAAAGGCTTTTTCTTCTCCGTAACCGAAGCAGCAATAAAGAAACCCGGGCGGAAGGATTTCGCACTCATCTTTTCGGAGGTGGAAGCATCCGTTGCGGGCACTTTCACCACCAATGCGGTGAAGGCCGCTCCCGTACAGCTCTGCGCGCAGAAGATCAAGGCAGGCTGGGGGCAGGCCATTGTGGTCAATAGCGGCAATGCCAATGCCTGCACCGGCAGACAGGGCATGACGGACGCGAAGAACATGGTCGCAAAGGTCTCCGGACATCTCGGCATCAGCACCTCGCTCACCTATATATGTTCGACCGGGGTGATCGGAACGCCTATGCCGATGCAGAGGATCATTCCGGCCATAGGCCCTCTTGCAGGCGGTCTCGGCAACTCGTCCTTTGACGGTGTGGCAAAAGCGATCATGACAACCGATACCTTCCCGAAGATCGCATCACGGACGGTCAGGATCGGGGGGAAACAGGGCGTGATCGCCGGAATATGCAAGGGCGCCGGAATGATCGCGCCGAACATGGCTACCATGCTCTGCTTCATCCTCACAGATATCGCGGTTGAGAAGAAGACCCTCCAGGCTGCCCTCAGGAGTTCGGTGAAAAAGTCTTTCAACCGGATCACCATAGACGGCGATATGTCGACGAATGACACTGCTTTAATGATGGCAAATGGAATTCTCGGCAATGAGCCCCTGACGAAAAACTCTGCGGAGTTTTCCTCGTTCCAGGAGGCGCTGGACGATCTGGCCTATGAACTCTCACGGCTCATCGTCAAGGACGGCGAAGGCGCAACAAAGCTGGTTGAGGTCATCGTGAAAAATGCGTGGAACGAAGAAGATGCGGAAAAAGCTGCTCTTGCGATCGCAAACTCAAGTCTCGTAAAGACCGCCATCTATGGCAACGACGCGAACTGGGGAAGGATCATGGCAGCAGCCGGCTATTCCAGGGCCAGGTTCGATCCCGAAAAGACCGACATCTTCTTCAACAAGGTCCGGGTCGTCAGGAAGGGCGTCATGAACAACAAGGACAAAGAAGCGACCGAAGAGATAAAGGGAAAAGAGCTGAAGATAACGGTGGACATGCACGCAGGCAAAGCCTCGGCAAAAGTCCTCACCTGTGACCTGACGGAAGACTACATCAGGATCAACGCGGAATACCGGACATAGCCTTTATCCGGTGACGCAGCGTCATTCCTGCGTGCCGAACTGCTGTCCATCGTTATTG
>VEOY01000205.1 GCA_012026685.1 Nitrospirota bacterium
GATCCGCACCATGCGCGACGTCGGGGTAGCCGAGTAGAGGAAGGCTGAGATGGAAAAACCCGGGAGCGTTCTCTTGAGCGGTTCCGGGAGTTCCTTGAGCCGGTAAATCCTGTTTTCGGGCGGAGGTATCTCAGCGACAGGTTCTGCAACAGGCAGCGGCTCTTTCACTCGCGCTTCTTTTTTTGTATCCGCCGGTCCTCTCCCATACTCCACCGTCTCCGGCTTCATTTCAGGCATAAGACCGGAAGTGGGTTTTGGCAGTTTCGTTATGGGTGTTCCTGTCAAGGCAGGATGCTCCTGGCCTACGGTACGTGCTCTCTCATCCTGCATACGGGGTTTGGGCGGCTCTCCTTCATCCCCGACGGGAGACAGCCCGGGGTTAATGCTTTCCTGCTGCGGCGCAAGGACCGGCAGTTCTGCAACTGCGTTCTTTTGACTGCCCGCTTTCCACGGAGCAGACCACCACAGGAGCAGCGCAGAAATCAGGGACAGTACCGCAATAATGAAGACAGTCCGTACCGGTCTCTTTGGCGCGGGCTGCTGCAACCCCTCCTGCATAGAGAGCACATCCGGCACCGTTCCGCGTTTCCGTTCGCGCTCAGCCTTCTTGAGTGCATCGAGGATATAGGACATGCTATTTGACTCCGTCTGCGAGCGAAGGGCCGCCTTCAGGTGATGATGCACTGAGCATGATGACCGTTTGAGGTCCGACGATGCCGTCGGGCCTGAGACCTTCCGCAAGCTGGAAACGTTTAACCTGCTTCTGCAGCCCGGGGGCATAGATCCCCGAAGGTTTGCCGGACGGGTTCCCGTCCCGCAGAGAGGCAAGTCGCGCAGCGAGCCAGCGTACCGCCGGTCCCCTGTCTCCGGGCCTGATCTCTCCATGATAATCTGCCGGAACTTTCCAGATGACCGTGAAATCGCCGAGCCAATACCTGCTGATCTCCGACATCGGTACCTGCCGTTTTTCCTGTCCCACATGCATGACCGCGGTCTCCGTATTCAGAGCGATCAGGGCCGCATAATATTCCTGTCCCCGGTCGTCCTGGAGTTTGAGCACCGCAGGCTTGTTCATTCGCCTGATCATTTCCAGGTTGCCCTCCGTATCAAGACACCGCATTCCCTTTTGTTCGAGGGACCGGCATGCTTCAGCAGGCCTGGTCTGTTCTGCCGCCATTCCCCATGCGCTGAAAAGGACAGCATAGGCAGCCTTCCTGCTTTCGTTCAATGAAAGACCGGATGGCCGCAGGAGCGTATCGGGTTTCCGGACCGGAGCTGCCGGGGCCGTCTCAGCGGGCGTCTTTCCGGCAGTGACCGGTATGGGCAAGGACCTTCCTTCATAAAAAACGGCAAGTGCAGCTCCGCAGGAGACGATGAGCATGATGACGAACGCCCACCTCAGGGGGGGCCGTATTCCGGGAACGGGTATTTTGCCCAATATCTCTTCAGCCGCTTTTTCGAGTGTCTTGCGGTCAACCACATTTTTGTCCTGCACATACGCTCCCAGGAGCGCCCGGTCGCAGAGCAGGTTGACAAGCCTCGGGACCCCGTTGCTGAGCCGGCAGAGCAGTTGCATTGCCGGTCTCGAGAAAAGATGTTCCCGGACACCCGCTAGGGAAAGGCGGTGTGTCACATAGGCGGATACTTCCTGCTTTGAAAGGGGACCGAGATGATATCGCGCGGTAATGCGCTGGGAGAGCTGCCGGAGATCAGGCTTCGCAAGCATGTCCCTCAGTTCGGGCTGGCCGAGCATGATGATCTGCAGGAGCTTCCGGTCGTTCGTCTCGAGATTGGTCAGGAGCCGCACCTGTTCGAGCACTTCAGGCGACAGGTTCTGTGCTTCTTCGATAACGAGCACCGTCTTGCGGTTCCGGGCGTGGGCATCGAGGAGAAAAGCGTTGATCCTGTCGATGAATACCTTGTTGCTCGCCGTGCCTTCGGGATAGCGCACGCCGAGCTCGTCGCATATCGACGCGAGAAGTTCCTCGACCGTGACCCTGGGGTTCAGGATGAAGGCGATGTCCGTTCCCTCGGGCACCTGTTCAAGAAGACATCTGCAGACGGTCGTCTTGCCGGTGCCGACCTCGCCGGTAAGGAGTACGAAGCCGCCGTCGGTCGTTACTCCGTAGACAAGGTGGGCGAGGGCCTCACGGTGCTGGTCGCTCATATAAAGAAAGCGGGGATCGGGTGCTATCGAAAAAGGGAGATCGCTCAGTCCAAAATGTTTTTTGTACATGGTCTCCTGCGCTTGGCAATGAGGTTGATCATCTAAGGGTAATACAAGAAAGGGCCAAAATACAATTGCTTTGAGTACTTTCCGCTGTCAGACGGATGTGCCCGTTGCCTGTTTCAGACATGAGGGTCGGCATTGCAGATGGTCCGTGGACCAGGACTTGGCAGAAAGAACTCACGACCGGGTTGCAGGGTGCTGCTTCTTTGCCGGTACTGCTCGTGATCCGTCAGGCTTCGCTTATGACAAGGCCGGAACTATATATGGAAGTCTCCATCTGCGTGCACCACCTGACCGTCCCCTGCCGGGAGCCGGTCCAGCGCTTTTCCCCGTAAAGTTCCAGCGTGCATCCCTGCTTGATCGGGGTATGTGTCAAAATGCCCATACCGCACTCGCTCTCGTTGACGACGATCCCCTCGGAAAATGCGTTGACGCCTGACTCAGATGCGCATTTCCAGTAAATGTTGCCGATAAAAGGCTCTCTCGCTTCCCGTCTCTGATCTCGCAAAATGTCAACTTTCATCTGTCCCTCCTCAGATGTCCCGGTGGTTGCGGTCAACAACCAATAATGACACAGGGCAAATTCTAAAACATATCTGGTGTTCATTTCAAGGGGGGCAGCTCCCGGCATATCCGGAGACTGATGCCCTTCCTTAAATCGGACGAACTTTGATACTATCAACCATGGGGAAGCAGGGTATTCTCATTTCTTCGCACCGCGGGTTGACGCACGGTATGACATATCCTGTTGCCATCTGCATGCTGGCAGCATTGCTGCTGTTTGCAGGCTGTGCCGCGAAAAAAGAGGTCGTCCGGCAGCCGAAGGCAGGACCGTACACCGGCCCCGTTACCATAGAAGTTCTTAAACAGTCCGTCGGTTTCCGGGATATCAGGACGATCAAGGCGCTGGTCGACGTGAAGGTCTTCAGGAAGGGTGAACCCGCGGGCAGTTTCAACGGAGTGCTGGGGTACAAGGCACCCGATGCGGTGAAGACCTCATTTTTCGGACCCTTCGGCCTTACGGTCATGGAGATGCTCGCAACGAAGGATGTCCTCCAGGTGTATGTCCCTCCGAAGAACATCTTGTATGAAACGCTGTCTCCGGGCATTTCGCTTTCATCGCTGCGGAACGACGACAGGTTCCTGTACGTGATGCAGGAGGAAGGGGACTTTCATGCGCTCTATGTCTATAATGCGGCTGATACCACGGAAGGGCCGCTCATGAAGTATCTTTTCGACCGAACTTTTCTCTTGAACCGGAAGATCATCGTCTATCGGTCAGCTGAAGAGGCAATGACGATCTCTTTCGGGGACTTCGACGGGACAGTACCCGGGCTGTCCAGGATCTCGTTCAGCAATGGTACGGACATGGAGATCACCTTCCAGGAGCCGGAGTATGACACCGAGATCCCGGATGCATATTTCCGGGAGATCGAACACGGCGACAAGCAGATCCTGCCGTTTCAGGAGCTCCTTAAGCGTTTTGCGCCCAGGCGATAACTGATATTCATTGCCAGATAGGGCAGGACATTGCCCGGTCTTGAAGGGATGCGCCTCAGAATGGAGGCGGCTGTATAGGTCTTTCGGTATGCTTCTGCGGTTTTCCGGTGCAGTTCATCCGCGGCAATATTCTTCGGGACATAGACGATGTTGTAGCGGTCATACTTTTCCCAGTCCCGGTGAAGGATCCTCCCCTCCGCGGACAACTCGTCGAAGAGCCGTGTGCCGGGAAACGGCGTAAGTTTGCAGTAGTTGGCAACCTCAAGCCGGTTCCTCATGACGAACTCGACCGTGCTGTCGAAGATGTCGGGCGTGTCGTTGTCAAAACCGAAGATGAACGAGCCGTGGACCCCTATGCCGTGGGCCTTGATCTCCCTGATATGCTCTTCATACTGCGCGACCTTTCTGATCTTCTTCACATCCCCCGAGTTCAGCGCATTGACGCTCTCAAAGCCGATGAGCAGGCCGGCGCACCCGCTTTCCGCGGCAAGCCTGAGCAGTTCGCTGTCCCGCGCAATGTCGACAGATGTTTGAGCCGCCCATCTCTTCCGGAGCGGCTTCATGGCCCTGAAAAGTTCCTTTGCATACGCAGGGCTCCCGGCGATGTTGTCGTCGATGAAGACCGCGATCCTGCCGGTGTAATCCCTGATCTCCGAAATGACCTGCCCAACAGGCCTGCAGCGGTGCTGCATGCCGAAGAACTGGGTGGAGGAGCAGAAGGAGCATCCGTACGGGCAGCCACGGGAGGTCTGGAACGTGCGCGGCACGTAATAGCGGCCCTGATGAATGACATCCCATTTCCCCGAGGGGATCGCTGAGGGGTCAGGGTAGGTTCCGCACCGGTAACGAGGCCGCAGGTCGTTCGAGAGAAAATCGTCGAGGATCCCAGCCCACATATCCTCTGCCTCGCCGACGAGCAGGGAGTCGGCATGACCGAGCACTTCATCCGGCATCACCGAAGGGTGGATGCCGCCCATGATCACCTTTGCCCCTTTATCCCGGAATCTTCGGGAGATCTCATAGGCACGCATTGCGTTCGATGAGTTCGTTGAAATGGCCACGAGGTCGGCAGGGAATGCGAAATCAATATCATCCACAAGCTCGTCGGTCACCTTTATCTCGAATCGGTCGGACGTGAGGGCAGCGAGGATGGCAAGGGACATCTGCGGAAGCACGAATGTCGCGCGCCGTTTCCTCCAGATGTCCTCGCCACGGCAGGGTGAAATGATATAGAGCCTCGGCTTCACCCTGAAAGCATATCACAAGATCCCGGACACGCGAAACGTGGCGCTGCGCTCATACGGATTGCTATACTTACCGTCAGTATGGGTCTTCTTATCGGTCTTATCGCGGGTGTGTTTGGCGGACTGGTGGGGCTCGGCGGAGGGGTCATCATGATACCCCTTATGGTCGGCGTCCGGAAACTGTCCCAGCACCGGGCCCACGGGACAAGCCTTGTCGCGCTCGTTTTCACCGGGCTGGCAGGGACCGCGACCTATTTCATGAAGGGCTCGGTCGATGTGACCGCGGCTGCCCTTCTTGCCGTAACGGCGATCTTTACCGCTCGTGCAGGGGCCAGGTTCGCACATGCTCTTCCGGAATGGAAGCTGAAACGCTCCTTCGGCGGTTTCCTGAGCTTCGTGTCCATTCTTCTCCTGGTAAAGCCGTATCTGCCCGGGCTTGTGTTGTCATCTGCGGCATGGTACAAAGCAGCGGTTCTGATGGTGACAGGGATCTTTACCGGGTTTCTCTCCGGAATGATGGGTGTCGGCGGAGGGACGATCATGGTCCCGTCAATGGTGCTCCTTGCGGGTATGGGCCAGCACGTAAGCCAGGGGACGTCGCTTCTCGCAATGGTTCCCGCGGGGAGCGTCGGCGCATATACCCACGGGAAACTGGGCAATGTCCAGAGCGATCTCCTTGCCGGTCTCATCGCGGGGATCATCGTCGGCACGTACCTCGGCAGTACGCTCGCGCACCAGCTTCCTGACGCAGCGCTGAGGTTCGTCTTTGCCGCGGTCCTAATCTGGACCGGCGGCCGGTATCTCAGGGCTAAGGCCCCTGAAAAAAATGATTGAGCTGCAATGAAAATCGTGCGAAAATAGACCCGTGATGACACCATTCAACAATACGAGGCGCCACCGGAGGTTCGTCGTCGATCTCATGCATATCGAGGGCAAAGCGGTCTTTACCTGCGAAGCAGCTGTCGACAATCTCAGCGTCTCCGGCGTCTCGCTTCTCACGGAACGGGTGCTGATGAAGGGGAGTTCCTATGCCCTGAACATCACTGACGACCATATGGACATTACCCTGCAGGGGACGGTGAAGTGGTGCTCGGACCACGACACCGCAAATGGCCCTCCTGAGCAGGCCTACCTGAAATATGCCGCGGGACTTGAGTTCGCGGACCTTGACCAGGAAACGGTCAAACGCCTTAGCCGATTCATCGAAAAACATCTCATAGATAAACACTCGCAGGTGAAGATACATGGCATGAGCGGTGTCAGGTGTAATGTCCGGTTCGACCTCGACCATAAGGGGACAGCCTTGCTGGACGTGCCGGAAACGTACGGGGTCAGAAAACTCAGCCTCGGCGGCATGCTCATTGACAGCGCCCGGGACCTTGCTCCGGACACGCGGCTCCATATGGAAATTACCTTGCCCGGCAACGCCCGGATAGATTTTGTCGGCAGGGTCGCATCACGTGTCCCGTCCCCTGAGCGCACCGGCCATTTTGAGGTCGGCATTGAATTCATGAATATGCCTGAGCGGGACAAGATACGGCTCAAGGAATTTATCCGCAGGCTGTATCTTGAAGATGCCGGATTCCCCGTCGCGTGAATGCATGGACAGGCGCCGGGCCGTGAGCTGAATAAATGAGCGGGGAGCACCCATGACCGAAACCGCCCGGAAGATCATGGAGTACTTTGAAGGACAGGCCAAGGTGAAGTCCGGTATGGTGATCGGCTTTTCCGAGCTTTCCTGCCATGCGAAGTCCTGGGGCCCGCAGCATGCCGATCGCCTGAAAAGCGCGATGGAAGAGCTGCGGGACGAGGGATACATGATCATGACCCCCACGGACAGCCTGGAACTAACGGACAGAGGATATTTTTATCTTTTCAACGAAGTATAGTGAGTACGTCCAACGTTTCTCTATATAAATAATGCAGAATCGCGAGGATAGGTGTCATTCCGGCTTGTCCGCAATCCTCCTGAAAGATTTCAGGCAAGCTGGATTGACAACCACAAGGAAAGAGATTTGTGAAGCACGGCACGAGGAACGCAAGCAGTTAGGAGATACCGTATCTTCTCGAGGATATTCGATCTCGGTCAAAGGCTGACTTTGCCGCATGGCCCTTTTCATGACCACGAAAATCCTGAATATCCGGCGAACAGGGGGTAAC
>VEOY01000089.1 GCA_012026685.1 Nitrospirota bacterium
CCTGACGCCATCAGAACAGCAACGCCGCGCGGGGCCAAAATGACATAATCATAATTCAGGTCGCCGAACAGGGATGTCCTGATAGCTATGTCGCTTTTCCCCGGTTCGCCGGAAATATAAACGCCTGCGTCAGATTTGGCCGCAACATTCGATACTTGTCTGAGCATCCTGACGGTAATATCGCAGAAACTCTTCATGATCTCCGGGTTTGCAATCCCCTCGGGGACCCTGGCCTCTCCTGCGGCATACCGGCTCTGGTCTTTCCAGAATGACACGATCTCAAGCTCGAGCCGGTCTTTTGTAAGAAAGCCCTTCTGCACGATGGCTTCGCCGATCATGATGTGGTCATTTTTCTGCCTGGTCAGGATCTCCTTCACCTGATCTTCCGAAAGGAGCCCCAGCATGACGGCAAGCTGGCCGAACTGCATGTCCGTCCGCTTCTGTTCGTCCAGTATGCGCGTGATGTCCGCCTTTGTGATATACCCTCTGGATTCGGCATATTCTCCGAACCTGAGATTTTGCGATTCCTGGTATTTAACTGCCTCAAGGAGCTGGTCCGCGGATATAAGATTTTTTTCGAGGAGGTATTGGCCGAAGAATTTTATGCTCATGTCGTCTCCCTTTTCGTTAGAGCTGTTTCATGACGTCGATGACTTTTCCCGGATCAAACGGTTTCGTGAGAACATTCTTCGCTCCGCTTTCGAGCGCCTCGACCACCTTTGTTCCAACTCCGGCAGCTGAGGATATGACCAATATCCTGGCGTTCTTGTCAGTCCCCTTCAGCATTCTTATCGCCTGAATTCCGTCCATCTCAGGCATGCCGAGGTCCATGCATACGATGTCGGGCTTCAGCGATGCATACTGTTTGATCCCCTCGATCCCGTTCTTGGCATGTCCGACCACCTCGAACAGGCCCGAATCCTCGATAATCTTCTGAAGTTGCCTGGCGGTGACCGTACTGTCGTCTACAATAAGAACTCTTTTTTTCATGGCGCCGCTCCTTCGTCGAATAATGGTATGTCATAGTATACTTTAAAGATGGGCATTCGGGGTGCGTCCCTGGCCGCGTGCTCAGGCATCAGCCCCCCTTTTCGCCCTCGCGGACCGGGATGGTGAAGAAGAAGGTCGAGCCTTTTCCCTGCTCCGACTCCACCCAGATGCGGCCGCCGTGGCGTTCAACGATCTTCTTGCAGGTCGCCAGGCCGATGCCGGTGCCGTGAAACCGGTCCTTATGCAGCCGGCCGAACATCTCGAAGATGCGCTCCTTCTCTCCGGAAGGCACGCCGATGCCGTTGTCGCGGACAGAAAAAATCCGCTCTCCCTTCCCCCTGGCAGCGCTGACGTGAATGACCGGGGGGCTGCCTTCCCGGAACTTCAGGGCATTGCTGAGAAGGTTCTGCATCAGCTGGACCATCTGGACCGGGTCTGCCATGACCTCAGGCAGGTGGTCTGCGGTGATCGTTGCCTGTGCCTTGTCAATGCTTGTCTTCAGGTTGGCGAGCGCGTTTTTGAGGACAGCATCGAACGGGACGTTTTCGAAGGGCTTGCCCTGGGTCCCGACCCGGGAATAGACGAGAAGGTCGCTGATCAGCGCCTGCATCAAATTGAGCTGCTGCTAAGAACTTTCGATGAATTCCCCGGCCTCTTCCGGCTTTCCCTTGCTGATCCTGCGTTCGAGGAGCTTGATGTTGCTGGCCACGGAAAGGAGCGGTTCCTTGAGATCGTGGGAAGCGACATAGGCAAAATGTTCCAGTTCCTCGTTCGACCGTTTCAGTTCATCCACCAGTTTCTGGAGTTCTTTTTCGAACCGTGAGAAGACGAAAAAGATATAGGGGAGTGAGATCAGGTATCCGCCGAGCCTCAGCACATGCCAGAGCCACCAGTCGACAGACCAGAGTTCCGAAGCAGGGAAGAGCAGGCCGGCCAGGCCGAAGAGCAGGCAGAGGTTCAGGAAGATAAGCTCATCCGGCCGCCGCAGGGAAAGGAATATCCTGAAAAAATTGGCGCCTGCGATCAGAAAAAATATCCCGCCCGCAATATTTATTGCCATGGGCCAGGCAGTGAACTGGCCGTCCTGTACCATGGGCGGAAGGGCATGCGGGTAATACGAAGAAAGCGCCCCGAATATGACACAGGAAAGGACAATGGCAAAGGGAGGGAAAAAGGCGGCAAAGGGCTTCACCTTCCGGTCCCTGATGAGCGTGAGCACAAAGAAGAAACCGCCGGCAAAGGTGGCGCTGCTCCGATACCAGACAAAGGGGATGCCTGCGGATACTGACGCGTGGAAGACGTCAAGCGTGCCCATTGCGGCAAAGGCACAGCTTATCCAGACACGGTGCGCAGTGTAGCCCTCATACCGCTGAAGCAGGAGCACGAGGATGGCAAGGCAGAGCGCTGCCAGCGAGCCCATGGCTTCCAGGGAAGAATGGAGCGGCTCGTGGGTCCAGGTTATGCCGGGCAGAAAGAAATTGACCGCGATGCTTCCGGCGAGGGAAAGAATGAGCATCCCGCCGGTGAGGATGAGCCCGAACCTCATGAGCATGCTGTACCTGCGATACATGGCTGCTTCGATCCCCCCATGCATCCAGGTCCGCGGTACCGTAACGCCGCGCCCGTCCTTCAGACCTGCCGCATGATTTCATGATAGCACACTATGGGACTATGCAATTCCGCCTGCCGCCGGGACAGACGCGGTCGATGATTCAGCCCCGACCGTCGTTACCGCAGCGCGTTCTTCATCTTCTCTATGTCCTGCAGCCGGTCTTCCATAACAGGATGGGTCGAAAAGACCGCCTCTCCCGGCAGTGCCGTTCCTGTCTTGCTGATCCGTCTGAGGATATCCTGGAAAGGTATTACGCCGCTCTTCCTTCGGATGAGATACTGTACGGCAAATCTGTCGGCCTCACGTTCAAACTCCCGCGAGTAGCCGCTCTGTGCAAGGACTGTAGGGAGCGACGCAGCAGCCGATGATATGCCGCTCAGATCTCCTGCAAGGGCCGAGACCACAAGGAAAATGCCGGCGTCCTGGACCACCATCCGCAGTGCATGCCGGTTCCTGACATGGGCGAGCTCATGATACAGGATCGCCTCAAGTTCTTCATCCGTTTCCGCAAGCGCAACAAGTTCGTCGGTCATTACCACAAGGCCGGACGGCAGGGCAAAGGCATTTGGTCCGACAACCGGACTTTTTCTGAACTCAAGGCGGCAGCGCGAAGCATCCGACCCGGTCTCCGCGACGATGCGGTCAAAGGCCGTTCGAAGGGCCGCAGTCCGATCAGCATCAAGCCCGGAAGGTTGTAATAATCTGCTGTCGAGGACCTTCAGCGTCTGGCTGCTCACGGTGTCCGCAATACCCGCGGGGAGTGAAAAAGCGATCCTGCCGGCAAGGGACGGGATCACAAAGGTATGAAAAAGCCAGACGCTGAGAATGATGCCGACGAGGGAAAGGAGCACGGCCCTCCGGCTGGCCTCGATAGCATGCACGAGGCGGAGCACGGGGTTCTGCTTAGCAGTTTTTTCGAGGGCCGCGACTGCATCATGATCAAAGGTTTCGCAGACCGCATTGCCCGGCAGCCGTATGGTCCGCGCAGTCCTTCCGAGAGGCGGATCGATGCTGCAGTCCTTCAGCCCTACCCTCAGAAGAAGGCTGTTGTTTCGGTCTCTGATCATAAGCCAGGGCCCGTCGCAGGCAAAGACAGCAGGAACCGGCCGCGATGTCCGGCCGTCGAAGTAGTCTCCAGTAAATTCGATCACAGGCCGATCTCGAGGTCAAAGAAGTCGGCGGCAGTGTCTCCGTACGCGCTCTCACCGGGCTCGGCAGCAGCAGCAAAACCGTTCAGGTCAGCGCCGACTACCGCGATGTTGTCAACAAGGTACCGCATGCGCCGCACCTTTGCCCATGGCGTCAGCAGGCCGAGGGAGAAGATGATGGCAATGATGTTCGACAGGCGGATCCAGAAGAGCCTGCCGCCGCTGAGCGTGCTTTCAAACCTGATCTTCCCGATCCCTGTCCTGCCGAGGCAGTAGTTCGTTGTCCATGCATAGAGATACTGCTGGGAGAAGGTAACAGCGAGGACCATCAGACCGTACACCCATGCTGCCATCCACATGGCTGCGCCGGAAAGCTGCGCCTTGTCAGCGATATTCAGGGACTTTGCCCCGGCAAAGAAGATCCCGGCTGTCACGGTCCCGGCAAGCATGATCCCGGCAGTTGCCAGACCGATCCGTATATATGCCGGATAGAAGGGGCCATGGGTCCCCTCAAAGGCAGCGGTTTCCGCTCCGAAGGCAACGTTCCGGAAAAAATACCTTTTCTTCAGAAATTCCCAGTAGGGCACAATAAGCCCGAGGGTAAGAGGTATGAGGAGCGGCACGAGCAGATAGGTGCGATAGCTTTCGCCGAGTGTTCCGAGAAACCGGTGCCTGATGTTCCGGTAGACCGAATGATGGGTGAAAAAACGGAGCGACTTGTAGATGAGCAGCGGCATGACGAGCCCGATGAGTGCTGCGACTGCAAGGCCATAGAACGGATTAAGTGTCCGGGTGAGCGAATAGATGCCAACACCCGCGCCGACAATGAGATACCCTTTCAGGATCGCTTTCGGGTCGGCCGTATAATCAAAGGGATGGCCGTCGAGGAGCGTGTTCCGGTAAAAGTACCTGCGTGTCCTCACCTTTGCCCAGGCAGCATAGAGCCCGAGCGTTGCTATGGTCAGGAATACGTTCACGATCCAGATCCTGAAATATTCCTCTGCGGCCCCGGTAAACTCAAGCCGGTATTTCTTCAGGGGCATATCGTCCCGTGCATCCCCTGCCGGACCGTCAGCGCGCGCCAGGGCCTGCGCAGGAACCATTGGCCGTACGGACCGGACGGCGCCGGCCTTTTTCCCGGCATTGCCAACAGCGATGACGATCACCAGAATAAGGGTCCCGGCTGCAAGCAGCCAGATACCGATGCCTGACCATTTCTTTATAGCTTCATACTGTCTCAACCTGTCCCGCAGAGCGGAGAGTTCCTGCCTGAAACCATCGTCGCCGAACACCGCCACCTGGTCCGCGGCCGGGCCAAGCCTGAAGATCTCGAACAGGCCGCTGTCAGCAAGCAACAGCGTGTCGCCCTGCCGTACGATCCCGACAGGTATGGAGCCGTCGCCGAGCGGGACACGGCCGACCTGTTTGCCGTCAGGACTGAAGACCTTGACAGCCGCGGTGCTGATGATCCCGTCGCTTGCAACAACCCAGAGGTTGCCCGCACTGTCCCATGACAGGGCCAGAGGCCTGGTGCGGATGAGGTCGTCTTGCATCTGCTGCTTCTTCGCCCCAAGCTCTTCAAGCACCTTCCCGAGATCTTTCGCGCCCAGGCCGCTGGCAGGAGGCGGCACGGTCAGAGAGGCGGTCTCGATCACTTTACCTGCATAGGAAGCGCTCCGCTCCCCTGCGTCAAAGGCGAGCACCCTGCTGTTCCTGGTGTCGGACAGCCAGAGACGGCCTTCGGCATCGAAGGTCATGTCGTTCGGGTAACTGATGTTCGACCCTGTCTCAACCACGCTGAGATATGTCCCCTCCATGTCCTGGACGAGCAGTTTATGGTTGTTCGTGTCTGCGATGAAGAGCATGTTTCTCTCCTCATCCGCGAGAAACCTGAAGTTTTCAGCGATCCGGTAATTGTCTGCAGGCCCGATCTTGCGGCAGGACGGGGCCGCCCCGGTGCAGCGGAGAATTTCGCCCTTATCCAGGTCGCCGATCAGGATGTCATTGTTACGAAGCAGCTGGATGTCCGCCGGCTCACGGTTGACGCCGGACTTCGGGAGTTCCAGCCGCTGAATAAGCTTGCCTGCCGGAGAAAGCAGATAGAGAGATTTGTTCATATGCAGGCATACAACAGAGCCGTTGCTGTCCACATTGTCCGGAGGAAGAATGGTCCGCACTTCGGAAAGGGCCCAGAACCGCAGGCCGATACAACCAAGAAGGAGCAGGATCATCGCTCCGGCGATCGCCTGCTGCGGCCGGCTTCCTTTCAGCGAAGAAGTGCCGGATGTCCGGTGCGGGGTATTGTCCCGCAATGCCGGTCTCTCTGCTGTTTCCCCTGCTTGAGGCTGGTTCACGCCCGCCTGCGGAATACTGCAGGGCTTTGCCGGAACAGCTGCCCTGTCTCCTGCGGCAGGACCCTCTCCGGTCTGGGGCACAGGCTTATCGGAGACCTTCACCCCGGCAGGGAGCGGCCCCTGATCTTCGACGATCCTGCAGCGTACGCCCGCCCTTTCCAGCGATGCCGTTATCTTGAGCGCGGTCTGATGGTCCAGAGCCTTTTTGATCACAAGCCTGCGGCTGCTGAAGAAGCGGTCGACAACTTCATGGCTCCCGCGAAAAACCCGCAGAAGTCTTTGCCGGATTTCCTCGCGTGGGATATCCTGACGGAACTCTCCCTCAAAGATGATCTTGTAACTGCCCTGCGGTGTCCCCATGCCCCCTCCCGGACATCAGTCGAAATAAGAAAAGAGTAAGCCTGCTGTATGCGGCAAGGCCAAGACCTGCTCTGACTGCGGATTCCCGGCTTCCTCTGCCTTTCGCACGTGAACTATGATAGCCAAAACCTTCCCGGCGCGCAATACGAGGTCAGACAGACATGCGCAGCTTTTTCCCCCTGCCGTATATCCAGACATTGATACCGCAGAGCGCCAGGGTCAGGACGGCAATGATCCACCTGTCCAGTTCGATATAGATGATCTTTTCGAGATAGTGGATGATGTAGGAGCCCGCATATGCCTGGCCCGGGGCATATTGCTCCCTGAGCCGGACTTCAAGATGCGTCAGGGGACAGTACCAGTCAAATACCTGAAGCGCGGCTGCGAATGCCAAACCGCCGATATGGACGTACTTGACGGTCCGGTATCTCCTGCCGGGTATTCCCCCGAAGATCAGGAAAACGATCCAGAGAAAATGGACGAGCACGACGATGTCCGCGAGTATCTGCACGGGTATTGCCTGCCTTGCCTTTTACCTGCCGCTCTTTCTCTGCGGCAGGTTGATGCGGACAGATCAGAAGATATCTTCTACAACCTTTCCGTCCCCTATTTCCCCAGCTTCCACCGGCCGTCTTCTTTCACCATGGTGAAAGACATGCTCGATGACATATCGCCCTGTTTCTCTGACTTCCTGAATGTGATGCTGTTGCCTGCAGCCGATGGCTCGAATTCATCGATGTTCAGTCCGGACAGCATGCCGATCGCCATGCTGAACATCCCGGACTGCTCCATTTCAGCGAGCGTTGCCTTTGACACATGTTTTTTTGCCTCGTCCATATTGCCTGCATTAAATGCGGCCATGCACTTTTTAAAGGCATCCCGTGCCTCTGCGGCGCCATTTCCCGACGCCGAGTTCTGATGCCCGGGCATCTGCTGCTCAGGGGATTGCGGGGCCTGATATGAGGCAGAAGTCCCGGAGGTCCTGGTCAGCTCAAAACACCGCATCCCGCCCACGGGTTCGAACGATACGGGCCGTTCTGTTTTCCCGGGTTCTCCACCGCAGAGCTTAAGGGTCGCATTGTCATATATCGAATACGCGCCGAGCGAGGTCTTGCCGGCGTAATCACCGGACGAGGATTCAGTGACATCAATATCCAGAATGCCGGCGCCCGGCGGGACCCTGATCGCACCGTCGGCAATGCCAAGGTCGAAATGGATGGAGGCCTTTCCGCGATACCATTCTCCTGAGGGACTGACGACCTGCACGTTGTGCCCTTCCGAGAACAGGAAGGTCCATCCCGCCTCCCTGTTGATCTCTCTGCCGGTCCAGGTGCCGAGCAGATCGCTGAAATTGGCGGGCCGCACAACATCAGGGTTCTGCTGCCGGCCGAGGAACGGAGACAGAATCCCCGGAGCTGCCTGGAAAGCTCTGAGCGCCAGCAATGGGCCGAGACACGCTGCTCCGACCAGGGCAATGATCATGACCGGTACGACGATGTAGCCGAGGAGAGATACAAGGATCCATTTTGCCTTTTCTCCTGTTGACGCAGAGAATGCGTGCATTGTCTTCATGCCTTTCAGGTCAGCATATATCCGGTACAGATAGATCAGCACATATGGGAAGAAGGCGATCGACAGTATCGGCCCGAGGAAAGGGACCATGCCTGCCACTGCAGCAATGATCCAGATGAGAAACATCCTCAGGAAGACGTCGCCTCCGTATCCTCTCACATATTCCCTGCTTTTCAGCATCGCGTTCATTCCGCGCTCGTCATCTTCCGCAAGGACAAACTGGGCAAAGCTGAACCAGACAAGGAAGAGCATGCCGGGTATGAAAAAGAGGAGAAACCCGCCGGTTACCACAAACCCGAGAATCGAAAACAGCCAGATGAATGACCAGACCTTTGCCCATCCCCTGCGGAGAGCGCTGCTGACACCCAGGCTTTCGTCAGTGATCGCCAGGGTAAGACCGGCCGTTCCCCAGAAGACGGTTATACAGGAGATGAAAAACCCGAGAAGTCCCCCGATGCCGATCAGGACATATTTTGCAGCCGGCAAGAGCATGCCGAGCGCAAAGCCCCCGCCGAGGAGAATTGCCAGAGGCAGGATAAAAAGCAGTATGGAGATAAGATAGAGCGCTACGAGCGGGCCGAACCTTCGCCGGTATATTTCCCATGAAACACTGAAGAGTTCGCCGACAGGAAGGAGGCCGGCACTTGCATCAGCAGCTTTCCGTTCCTGCGCCTGCCTGACCGGCTCAGGAGGAGAAGCCTCCTGGGCCCCCTGCTGCGTTTTTTCCGCAGCCTGCTTCAGCCTCTCGGCCTTCCACTTTTCGTATTCCTCTCTGTCTTTGAACTGTGCCACGATCCCCCCTAGTTCCCGGTCATCGCGACGGCGCCCCGCGCATCGTGAACTTCAGGGACGAGATGGTATAGTCGATGCCGGCAGAATGGACTGGACAGTCATGTACTTCGCCTGAGAAAACACTTGAGGCAGAGCCGGTATAGGCTGATGTTATGCTAATTACGCAGGACGTTTTGGGCCAGAAGATCTGACCTCCGTCAGCTACCCACCGGAAAGAGGCAAGGTAGCCCTGCGGGCCGTGCTCACCGATCCTGATCTTGTCCTCGCCCATAAAACTTTCGCTCAGCGACTTCCCGTCAGCAACATGCGAACCGGTCTTTGTGGCATCAAGGGTGATCTCTATTCTCCGGGCATTGCTGTGTGCCGGGCCAGGAGCCTGAAACTGTATGGTTGCACGCGAGGGGTTCGTGAACCGCGTATCGGAAAAGAAGCCGGTAACGAGAGGGTAGGTCTCGGTCTGTCCATCTTTCACAACAAGCGCCTCTCCCGAGACATTCGGGTCCTGTTTGGAAAATGAAGAGGCGCCGGTCTGCGGACTGACGGGCTGGGGTAACGACGGCTCTGCGGCAGGCTGGGGAGCTGTCTGCATTTCGATCGGTCCGGAGGTTCTCTTCAGTTCAAAACAGCGGATGCCGCCGGATGATGCGAAGTTGCTTGTCCTCTTCATCAGGCCCGGCTCGCCTCCGCATAACTGGAGCGTATCGCCCATGAGTTTATAAGAACCGAGCGATATCTTCCCGATCTCCGAAGCGGATGATGATGCCGTGATCCGCAGGTCAAAAGGCGCGCCGCCGGGCAGGACCCTGAGAGAGCCTCCCTCGGCTCCGAGGCTGTCGTCCACCATGGCATCCGCCTGGTAGTGCTGACCTCCGGGGCCTGTGGCTGCCAGGTCATATGCGCCGCCGAGCGTGAATTCCCAGTCATCCGTGGATTGGCCGGCCTCATGGCCTTTCCACGTGCCGGTTATCTTCTGATATTCATACGGTCTGCGTGCATCAGACTGCCCGGAAGAAGCCTGGGGCTGGGCCATCCCGATCTTCATTTCCCATTTTTCATCATAGACCTTCCAGGCATTGTCCTCCTTCAGGAGATGGACAATACCCTCCATTGAGCCTCCCGCAACAGGGCCGCTCGCGGTAAGTGTTGCAGTGTCGACCTGGACAGTCACGCCGGTGATCGTTGCGTTCGCAGGATACATGGCCCTGGCCAGAGCGAGCATCTGGCCTGCCTCAGGAGCGTCCAGCTCCCGGGCCTTCTGTTTCACGACAAGGTTCCTGAGCGCCTGGATATCTCCCGCGGTCATGGCCGAGCGGTAGTCCAGGTATGCCTTTTCGATCTCGGCATTTCTTCCGGAACCCGAGAAAAGATTTGTTATGGAATCACACCCGGAAGCCATCAGAGCAAAGATAAGAATACAGACAGACAGGCTGCTTTTTACCATCATTCCTCCCCTCATGCGTCCCCCTTTTTTCCGTTTCACCTTAGCACGCCTCTATGCGGATAACGCCCGTTCCTTTTGCCGTTCGCAACATTCCCGCATCTCCCGTGATCCTGCCCACGATATTCACCTCGCTGGCAGGGACAGGTTCGGGGCCGGTGCTCAGAGGCGTAGGACCAAAGAAAATCGCGAGCGCTCTCCCGGGCGGCCAGTAGCCGATGTCGCCGATATTGACGTTGACCGTTGCCGTCTGGTCGTGCGGCATGATCACCGGTATTTCGAAATAGAACTCGTCGCCCCATTCGTTCGGGACCGTCTCGACCGGGAGGTGCGCGGCGATCTTCCTGGCGCAGGCAGTATCGAACAGCTCCGCAGCCATTGATACCCTTCCCGCCGTGATCCTGATCGCAAATGGCATGTCAGAGACCCTTCATCACCTCATAGACAGCCGAGAAATCCTGGTCCTCGATATCCCTGCTGAAGGTCATGCCGAAGAGCTCCTTGACCACGGATCCGGTGAAGAGCGGCCGTTTCAGGGTAAAGGCGAGGTCCTGCAGATAATCCAGGTCCTTGTAGATGAGCGCTGACGAGAACTGGGTCGAAAAGTCCTCCTTCAGGATCTTCTCCTTCTTCGCGGTCAGGACCACGGAATTGCCTGCCCCGGCAAGGAGCATCTCAATGGCACCGGCCTTGTCGATGCCGGCAGCCTCGGCTAACGCTATTGCTTCAGCCAGGGTGGCCATGAACGAGCCGAGCACAAGGTTATTGATGAGCTTCATCCTGGTTGCCAGCGAAGGCTTATCCAGATAGAAGATGGTCTTCCCGATCTTTTCCAGGAGCGGCAGCACCTTCTCATAGGGCCGCTTTTCTCCGCTCACCAGCACCGTGAGGTTGCCCTGCTGGGCAGGCACAACACTGCCGAGCACAGGCGCCTCAAGGTAGGATGCTCCTGTTTCCCGCAGCATCTCATGGAAATGCAGGACATCCTCAAAGTGGTTGGTGCTGGTATCGATAATGATCCTGCCCGAGCAGTCAGCCTCAAGGAGCCCGCCGGTGCCGCTGATAACGGACCATACCGCCTCGCTGTCAAAGAGATTCATGAAGATCACGTCCGCTTTTGCCGCAAGGTCAGCGGGACTGGCCGCAACCTCGGCCTTGAGGTCCGCAGCCTTTTCCGGAGTCCTGTTCCAGACGACCAGTTCAATGCCTTCACCGATGAGCCGTTTGGCCATGGTCTTCCCGAGATGCCCAAGCCCTATGAACCCTGTCTTCATATCATTCCCTCCTGTGCGCTGGCGCCAGAAATTATCTTATAATAGTATCTTCATGGATACAACCAAAACATATGACGTGCTTGTCATAGGGGCAGGACATGCCGGCTGCGAGGCAGCCCTTGCGTCTGCGCGTATGGGCCTTTCCACCTGTCTCTTCACCATGAACCTCGACACGATCGCGCAGATGTCCTGCAACCCGGCCATCGGCGGCCTCGCAAAGGGGCATCTGGTCCGCGAGATCGACGCGCTCGGCGGAGAGATGGCCAGGGTGACGGACCTCGCCGGCATCCAGTTCAGGATGCTGAACAGGTCCAAGGGGCCGGCTGTCTGGTCCCTGCGCGCGCAGGCCGACAGGGTGCTCTACCGGCTCAGGATGCGGGGGGTACTCGAACAGCAGGAACGCCTGGACATAAAGCAGGCAATGATAGACGACATCATCGCGGAAGACGGGAAGGTCAGGGGTGTGGTGACCTCTCTCGGCACGTTTTATCCTGCAAAAGCCGTCATCGTCACGACCGGAACATTCCTCCGGGGTCTCATGCATATAGGCCATGAGAGCTTCGAAGCAGGAAGGGCAGGCGAATTCCCCGCAAAGAACCTTTCCGCCGGCCTGGCCCGGCTCGGTCTGAACCTCGGAAGGCTCAAGACCGGAACGCCTGCCCGCCTCGATGCAAAGAGCATAGATTTCTCACGAACCGAGGCCCAGTACGGGGACGATCCGCCCGTTCCTTTTTCTCACAGCACCCCGCTCATCACTAATCCCCAGCTTCCCTGTTATATAACCTATACGAACGCGGAAACGCACAGGGTCATCAGGGAGAATCTCGGCCTTTCCGCCATGTACAGCGGCAAGATCACGGGCATCGGGCCGCGCTACTGCCCGTCGATCGAGGACAAGATCGTCAAGTTCGCTGACAAGGAGCGCCACCAGGTGTTTCTCGAACCTGAAGGACTCGAAACAACGGAATACTACGCAAACGGCGTTTCGACCAGCCTGCCGTATGATATACAGCTCCGGTTCCTGCGGACCATCGCAGGCCTTGAGCATGTCGAGATCATGCGTCCTGCGTATGCGATCGAATATGATTTCGCCTTTCCCACGCAGCTGAAGCATACGCTCGAAACAAAGGGTGTGAAAGGGCTTTTCCTTGCAGGCCAGATAAACGGCACATCCGGCTATGAAGAGGCCGCCGCGCAGGGGCTCATGGCAGGGATCAATGCTGCGCAGATGATCCGGGCCGGGGAACCTCTGGTGCTCGGCCGCCATGAGGCATATATTGGTGTCCTCATCGATGACCTGGTGACAAAAGGAACAAAGGAGCCTTACCGCATGTTCACGTCGCGCGCTGAATACCGGCTTCTCCTTCGCCATGACAACGCTGACCTCAGGCTTATGGAAAAAGGCCATGCCCTCGGATTATTGGACAGCAGGGTCTATGCTCATTTCCTGAAGAAAAAGGCCGCGATAGAGGAGGAGATCCGGAGGCTCAGGAAGGTCAGGGTCAAGCCGCTGGTCGTCAATCCCCTGCTTGCCGTTTTAGGCGCAACCGCGATCACCGAAGACAGCAGCCTCGAGCAGCTTCTGAAACGACCGGAGGTCACCTATGCTGCGATCAGGGAGGTTGCGCCTCCGGAGCAGCGTCTTGATGAGGAGGTTGAGCAGCAGGTGCAGATACAGATAAAGTATGAAGGATATATCCGGCAGCAGAAGGAAACTGCAGACAGGCTGCTGCGCACCGAAGACAGGAAGATCCCCCCTGATTTTGATTATCGGAGCCTGCCCGGCATCTCACGGGAGATCCTCATGAAGCTTGAGGAGGTGCGGCCCGTGAACATCGGCCAGGCTGGCAGGATCCAGGGCATGACTCCTGCGGCGCTTTCGATCATCATGGTCGCTGTTGAAAAAGTGCGGCGGCAGCGGTCTGTCTGACCGTTCTCCTGACCCTCCGGAATTTCTTGACTTCTCCTCCACGCAAGATATAATGGACATAAGAAGCAGAATCTTTCTGACTTTAAGGGGGGAAGAAAGATGTTCTGTCCAATCTGTGAGTGCCGGCTGGTGCCGGTAGGCAGTACCATGGTTGAGAGCGTTGATACTCCGGATGGCGCCGTTACCAGTGTCCAGAACACCTATCAGTGCAGGAACGCTGAATGCGAATCTTTCACGGAAGGTTATCTCTGGACGTACAACGGCGAATGTTTCATCATGCACCATCTGGAAAGGCACCTCGAAGCTGCTTAAGCACGGCTGTTTTTAATACACTGCTTTTGCAGCGGGATGTGTCGCCCTTTTTCCTGCGGTCGGTCTTCTTGTCTCCGACGCGCAGGTCTCCCTTCCCCTTGCGCGGTATGAGGATAGTGCCACGTCGAACCTGCATGAAAAGTTTCTTTTTTCTGATATAATGCCGTCATTCATAATCTTGCCCAATCATGATACTGAAGAACAAAATAGAGATCTCTGTCCCGCCGGAAAAACTCTGGGGTTTTATCGCTGATCCCGTACGCATCATGTCCTGGAACCCGAAGATCAGAAAGGTCATACCGGTCACGATCGGAGAACCTAAGGCCGGTTCACAATATCGCATCCGGTATCACCTGATCGGCGGAGAAGGCAACTACGCCGCCGAACTTATGGAATTTGAAGCGCCGGTGCGGTGCGTACTGCATCTGAAGGGGGGAAATCTCCCGACGAAAGGATACATCCAGGAAATCTATGAGATCACAGAGAAGCAGCACGGATGTCAGCTCACGCAGACGATCCTGACAGATCAGGCCGGAATAGGGTTTTTCCGCGCACTGCATGCCAGGCTCGGGCATCTGCTCGGTTCCGGTTCAGCGCGGCGCTATCTCCGGAGACTGAAAAAGCTGGCAGAATCGTCAGAGACAGATCAGGCCAGCCCTTTTGTGCAAGCTTCCCGCTGATCTCAGCCTTTATCTACCTTCACTCCCCTGAACGTCCCCATGAGTTCTGCCTTAAGCGCCCCGAACTTGCCGTCGCCGCTGCACCGGATAACGACATTCCGGTAACCTTTTGAGACCTTTTCATACGACGTGAGGATGCTCTGGAGACTGAATCCGTACTTCCTGATGATGTCCGCGACCTCTCTCACCGAACCGGCCCTGTCTTCGACGGTCACGGCAATTCTATGGCCTCCATGCCTGACGCCCGTGATATCTACAAGTACTCTGAAGATATCCCGGTCAGAGATGATGCCGACCACCTTGCTGTCTTCGACAACAGGAAGAGATCCGATGTTGTTGTCGAACATGATCATTGCAGCTTCTTCAATCGGGGAATCCTGACTTATCGTGAAGACTTTGGCCTTCATCAGGCTCTTCACCCTGGTGGTTGCAAGAAGGTAATGAAGCTCATATATATCAAGTGATGTTGCCCTGGAAGGGCTGAACTCCCTGATGTCCCTGTCTGATATGATGCCTTTAAGCCTCTCGTCCCTGGTCACGGGGACATGCTTGATCTTCTTCTCCTTCATCAGCTTGACTGCTTCGGAAACGCTGTTTTCAGGAGATATGGTGATCACCTTTCTTGTCATCCAGTCGGAAACGAACATATGCGACCTCCTTGGTTAGGACCTATACTCCCAGATACGCTTTCTTCACATGCTCGTCATTGAGTAGTGCCTGCCCTGTCCCCTGAAGGGCTATCCTGCCGGTCTCGAGCACATATGCCCTGTCGGCAATCGAAAGGGTCTGCTTTGTGTTCTGCTCAACGATGAGGACTGTGGTCCCCGCTTCCCGTATCCGCTTTATGACATTGAATACCTCCCGGACAAGGATAGGGGCGAGTCCGAGGGAAGGTTCATCAAACATCATCAATTTCGGCAATGACATCAGGCCCCGGCCTATGGCGACCATCTGCTGTTCTCCCCCGCTCAGCGTTCCGGCCAGCTGCCTCCTCCGCTCCCTGAGCCTCGGAAAGAGCTCAAATACCATCTCCTTCGTCTTCTGCCTCTGTTTCTTCGCCTCACCCTTCAACGAACCCATGTCCAGGTTTTCTTCCACGGTCATCTCCACAAAAAGTCTTCTCGCCTCAGGACAGAGGGCTAATCCCTTCTCTATGAGTTTGTAGGGTTCGACTTTGTTGATAGGGACGCCGTCAAAGACCACCTCACCGTTTCCGGGCCTCACTATCCCGGAAATGGTCTTCAGGGTAGTCGACTTCCCCGCTCCGTTCGCTCCGATTAGCGCAACGATCTCACCTTTCTTCACTTCAAAGGCAACCTTCCATATCACCTGGACATCGCCGTAGAAAACGTCTATGTTTCTTATCTCAAGCACTCTCTGCCTCTCCAAGGTACGCCTCTATCACAAGGGGGTTGTTCCCTATCTCATGCGGTGTGCCCTCGGCTAATTTCTGCCCGTAGCTTAAAACAACGATCCTGTCGGAAATGGCCATGATGACCTTCATATGATGCTCTATGATCATGATGGTTATGCCTCTTTCCTTTATCCTCCGTATGATCCCGATGGACTCATCGAGTTCTGTGGGGTTAAGCCCTGCAAAGGATTCGTCAAGCAAAAGCATCTCAGGGTGCGTAGCAAGCGCCCGGGCTATCTCGAGCTTTTTCCTTTTCCCGAGGGGAAGTCCTTTTGATATCACATCCCGGTCATCATACAGCCCGGTAAATTTGATCGTCTCAAAAGCGATCTCCTCGGCCTGGGCTCTGCTTTTTACGCGCAGGAAAGCTGAGGCTATCACATTGTCAAGGACGCTCATCCTCTGGAGGGGCCTTACTACCTGGAAGGTCCTGGCGACACCCATCTTGCAGATCTGGTGCGGTTTGAGGCCGGATATCTTCTTCTGGTTGAAATAGACCTCGCCCCGGGAAGGCGGGTAGAAGCCGTTCACCACGTTGAACATGGTGGTCTTTCCGGCACCGTTCGGGCCGATCAGACCGAGGATCTCACCCTTTTCAACGCCAAAAGAAATATCGGTCAGCGCCGCAAGGCCGCCGAAGAAGCGTGAAACCCCTTTGACCTCAAGCATTGACATTATGCCGCCTTCCCCATCCTCAAGAGCTTCTTCAGCTTCGGCAGATCGCCGACAATGCCGTTCGGCAGGAAGATGATGATAACGATCAGCAGAATGCCGAAAAAAGTATGGTGCGCTGCACCGAGCTTGGGGATGGTCCGGATAAGCTCGGCAAGGAACACCATGATGACCGCACCCACAAAAGGCCCCCAAAAAGTTGCCACACCGCCCACCATGACCACCATGATCGTCACAATAGAGATGTCATGCAGAGCGAAGACGATCTTGGGGTCAATGTATCCCATGTAGTTCGTATAGAAAGCTCCTGCAAGTCCGGTGATGATCGCGCTCAGGCTGAGCGCAATAGTCTTATACAGCGTCGTGTTAATGCCGAGGGACTCGGCCGCGTCCTGGTCCTCCCTGATCGCAACAAAGTAGTAGCCGAGTTTTGATTCAATGACCTTTTTCACCAGAAAGAACGCAAGTGCGGCAAGGATCAGGATGATGTAGAAGTACCAGGTCTTCTCGATCCAGGTCCTCTCTCTGATCATGATACCGAGATCGCCTTCGGTAATCGTCGTAAGGTTCTCTGCCATGACCCTCAGGATAACGCCCATGGCAAGCGTGCCGAGAGCAAAAAACGGGCCTTTCAGTCTCAGGCAGATATAGCCGATGACAAGGGCAAAGAGCGTGACAACCATAATGCTGAGAGGCAAACCCCACCAGGCAGAGACTCCCAGCTTGTTATAGAGTATCCCTGCAGTGTACGCGCCGACGCCGAAAAACGCTGCATGGCCGAACGATACCTGGCCGCAGTAGCCGCCGAGGAGGTTCCATGCCATGCCGATAACCGACCACATGATCACCAGGATCAGGATGTGCATCCAGTAGGAGCTCAGGCCTATCAGGGGGAGCACAGCGAGAAGTCCGGCAATGATGAGAGGAAGGTATTTCTTCATTTTCCGAGCCCCTTCTTCTTGAAGAGCGACATGATGCCTCCGGGCACAAATATAAGGGCCGCCACAAATATCATGAATCTGCCCACCGGTGCCCATCCCATGCCTGCATAGGTGGAAGTCAGGGACTCGAATACCCCGAGGATAAGCCCGCCGACAATGGCACCGACCGTCGAACCGAGGCCGCCGAGGATCGTGATGACAAAGGCAATGAGCGTAAACTGGCCGCCCAGATCAGGATAGAGATAGTAGATCGGGATGAAAAGGCACCCCGCCGCCCCCACCAGTCCCGAGCCGAGACCAAAGGTAACAACCCGCATCCTTTCCACATTCACGCCCATGAGCATGGCTGCATCCTTGTCCTGGGCCGTTGCCCGGATGGACTTGCCTATATCGGTCTTGGTAAGGAAAAACCAGAGGGCGGCCGTGATCATAAGGGCAACGCAGAACGATACCGACCACGGCATGGAAAGCGAAAGCTCGATCGGCGATGCCTTCCAGTAATCGGACAGGTACCATGCCTTGGTAGCATAATCAACCGGCGTCGTCTTGTAGTCGGATGAGAATATAATTGTAGCGATGTTGGCAAGCACCATGCCTATGCCCACGGTAAGGATGACCTGGTTCTCGGGTATGATCGCTTCGACCTTCAGGACCGGATTGATAAGGAATTTCTGGAGCAGTACGCCGAGTAAGAATAACGCCGGAGCAGCTATAAAGATAGAAAGGTACGGATCGATATGGAATGAGGAAAAAAGCACATAGGCAATATACATCCCGACCATCATCAGCTCGCCGTGGGCCAGATTGATGATCTTCATGACACCCATGATCAGGGTCATGCCTATGCCGATCAGGGCATACAGGCCTCCCAGGAGGAGGCCTGATATCAGTGTCTGCAGCAGTACTTCAAGCTGGACCGATGTCATGGCTGTCCTGTATCATCTTCCTCAGGTGGTCTCCTACCGCCTTTCCCTCCAGGACGGCATCGGGTAGACGTACTTCTTGCTCGCAAACTTTTCAGGCCAGATCGTTTCATGTTCGCCTTTGATTACCTGGAGCACAAGGGTATCGATGAAGTTCTGGTTCTGATATCCTTCCTTGTCCTCGAATTTAATCGGGCCGAACGCGGTCACGGTATTCGTTGCCTTGAGCGCATTGCGGATTCCGTCCGGAGTCCAGTCCTTGGCCCGTTCGAGCGCGTCCTTTGTCACATAGAGCGCGGAGTATGCTGAAGCACCGTGGTAGGAAGGAAAGTCGCCGTACTTCTTCTTGTATTTTTCGGCATACTCCTTTGCGCCGGCGTATTTGAGCTGGGGCGACCAAAGGGTTGCGGTAATCACATACTCAGCCGCGTCCTTGGCATTGTCAATGAACTCAGGGATCGCGAACCCTGCAGCGCCTCCGGCGAAGAGCTTGGCATCGATTCTCAGCTCCTTGATCTGCTTCATGAGCAGCGATGCGTCCATGACATAGGAAACCATATAGATAACGTCGGGCTGGGCAGCCTTCACCTTGGAAAGCAGCGGCTTGAAGTCAACTGAACCGGCCTCATACTTTTCCTTCAGGAGAACTTTAATTCCTGTATTCTGGGCATCCTTTGCCATTGCCTCGGCGCCTGATGTTCCAAAGGCCGAGCTTTCGTAAAGGATCGCCATGGTCTTCGGTTTTACAATGTTCTTGATGAAATCGATAACGCCGTCGCCGTAATGGGCGTTCACCTGGTTCTGGCGGAAGACATATTTATAGTTCTTCTGGGTGATGTCGTCATCTGCGCTCGCGACCACCAGATACGGGGTCTTCCTTTCCTCGGCGACTGCTGCTACAGCCTTTGCGCAGGCTGAGGTGTATTCGCCGACTATGATAGGCTGCTTCTTCGTATCGATGAGTTTTTCGACTATGGCCCGGGCAGTCTCCGGCTTTGCGCCCGAGTCCTCAAAAGAAAGGACAAGTTTATTCTTCTTGATGCCGCCTTTTGCGTTGATCTCCTCGGCCGCTATCTCGTAAGACCTTTTCATCATCTCGCCGAACTTCGCCTGCTTGCCGGTCAGAGGCAGGGGAATTACCAGATTGAAATCGGCGGCTGCTGCAAATGAGGAAGCGCACACACTCAGGACAAATACTGCCAACAGGATTACGGCCAAGCGTTTCATGTTTCCTCCTTGTGGAATATCCTATTCAGTTAAAAGGTTCTTATCCGCTTGAATATTATTTAATGGATCGATAACGAAAGTTTATAGCATCTTCCCGTGAAATGCAAGGCGCATGATGGCCAAAGGTATCTCTCCTGTCAGTGCCTGAGAGGTCATGGTTTGTCTGCAACGGACTTGAGATACTCCCTGTTCAGCTTCGCGATAAAAGAGACCTTTATGCCTTTTGGGCAGACCGACTGGCATTCATAATGGTTGCTGCAGTTTCCGAATCCTTCCCGGAGCATCGCTTCGGTCATGACACATACGCGCCGGGCAGCTTCGACACGGCCCTGCGGCAGCATAGCAAGGTGCGTCACCTTGGCCGCGGTAAAGAGCATCGCAGACCCGTTGGGGCAGGCGGCAACACAGGCGCCGCAGCCGATGCATTCAGCCGCGTCCATTGCTTTTTCCGCGTCCGTCTTGGGGATCAGAACAGCATTGGCATCAGGAACGCCTCCCGTATGCACCGACACATATCCCCCTGCCTGTATGATGCGGTCAAGACTGCTCCGGTCAACGATCAGGTCTTTGATCACAGGGAATGCCCTGGCCCTCCAGGGTTCGATATAGATCGTATCGCCGTCCCTGAAATGTCGCATATGCAGCTGGCAGACCGTGGTCTTCTCCTGAGGACCGTGGGGTATGCCGTTGATAACCTGCGAGCATGACCCGCAGATCCCTTCCCTGCAGTCGTGGTCAAAGGCGATCGGCTCCCTGCCCTCCCTCGTCAACTCCTCATTGACCTCGTCGAGCATCTCAAGGAACGACATATCAGGGCTTATGTCCCTTGCCTGATACTGCTCAAGGCTGCCTTTATCTTCAGGGCCGCTCTGTCTCCATACATAGAGAAACAGGTCCATTATTTATAACTCCTCGTCGCGAGCTGCACGTTTTCGAAAATGAGCGGCTCCTTATGCAGCTGCGGATTTTTCTCCGGCCCCCCGAACTCCCAGGCGGCGACATAGCAGAAATTTCCGTCGTCACGCTTTGCCTCCCCGTCCGGCATCTGGTGCTCGACCCTGAAGTGGCCTCCGCAGGACTCTTCCCGGTGGAGCGCATCGAACGCCATAAGCTCTCCGAACTCGAGAAAATCAGCTACGCGTCCTGCCTTTTCGAGCTCCTGGTTGAGCCCTGCGCCACTCCCCGGAACTCGGAGATTTCCCCAGAATTCGGCCCGCAGTTCCGGGATAAGCTTCAGTGCCCGGTTCAGGCTCTCTTTACTCCGCGCCATGCCGACATCTTCCCACATGATCCTGCCGAGCTGCCGGTGGAAATCATTCGCGGTTTTCCTTCCCTTTATCGAAAGCAGTCTATTCGTGACTGCGGCTACATCTTCCCGTGATCTCCTGAAATCCGGGTGCTGATCATCCGCCGTCCCCGGCCGGATGCCCGCAAGATAGTCCGCTATGGTATACGATATGATGAAATATCCGTCAGCAAGCCCCTGCATAAGCGCGCTCGCGCCGAGCCGGTTGCCGCCATGGTCGGAAAAGTTCGCCTCGCCAAGCACAAAGAGCCCCGGTATGCTGCTCTGCAGGTTATAATCCACCCAGAGCCCGCCCATGGCGTAATGCGGTGCGGGATATATGCGCATCGGCCGCTCATAGGCGTTCTCGGCGGTTATCTGTTCGTACATGTCAAAGAGGTTCCCGTACCGCTCAGCGATCTTTTCCCTGCCGAAGCGCTGTATGGCATCACCAAAATCAAGATAGACGCCCCTTCCGCCGGGGCCCACGCCCCGTCCTTCATCGCATACCTCTTTTGCCGCACGGGAAGCGATATCCCTCGGCGCAAGATTGCCGAAGCTCGGGTATTTGCGCTCGAGATAATAATCGCGCTCGTCCTCAGGTATCTCATGCGGCTTCCGCTGGTCGTCTTTTTTCTTCGGCACCCATACCCTGCCGTCGTTTCTCAGGGACTCGGACATGAGGGTAAGCTTGGACTGATGGTCTCCGGTCACCGGAATGCATGTCGGATGGATCTGGGTAAAGCAGGGGTTCGCGAAAAATGCCCCTTTTTTGTAGGCACGGAAGGTCGCGGTCACGTTCGAACCCATGGCATTGGTCGAAAGATAGAAGACATTCATGTATCCACCGGTACAGAGGCATACCGCATCGGCTGCATGGCTCCTGATCTCGCCCGTCACCAGGTCGCGGACCGTGATCCCTTTTGCCTCACCGCCGATCAGAACCAGGTCAAGCATCTCCGTACGCGGGTACAGCCGCACGGATCCCGCCTTGACCTGCCGGGAGAGCGCAGCAAAGGCGCCGAGAAGGAGCTGCTGGCCGGTCTGCCCCCTTGCATAAAAGGTCCGGGATACCTGGGCCCCGCCGAAAGACCGGTTATCAAGATATCCTGCATAATCCCGGGCAAACGGGACTCCCTGTGCAACACACTGGTCGATGATGCTGCTGCTGATCGTGGCTAGACGGTATATGTTGGCCTCGCGTGCCCTGAAATCGCCGCCCTTGATCGTATCGTAGAAAAGCCGGTAGATGCTGTCGCCGTCATTGGGATAGTTCTTTGCTGCATTGATGCCGCCCTGCGCGGCGATGCTGTGCCCCCTGCGGGGACTGTCCTGAAAACAGAACGCATGAACCTGATATCCGAGTTCCCCAAGGGTTGCGGCTGCGGACGCTCCTGCAAGGCCGGTGCCCACCACAATGACCCTGTACTTGCGCTTGTTGGCAGGGTTGACAAGCTTCAGCTCCTGTCTGCGGCGGTCCCACTTTTCCGAAAGAGGCCCCGAAGGGCATTTCCCGTCGAGGATCTTGTACGCGCCGCTCACTTGAGTATACCCAGCAGGGCAGCTATCGGTATCGAAAGATAGCCGCTTGCCACCACCGTCGCGGCAACCGCGCCTGCCCTGACAATAAAGCGCTGTGTCCTGTCAGACTGGAGGCCGAAGCTCTGAAATGAGCTCTCCACGCCATGGAAAAGGTGGAGAAAAAGCGCTGCGACCGCAATGCCGTATATGCACGAGACCGCAAGATGTTGAAAACTGTAGATCACCATGCCAAGCACATCCGGCCTCCCGGCACTGTCCATGTTCCTGTTTGCGGCATGCTCAGGAAAGATCAGCTGCAGCGTAAAATGGACAAGATGAAAGAGCAGGAAACCCCCGATGACCGTCCCTGACCAGATCATGGTCCTTCCCGCAAAGGTCGCCCTCAGGTGCTTTTTTACGAAATACGGCGCAGGCTTGGCACGTCGGTTCTCAAGCGTGAGCTGTATGCCGAAAAATATGTGCACCGTCACTACGACCGACATGAACAGCCGGTAGGCCCATAGCAATGGCGGTAGTGCATGAAGACGTTCAGCGTATGCATTTATCCACCCTGAATACACCGTCGTATTTCCCAGCAGATGCACCGCAACAAACAGGATCATCATCCACCCGGTAAGGGCCATGAAGATCTTCCTGCCTACAGTGCTCCGGGTCAGTTCCGCCATCTCGTCCTGCACACTATTTCCTCGCGAGTCCTGTCCTGCGGGCAGCCTCGGCAACCTCATGGGCAACGAGAGAGGCGACTTTCTTGTCCATGGCGCTGGGGATGATGTGGTCCTCGTGCAATTCATCATCTTTGATGCTGTAGGCAATTGCACGCGCAGCAGCGAACTTGACCTCTTCGTTGACGCCTTTCGCCCTGACATCAAGAAGTCCCCGGAATATCCCGGGGTACCCGAGCATATTGTTCACCTGATTGGGGTAATCAGACCTGCCGGTTGCCAGGATCTTGACCAGGGAGATCGCATCCTCGGGCGCGATCTCCGGTTCGGGATTCGCAAGCGTAAACACGATCGGGTCCTTGGCCATGCTCCTGATATGGTCAACTGTCACGGTATTGGGTCCGGCAAGGCCGATGAGAACGTGAGCCCCTTTTACCGCATCAGCAAGGGTGCCTTTGATCATGCGCGGGTTCGTCTTCCGTGCAATGGCCTGCTTATAGGGATTCATATCCTGCCTCCTGCCCTTATAGATCGCTCCCGCCCTGTCACAGAGAATGATGTCCTGTATGCCGTACGCGGCAAGCATGAGGGCATTCGCTATGCCGGCAGCGCCTGCTCCCAGGATGACCACGCGGAACTTCCGCATATTCTTCTTCAGAAGCCGTGATACATTGATGATGCCGGCGAGTACGACAACAGCAGTCCCATGCTGGTCGTCATGGAACACCGGGATATCAAGCTCTTTTCTCAGCCTCGTCTCGATATCAAAGCAGCGGGGGGCAGAGATGTCTTCAAGGTTGATGCCGCCGAACGGCGTTGCAATGTTCTTTACGGTCGCAACGATCTCGTCCGGGTCTTTTGTGCCGAGTGCTATGGGAAAGGCGTCTATTCCGGCAAATTCCTTGAAGATCATTGCCTTGCCTTCCATCACCGGCATGGCGGCTTCGGGCCCTATGTCTCCGAGACCGAGTACGGCCGTACCGTCAGTTATTATGCCGACGGCATTGCCTTTTATCGTATAGCGGTAGACATGCTCCTTATGCTCATGGATGTCCATGCATACGCGGGCAACGCCGGGGGTATATACCTTGGAAAGATCATTCCGGTCCCGCAGCGGCACTTTGTTATGGATCTCGATCTTGCCGCCCTCATGCATCAGGAACGTCCTGTCCATGACCCTGAGGATCTTTATGCCGCCGATATTCTTCAGTGCGGAAACGATCTTCTTTTCATGCCGGTCGTCCCGGGCATTGACCGTGATGTCGCGGATGATCTTCCCTTTTTCAACGCGGACGATGTCAACGGCGCCGAGGTCGCCGCCTACCTGGCTAATGGTCATGGCGATCTGGGCGAACATGCCGATGCGGTTCTCTATCTCTGCGCGGATGGTGATGCTGTAGCTCGGACTTGGTACGCGCATGGCGTCGTTCCTTTCAGCTGATGATTTCCTTATCCATTTATAAGCGCTCTTAATAGTACCGCATGTCCGGAATCATCATCAAGCCCCTCATGACCGAAATACCGGACGGGTCGGCTCCACCGTCTTCTTTCCGGAAGAGGTTTTCAAGAAATGCTCAGGCTGACAGAAACGTGAAACATCGTCGAGGACCGGACCGACGGCAAGCAGCTACCTGGCCCGTCTGCGGTCCATGATGTAGATGCTCTTGGCAAATGACTTCGCATACTGCTTCAGCTCCGCCACTTTCTGGGATATCTCTTTGGGGTCACGCACGAGGGTCCTGTCGGTATTGACCACTGCCAGGGATATGGTCATGATGCCGAACATGGCGGGTTTGTCGTTCCGGTCAATGGAGATGATAAACCCTTTCTTCGCATCTTCGGGATCATAATGGGCCGGGATCCCCCTGTCGAATTCCTCGATGATCCTGCTGCACAGTGTCTGGATCCTGTCGGGTGAACAGATCAGGACAAAATCGTCACCGCCTATGTGCCCCAGAAAATCTTCCGGCTCCCCGTATTCTTTCTTGATATTGACCAGCAGCTCGGAGAGCCACTTGATGAGGTCGCTCCCCCGCGCATAACTGTAACGGTCATTATATGCCTTGAAGTTGTCAAGGTCGATCAGGCAGAACGAGAACCGCTGGGTCTCGTTGAGCCGCACCAGGAGCTCTTTTTCTATGGCAAGGTTGCCCGGCAGCTTGGTCAGCGGATTGGCATCGAGGTTTATCTCTTCAAGTTCCTTCAGCCGGGAGGACATTTCACGGAAAGATATGGCCAGGTCCGCGAGTTCGTCTGCCCCCTTGATCTCGGGCATGCTGTCGAAATCACCGCTCCGGATCATGTTCGTCGCCTCTTTGAGCTGTTCTATCGCGGCATTGAGATGGTTCGTAAGCAAAGAAGCAAAGAGCAGGCCGAAGGCAAAGGACGTGGCGCTCAGGATGATCGTTATGAGCAGGGCCCGTTCGCTCAGGGAATTCGATTCGCTGATGAATATGTTCTGCTGCGATTTGATCTGATGGTCAACATCTTTCAGCCCGAGAAGTATTTTTTCGAATACGGTCTTCATGTCCCCGGCCGATACTTCTTCAGCCTCCCGAACTTTATTTTCCTTTATCAGCTGTGCTTCGCGGGTAAAGTGGGCATCATATCTGTCATGCTGGGAAAGGACGGAGGCTATGAGCGGGCTTATATAGGTTTCGGTCTTGCCGAGCTCCGTGAGCATTTCCCCGAACTCCTTGCTCCGCATCCAGAAAAGGTTCTCCGCATCCCGCTGCTTGAGCATGAGAAATCGCTTTTCATACAGGTCCTGGGCAAGAATGTTGTCATTGAGTTTGGTCAGCCGACCGCTGGTCGCGATAGAATTGAAGACCGCATTCTGCGTGATCGTGGTCAGTTCTTTCAGGCTGAATATGGCATAGAACCCCACCAGAAGCGTAAAGGATATCATGACGATATAGCCGAGGAAGATCTTCTGCCGCAGCGTGAAGCTCAATGAGATACTCCGGTCATGTTGCCCGGCCCTGAATTATGCATCATGCATTCCCCTCATAAGAGATCTTTGCCGTTTCCCTCGCTGGGTATTGGGAATATTATGATCCCGCTCCGCAGACAGGACAGAGGGGGTCTTTGAACCCCTTAAAGGTCCTGAAGGTCATATCATTTCCTGACCAGACAAGGAGCTTTCCTTTCAGCGGTTTGCCCACCCCAGCAAGAAACTTGATTGCCTCCATGGCCTGAAGCGTTCCGATGACACCCGGTGTTGCCCCCAGTACCGGAAACACCTCCTTGGGAGGAGATTCCGGAAAGTAACACCTGAGACAGGGTGTTTCGGGTGACTGTATGAAGGTGAGCCGGCCGTCAAGACCCCAGATACTTCCGTGCACCATGGGTATCTTTTTCCGTATTGCGCATTCATTCAGCAGGTAACGTGTCGGGAAATTGTCCATGCAGTCGAGAATAAGGACGGAGTCGCCTACCAGCTCATCGACATTCTCTGCCACGATCTTATCGGTAAACGCAATGACCGTTATGTCAGGGTTCAGTTCTTCAAGCGTCTGCTTTGCCGATACGGCCTTATTGACCCCTATCCTGCCGTGGTTATGCAGTATCTGCCGGTTGAGGTTCGACCAGTCGGGCGAATCAAAATCACAAACGCGTATGTTGCCGACCCCGGCTACTGCAAGATAGATAGAAACCGGTGATCCGAGGCCTCCTGCGCCTGCTATGAATACGGTCGAGTCCTTGATCTTCTGCTGGGTCTCTTCGCCCCAGCCTTCCATCATCATCTGGCGGGTGTATCTTTTCAGTTCTTCTTCGGTAAACGCCATGCCGGTCCTCCCTCTGTTCATGCACGTAAACATGCTATTATGTACAAGGACGGTAATGCGTGAAAAGTATAGCAGATGTCCGAAAAACCTTCAATCATGCCGGGGTCTGTGAACAATAGCGTCATAGAGCGTTTTTTATCTGCTGCCGGGACATTTCCGGACAATATCTCATTCTCCTGGTTCAGGGACGGCTGGAGAAATCTCACCTACCGTCAGGTCTCCAACGATGTCACGGCCATTGCCTCTTTTCTCGTTCAGGCCGGCATCCGAAAGACAGACCGGATCGCTATCATCTCGGAGAACCGGCCTGAATGGTGCTCTGCTTATCTTGCGACACTCCGGGCAGGAGGCATTTCCGTGCCCATTGACGCACAATTGAGCAGCACCGAGGTGCAAAACCTCCTCCTGGCCGCTGACGTCAGCGCTGTCTTCCATAGCAGCACAACGGCCGGTCAGCTGTCTGCTTTCTTACGGGCAGAAAGTACCGGACCCCCTGTCATGTTCATTGATTTTGACAGCCCGGGATTCGATGCCATACAACATTCTGCGTCTGCGGCCTCCTTCCCCGTATGCAGCCCCGAAGATACCGCATCGATCATCTATACCTCCGGCACAACGGGAAACCCAAAGGGAGTGATGCTCTCACATAAGAACTTCTGCGCTGATGCCGATGCTGCAATTCAGGCCGGGATCGTTTCCCATGAAGATACGGTCCTCGCCATACTGCCCCTGCACCATACCTATGCCTTCATGTGCACGTTCCTGGTGCCTCTTTTCCTCGGGGGGAGCGTCACCTTTCCAAAGAGCATGAAAGGCCCTGACGTGGTTGCGGCAATCCAGGAGACCGGGGTCAGCGTGCTGGTGGGGGTCCCTCAACTCCTGGGATTGCTGAAAAACAGCATCCTTTCAAAAATGCAGGCTCAACCAAAGCCCCTGCCGTTTCTTTCCGGCCTGCTTCTGCGCCTCTCCGGCTTCATGAGGAGGAAATTCGACATCCCGATCGGAAAGCTGGTCTTCGGTCCCGTGCATGGCGCTTTTGGCCCACGCTTCCGGTTCTTTACCAGCGGCGGCGCCCGCCTCGACCCCTCAATAATGACGGATATGGAAGCCCTCGGCTTTACGGTCCTCGAGGGCTATGGTCTTACGGAGACGTCGCCGATCGTCACATTCAATCCGGTCAATAAGCGGAAGCCCGGCTCAGCCGGAAAGCCGCTCCCTTCGGTCAGCATACGTATCATGGAACCTTCCGGGACCGGTGAAGGAGAGATAGAGATCCAGGGCCCCATGGTCATGCAAGGATACTATAAGAATCCTTCTGCGACCAATGAGGTGCTGAGAGACGGCTGGTTCAGGACCGGCGATATCGGCAGGATGGACCGGGACGGCTACCTTTTTATCACCGGCCGGTCAAAGGAGGTGATCGTCCTCAGCTCCGGCAAGAATATCTATCCCGAGGATGTTGAGAAGAAGTATCTCGGCGTTAAACTGATCCGGGAGATCTGCATTACCGGAGTAGAACATCAGGGTACCACGGATGCGCTGCACGCGGTGATCGTCCCGGATTTTGAATATGCGAAACAGTCCGGCATCGCTAATCTTCATGAGGCGATAAAGTGGGAGATCAACACCCTGTCCTCAGAGCTCCCGTCATATATGCGGGTAAAGGGGTTCTCGCTCCGGAAAGAACCGCTGCCCCGGACCCCTCTCGGAAAATTGCGGCGCTTCCTGATCAGACCGGAACCGCCGCAGGAGGCGAAGCCTCCCGCAGCAAAGGAGGAGCCTTCCGATCTTCTTGAACGAAGTATCATCGCTGCGATCAGGGAAGTCACCGGCAACGAACAGAAGATCACCGGTGCGGACAACCTTGAACTGGACCTCGGACTGGACTCCCTCTCGAAGATAGAGCTCGTTGTGGCACTTGAACGAACTTTTTCTCTGAAGCTGCCTGAAACCTTCATGTCCGATATCCACACCGTTTACGAGCTGTCCGAAAAGATACGCCTTTCCGCGTCCGGCCGGCAGGTCAAAGAGGTCCAAAGGAGCGGCTGGAGAGAGATCATTGCAGAGGAACCGCAGGAAGCGATCATGCTGGAACCGCCCGGCTCCCTGATGCTTTGCTCACGGATAGCCCATATGGCACTGAAGGCAATCATGAAGATGCTCTTTCGCATAGAGACAATGGGCGAGGAGAACATCCCGCCGACAGACCGCGTTATCATCGCGCCGAATCATGCCAGCTACCTTGACGGCTTCGTTGTCGTGCTGTCTCTTCCGTTTGCACGTTTCCGGAACATGTACCTGCTGGGCATAAGCGATTTTTTTACCGGGTTCCTGAAGAGCCGTTTTGCAAAAATAGCCCACGTAATTCCTATCGATTCCTCATCCTATCTGAACCGGGCGCTCCAGACCTCGGCATACGTGCTGCGCCGCGGCTGTTCTCTCTGTGTCTTCCCCGAAGGCGGCCGTTCTGCGGACGGCGCTCTCCTCGAGTTCAAAAAAGGGGTGGGCATTCTGGCGGTCGAGATGGGGGTTCCTGTTATCCCTGCATATATCAAGGGCGCATTTGAGGCATTGCCGCGGAGTGCATCGTGGCCGAAACCGGTAAAGATCACGATAACCTTTGGAGCCCCGCTTTCTGCGGCAGATCTCGATCCCGCCCGGAAGCCCGCGTCCATGGATGACTATGAGTATTTTGCTTCGGTCCTGCAGGAAAAGGTCAGGGAGTTGTCACGGTCGGCGTGATGCGGTCAATTTGAGAAGCTGTTCTTTAGCCTTTTCTTTTACGTACGTCAGTCCCTTTGTGCGCAGGAGATGCAGAACGCGTTCTGATGCAAGGTCCTTCAGGAAGCGTTCTCTTTTTTTTCTGTCGCAGACAGTCACAAGGGCCTCTTTCCTCAGTTTGCCCATATATTCCAGATAGGCACCCAGTGCAGGTCCATATGTCTTTTCCAGTTCCCTGCGGAGAGTCCGTGCAAAGGCGGGGCTTTTCCCGGCAGTCGATATCGCCACGGTCAGCGGTCCCCTCTGCACGACTGACGGCGCAATGAAGGTGCATTCATCCGGGACATCTACCACATTGACAAGAGACGGGGCTTCGCGAGCGACCTTGCTGTTCACGGCAGGAGTATCCGTTGCGGCAATGACCAGAAAGCTGTCCTTGAGGTCACCTTTCCGGTACCGGCGTGCAATATGCCGTAGGGTATTCTTCTTTTTTTCCCGCAACAGCCGCGTGGTAAGCGTAGGGCTGATGACCGTAACCCTGGCTCCGCTCCGGATCAGAGTGATGGCCTTTCTCTCGGCGATTGTGCCGCCCCCTACGATAACAGCCTTTTTCCCGGAGACATTAAGAAAAGCAGGATAATAGTTCACGGAATGCCGGGGAGCTACTTCTTTTCGTCCTTCTTTGACCATGCCGCAAGCTCTTTCGTGGCCTCTTTTGCGAGTGAGCTGTTCGGATATTTCTGAACAAGACGGTTCAGTGCGGATTCGGCCTTTTCCCTCTGGCCGCTCTTCTTATACGCAATGCCGAGACTGAGCAGCACCTTGTCCTCTTTCTTGTAATCGGGAAAGTGTTTGAGCAGGCCCTCAAGCCGTTCTATGGTCGCCGCATAGGCGCCCTTCTTCAGATAGAATTCACCGACAAGGTATTCATAGTCCGCCATGACCGTCCTGCACTTTTCGATGCGGATTTCGATCAACTCCTTGTAGGGATTTCTTGGATAGTCCTTTTTCAGCTTTTCGAACTCAACAAGGGCCCTCGCTGCTCCGCCATACCCGCGCTCCGGACTTTCGATCTGATTAAAATACACCATCGCGATCTGATACTGGGCATAGGAAGCATGCTGATGGTCAGGATATATCTCAAGGAACTTGCGGTATTCGGCAACAGCAAGGTCGGGTTCTTCTTCTTTTACAAACGTGTCTGCTATCCGGAGCTGGGCTATCGGGGCATATTTCTTGGTAAGGTCCCTGTTCTTCACTTCAAGGAGAAGGGCGCGCGCCTCCTCGTAATTCTTGCTCTCTATGAGCTTGTTCGCCTTTTCAAACGACCTCTCGGCATTGAATTCGTCTGTCCCGGACTGTTTTACGGAGGATTTTCCGGAACAGGACAGAAGGACAGCTGCGGTCAGGAAAAGAATTAAAAGCCTCGTTATATTTATGGATTTCATCCTGTTATTAAAGCCGTAACGAACAGGTGAAGTCAAGCACCGAAACGACCCGTCCGCCGCGGATGAATCATCCCCCGTTCCTTGCCAAAGCCTCCTGGCGAGTGCTATCTTTATGCATGAATCTCTTGCATTTTCAGAAACCGAGCAGATATATCAACCACGAGTTCAACGCGCTGCATAAAAAAGCCCCGGTTTCTGTTGCCCTTGCGTTTCCTGACATCTACGACGTGGGAATGTCACATCTCGGCCTCAAGATCCTGTATAAGATCATCAATGATCTTCCGTTTGCGGTCGCAGAACGTGTTTTTTCCCCCTGGCCTGACCTTGAAGCCGCGCTGCGGGAACAGGGTGAGCTGCTCTCGTCCCTGGAATCACGGACGCCTCTGCGCATGTTCGATGCCGTGGGATTCAGTCTCCAGTATGAACTTTCCTATCCTTCGGTGCTGAACATGCTTGCCCTCGGCGGGATCCCCCTGAGAACAAACGAACGTCTTGAACGGGAAGGGATGCCGCTTATCGTGGCAGGCGGTCCCTGCACGGTGAACCCCCTTCCCATGGCGCCGTTTATTGATGCGTTCCTCATTGGCGACGGGGAGGATGCCGTTCCGGAGGTCCTTTCGGTCCTCCACCGCTGGAAGGAGGACGGGTCGAAAGACCGGATCGCGCTCCTGAAAGCTCTTTCCGGGATAGAAGGCTTGCATGTACCCTTCCTCGGAAAAGACTCCGTAACCAGGCGGCGTTTCATCGAATCGCTTGACAGCGCACCTTTTCCTGAAGGCCCGGTTGTACCGTTCACCGGGATCGTGCATGACAGAGTGAATATTGAGATCTCACGGGGCTGCACCATGGGGTGCCGGTTCTGTCAGGCAGGGATGATCTACCGTCCTGTGCGCGAACGCTCGCCGGAAACGGTCATGAAGATCGCAGAGAAAAGCCTCCGCTCCACAGGATACGACACCGTCTCGTTCACCTCGCTCAGTTCCGGTGATTATGGATGCCTGAATTATCTGATGGGTGAGTTCAACAGGAAGTTCTCTGACAGGCGGATATCTCTCTCCCTTCCATCCCTCCGCGTCGGCTCGGTGAATGAAGGGATGCTCAGAGAGCTCAGGGCTGTCAGAAAATCAGGGTTTACGATCGCGCCTGAGGCCGGAACAGACAGGCTGCGCGCTGTCATCAACAAAGGCTTCACAGCCGAGATGTATTCCCACGCGCTCGAAACGCTTTTCAGGGCCGGTTGGCAGAACCTCAAGCTCTATTTCATGATCGGCCTGCCTACGGAAACCGATGAGGACATTTCCGCAATCTCCGAGATGGTCCTCCTGGCTATCAGAACGTCCAAGAAGCTTACCGGCAGGAATGTGGCCCTGAGCGTCGGTGTTTCCCCTTTTGTGCCGAAAACGCATACGCCCTTCCAGTGGTACGGCCAGAACAATATTGAAACCATCATGGAAAAGAACCGGCAGGTCAAGGCTTCTCTCCTGAGAAGAGGGGTTCAGTTCAGGGGACACGATCCCGAGATGTCCGTTCTTGAGGCTGCTATTTCGCGCGGAGATGAAAGCCTTTCTTTCCTCATTGAAACTGCATGGAAACTCGGCTGCAGGCTCGATGCATGGAAAGAGTACTTTGATCCGGCGAAATGGTATCAGGCCATGGAGGTCACCGGGATCAGCGCATCGTCCTTTGCAGAGCGGGAATACGCACCTGATGCCCGTCTTCCCTGGGAACATATTGACACCGGCATTTCAAGAGAATTTCTCTGGAAAGAATACCAGAACGCTCTCTCTGCCACATTCACTCACGACTGCAGAACAGGGTGCCATGCCTGCGGCCTGACGTGCAGGCCCCGGGGTCCGCAGAACACGGCTGCCATACCGCGCACTGCTGCAGGACCTTCTGCCGAAGGCGCAATCCCTGCTGAAGGTATGTCCATAAAGGTCAGGCTCCGGTATGCCAAAACGCAGACCGTACGTTATCTCTCCCATCTCGAAACAACGACAGCTCTCATACGCGCGATGAGACGGGCCTCATTCCCGTTCAAATTCACTGAGGGATTTCATCCGGGTCCCAAGGTCTCCTTCGGGCCCGCCCTCGGCGTGGGCACTGCGGGGCTGAAGGAATATCTTGATATCGAGCTTATTCCCCCTTTTGATCTGCAGGCCGGTCTCGCGTCCTTGCAGGAGAATCTTCCCGGCGGGCTCAGGGCAACAGAGCTGAAGGCGATCGGGAAGGGCGAAAAATCCCTGACCGCTTTTGTAGTAAGATATACCTACGAGATCTCCGGTGAACGGGATCTGTCCCTTGACGCCTGGCTCGGAAACAAGGATAGGATGGTTGAGAGAAAACACGGCTCTTACCGCGTGAGCGATATGGTAGAAGATGTTCAAAATACCGGTAATGCCACTTTCGTCCTTACGGTCAAAGACCTCGGCGAGATAAAAGTACGGCTCGACGAACTTCTCCCGCTTGTTTTTGGCCGGCCTGCCGATGCCCTCGGGATAACACGGCAGTCGATGTATGGCTGGGACGGCAGATGGCAGGAACCTTTGGAGGATGCGATCGCATGGGCAGCGAGATCCTGATCAACGTCACACACGGCGAGACACGAGTTGCGCTCCTTGAGGGCGGTCAGGTCGTCGAGTTCTATGTCGAACGGCTGCGCGATGCAAGCCTCGTCGGCAACATCTACAAGGGAAAGGTCGTCAAGATCCTCCCCGGCATGCAGTCCGCTTTTGTGGACATTGGCCTCGAAAAAGCTGCTTTTCTGTATGTTGCTGACATCCGCTCCGACACGGATGAATACTCCCCGATGTTCGAGGACGAGGACAAGGACCAGTCCATAGAGCTGTATCCCAAGAAGGCCCGCTCGGAAATGCCCATTGACGAAGTGCTTCAGGATGGCCAGGAACTGCTGGTCCAGGTATCGAAAAACCCGATCGGCAGCAAAGGTGCGCGGGTCACCTCGTATATAACTTTGCCGGGCCGGTATCTTGTCCTCATGCCGGACGTCGATCATATCGGCATTTCGCGGAGGATAACGAACGAGGATGAGCGCGCCAGGCTCAAGACCATTGTCGACGCTATCAGGCCCGAAGGCTATGGTCTCATTATCCGCACCGCCAGTGAAGATTCGTCTGAAGAGGATATCCGGAAAGACCTCGAATTCCTCGTCCTGCTCTGGGAGAACCTGAAACAGAAAAAAGACCGCGTGCCGGCGCGCGGTCTGCTTTACAGTGACCTTGATCTGGCCTTCCGGTCCGTGCGCGACCTCATGAGCCAGAATGTCGAACGTCTTGTCATCGATTCCTCCGAAGAGTATCACCGCATCCTCGAGTTCGTGAAGACCTATTTCCCGAAGCTGCTGGGCAAGATCCAGCTGTACGAAGAGTCCGAACCGATCTTCGATGCCTTCGGGATAGAGCTCGACATCTCGCGGGCTATCGGCCGCAAAGTATGGCTGAAGTCCGGGGGATACATTGTCGCCGACCAGACAGAGGCCATGACCGTTATCGATGTCAATACCGGAAAGTTCGTCGGGAAAGAAGGGCTTGAAGACACGATCCTGAAAACGAATCTTGAGGCCGTAAAGGAAATCGCCTATCAGATACGGCTGAGGAACCTCGGCGGCATCATCATCATAGACTTCATTGACATGGAAAAGCCCGAAAACAGGGAGAAGCTCTTCAGCGCCTTTTCCGACGCCATGAAACGGGACAGGGCAAAGAACACGATCCTGCATATTTCAGAGCTCGGGCTTATCCAGATGACCAGGAAGCGGGTCCGGGAAAGTCTCGGCAGGACGCTCTGCACCACCTGCCCGTATTGTGAAGGCAAGGGATTTGTAAAATCTCCCGATACGCTTTCCTATGAGATACTCCGCACGATAAAGAAAATGGCCCGCCACGGCAGCACGCAGATCATCATCACCGCGCATCCCCTTGTCGCCGAGCTGCTCTCGGACGAGGAGATGCTCGGCATCGAAGATGTTGAAAAGCAATACGGTGCAAAGGTGATCATTCGGGCGGACAGCAAGATGCACCAGGAGAACTACGAGGTCAGCTCCCTGTGAGCAAGGAGGCGCCCGAACTGCATGACGCGAAATTCTCCCGTCTCCTTTCTCTGCTGAAAAATACTGAAAGCGCCGTGCTGGCCTTCTCGGGCGGGGTTGACAGTTCATTCCTGCTCAGGGCCTTGAAGATGGCCGGGGTCCGCTTCCTTGCAGTGACCGGATACTCGGAAACGGTTCCTGAAAAGGATATCATGCTGGCCTGCTCTTTTGCCAAGCAGGAAGGTGTTGAACACCGGGTGGTCAATACCGGTGAAATGCAGAACGAATTGTTCATCGCAAACACGCCTGAACGTTGCTTTTACTGCAAACAGGACCTCTTCCTCAGGCTGCAGGAGATCGCCGGAGCATGCGGCTATCAATCCCTCTTTGACGGAAGCAATGCTGACGATCTGAACGACTTCCGGCCGGGCAGAAAAGCTGCCGGGCTTTACGGGGTCAGAAGCCCTCTTGCCGAATGCGGCCTTGCAAAGCAGGACATACGTCTGCTCTCAAAGGGGCTCGGGCTTGAAACGTGGGACCGGCCGGCCTCACCTTGCCTGTCCTCCCGCTTCCCTTACGGCCAGCGTATAACTTCGGGACTCCTGAAGCGTGTGGAAAAGGCAGAAGAGTTCCTGAGGAGCCTCGGTATAAAGACCGTTAGGGTCAGGGTGCAGGGTGACAGCGCGCGCATCGAGCTGCCCTGGCAGGACATGTCCATCATTGTGGAAGAGGAAATGCGCTGCCGCGTTACCGAGACTTTGCATGGACTCGGTTTTGCCTTCATCTCCCTTGATCTCGACGGCTTCCGGAGCGGAAGCATGAACCGCTCACTTCCTGAAGAATTGCGACACAACAGCTCTCCTGTCTGACCTTTCGCGGTCTGACTTGCTCCCAGCCGATGGTTTATACTATTGATATGCAGGATTCCCTTATTCCGGACCTCACGCGGTGCACGCTCTGCGGTAGCTGCAAGGCAGTTTGCCCCACCTATGAGCTGGCCGCTAACGAAGCCATGGGAGCGCGGGGGCGTCTCGCCCTGGTAAAAGGCCTTACGGAAGGAGCGCTTCCGCCGTCGGCTTTGCTGAACGACCGCCTTTACAGCTGTATCCTCTGCGGCGCCTGTTCGGATATCTGCCCTCTGGGTATCGACATCCCGGAGGCTATGTACCGGGGCCGGCACGTGCTCAGAAAATCAGACCGGAAAAGGACATTCCTCAGATATCTCCTCAAGTTCTCCACATCATGGCCTGACCTGAGTTTCAAACTTCTGTCCGTGAGCCGTGACTTTCTGCTCCCCCTGTTGTCACGGCGAAAGCTCATCCCCTTTCGTCCCGAGATCCCTGATCAGCCCTTTCATGTCGTTGAACAGGTGCATAAGGTCTCGAAGAAGAAGGGGAGGGTTGCGGTCTTCACCGGTTGCAGCGTGAACTTTTTCCTGCCCCATCTCGGCGAATCCCTTATCAATGTACTGCAATCCCTGGGATATGAAGTGGTCCTGCCGAAAGATGAGGTCTGCTGCGGCGCGCCGCTGCGGGCGCTCGGCATGGATGAGGAAGCTGCTGCTCTGGCGAAGCAGAACCATCGCATCTTCAGCAAGCTTAAGGTAGAAGCTGTTCTGAGCCTCTGCCCGACGTGCACGCTCTCACTGCAGCATGGCTACAGATCTCTGATCGGGAAATCCATTGACAGGGCGATGGACATTTCTGTCTTTCTTCTCGACAAGCTGGAACAAAAAAGCTTCATTGACACGTCGACAACATATCATGATCCCTGTCATCTGAAATACGGTCTCCGGACCTGGAAAGAGCCCCGGGAGATCATCACCAGAGCGGGCCTTGCACTTAAAGAACCTTCGGAGTCCGGCTGCTGCGGGTTCGGCGGCACCTTCAGCGTTTCATACCGGGAAATGTCTCAGAACCTGCAGAAAAAGCAGGCCGCCAATCTGATGGCTGCCGGCGCCGGCACCATTGTCACGTCCTGCCCGGGCTGCATGCTCCATCTGGCACAGGCCATCAAGGACAGGCCGGTGATCCACCTGATTGAACTTATCGAAGAAGCATACTGCCTGAGGAAACTCTACCAGGAGCCGGTCCTCGCGCAGACAGCATGAGCACAGGATTAAAAGCCCTGCTGTTCTGTTATAATGAGACAAAACCGCATCACGATCACAGGAGAGCGTAATGAAATTTTTTATCGACACGGCGAACATCGAAGAGATCAAAAAGGCCTGGGAGCTCGGCGTCATAGACGGCGTGACGACCAATCCTTCTCTTATTGCGAAAGAGGGAAAAGACCCCGTGCAGATCCTGAAGACCATCTGCGGCATTGTGAACGGACCGGTGAACGGTGAGGTGGTGGGTGTCACCGCCGACGAAATGCTCAGGGAGGCCAAAGCTCTTGCACGGATCCACAAGAACATCGTGGTCAAGATTCCGATGATCGAAGAGGGATTGAAGGCAGTAAAAAAACTATCCTCCATGGGTATAAAGACAAACGTGACACTCATATTCTCCTCAAACCAGGCTCTTCTGGCGGCAAAGGCCGGTGCTTCGTATGTCAGCCCTATTGTCGGCCGGCTCGATGATATAAGCCATCAGGGTATGGACGTCGTTGCCGACATCATGGAGATCTACGAGAATTATCTCTTCGAGACCGAGGTGATCGTCGCGAGCGTGCGGAACCCGCTCCATGTCATTGAGGCTGCGCGCATGGGAGCCCATATCGCCACCATCCCGTATGCGGTTATATCTCAGCTCGCCAAGCATCCGCTTACAGACATCGGTCTGGCTAAATTCCTGAAAGACTGGGAAAAGGTGCCGAAAAAGGAAAAGGGGAAATAAGGAGTTCGAATGCCTATTTACGAATACCGGTGCAATCAGTGCAACGAAGATTTTGAGAAACTTGTTTTCGGCAGTCAGGAAGTGGCCTGCCCCAAATGCTCATCCCATGACGTGAAGAAGAAGATGTCGGCATTTGGCATGAGCGGCGTGGAAAAGCCGTTCGCAGGTTCTTCGTCCGCAGGATGCACCTCCTGCAGTAAAGGCTCCTGCAGTTCCTGCAAATAAGCTCACTGCCTGTTATTTGTCAGAAGCGACAAACGGGTTTGCGCGGAGGATCTTCGATACCCTGAGCGGCGTCCCTTCCATCACAAAGACCGCCATGCCCCGTTCTTCACTCCGCCGTCCCGATACCGTCCAGCTGCTTTTCCATGCAATATTCACCATTAGCTGGCTGCCCTCGATCTCTACCCATCGCGGGGTAAAGAATATATCAACACTGTCATACGGCTTCTTGTTTGCCGTAATATCCTTCAGTCCGGTGTCTGTGGAGTTCCTCTGAAGTGCTGCCGTATCTTTTTTGATAAACGCGGTCTTTATGGTTTCGGCAAGGGCAAAGGCCTCTGTAGCGGTCCTTGATTCCGGCGATGCCTGCTTTACCTCCTTCTTTCCGCCGCATGCAACTGCCAAACAGCAGACAAGAAAAACAAGCGCTATTTTCTTCATGATACCCCCTGAACAGTCATTTTTTCTTTTGGTAATAATACCCCTTACCCCCCCTTTTTGCAATAAGCGCTCTCTGCCGGCAAGCACAGAAGGCTCTTGTTTTTGTGTCCTGATAATGCTATTCTTGTGACGTTTTTTATGACGAAAAGACCATGCTCTCGAAAATTCTCAGCGCAAGCATCTTAGGAATTGACGCATACCCGGTCGAGGTCGAAGTCGACATATCCTCCAGGGGGCTCCCTCATTTCTCCATGGTGGGCCTTCCGGATACTGCGGTAAAAGAGAGCCGTGACAGGGTGCGTGCCGCACTGAAGAACATCGGCTTCAGCTTCCCCCTCAAGCAGATAACGGTCAATCTCGCACCTGCCGACCTGAAAAAAGAAGGGTCTGCCTATGACCTTCCCGTCGCAATCGGCATCATAGCTTCAGAGGGACTCATTGACCCTGAGGGGGCAAAGGGATATCTCATTACGGGCGAGCTCTCTCTCGACGGGAAGATCAAACCCGTTCGGGGTGCCCTTTCCATGGCTATCAAGGCAAGGGACCTCGGACTGAAAGGTCTGATAGTCCCGAAAGAGAATGCGCCGGAAGCCGCTGTTGTCCACGGAATACAGATCATCGGGCTGGAAAGCCTGCCGGACGTCATATCCTTTCTCCGCAAGGAAAAAACTGTTGATCCTGTTACTCTGGATATCTCCAGTGCCATGCAGGACCTTTCTCTTTATGAGGACGACTTTTCCGAAGTAAAGGGGCAGGAACATGCAAAACGCGCACTTGAGGTAGCGGCTGCAGGAGGACACAACCTGCTCCTCGTCGGCCCCCCGGGGTCGGGCAAGACCATGCTCGCAAAACGTCTTCCCTCCATCCTTCCGGAGATGACATTTGAAGAAGCGCTCGAAACAACGCGCATACACAGTGTTGCAGGACTTCTCAGGGACGGTCAGCCGCTTCTTGCGACACGGCCGTTCAGGGCCCCCCATCATACCATATCCGATGTTGCGCTCATCGGCGGCGGACAGGTTCCCAAGCCCGGTGAGGTCAGCCTCGCGCACCACGGCGTACTTTTCCTCGATGAAACGCCGGAGTTTAAACGGAATGTTCTGGAAGTGCTGCGCCAGCCTCTTGAAAACGGAGATGTCACCGTCTCAAGGGCCGTCGCCTCAATAACGTATCCCGCCTCCTTTATGCTCGTAAGCGCCATGAACCCCTGCCCCTGTGGATATCTCGGTGATCCCAAACATTCATGCACCTGCACAGCAGGACAGATACAGAGGTACCGCAGGAAAATATCGGGTCCTCTTCTTGACAGGATCGATATCCATGTGGAAGTACCGGCAGTGCCCTACAAGGATCTTTCTGCAGACTATGCGGGTGAAAGTTCACGGGATATCTCCCGGAGGGTCGTAGCAACTCGAAAACTGCAGCTGGAGCGGTTTGCGAAAGATAAGATATTCTGCAACGGGCAGATGAAGACCCGTCATATCAAGAAATACTGCGTCCTTCAGGGTGATGCTCTGGGTATCCTCGAGACAGCGATGCAGAAACTCGGCCTTTCTGCCCGTGCATACTCCCGCATTCTCAAGCTGTCCCGAACCATCGCTGATCTTGAACGCGCGGAAAATATTGCCTCGAGCCACATTGCCGAAGCAATCCAGTACCGGACACTCGACCGGGGATTGTTCTGACCCAAGAGTCCTTCGGGCATTGATGGATTTGCCCTGCCACGACAGGCAATGCTATGCTTGACTCTGCCTGGCAGGACAAATAAAATCATGGTGGGCAGTCGCAGAATTGAACTGCGGACACCGGGTTTTTCAGACCCGTGCTCTACCAACTGAGCTAACTGCCCACGGTCTTTAACTATACATATTACAATTTTTGATTGTCAATACATGGAAAATTCTTTTTATAAAAAACTCTTGACGCTTTTCCCCGCGCTCGCATCGGGAATCCTTATTGCTCTTGCTTTTCCGGTCGCCGGGCTCTCTGTGCTTGCCTGGGTCGCCTTTGTACCGCTCCTTGTTTCGTTGTGGCCAAAAAGCCCGAAAGAGGCCTTTGGATCGGGGTTTGCCTTCGGCGTGGTCTATTTCTTCGGAACGCTGTACTGGATCTACCATTCCATGACCTATTATGGCGGTGTTTCTTTTGTGGCGAGCATCTGTCTTGTCCTCTTTTTATGCTCCTATCTCGCTCTTTTCCCCGCGGTCTTCGCGCTGTTGTTCGCACGGGTATGCCGCGGCACAAAACTGCCGGCACTCTTCATTGCTCCGGTCCTCTGGGTAACGTTAGAATTCGCCCGCTCCTATGTCCTGACCGGCTTTCCCTGGTCGAGCATCGGGTACAGCCAGTATCGGGTCCTTCCCCTGATCCAGATAGCTGATATTTCCGGGATCTATGGTGTTTCGTTCCTGGTTCTCGCAGTAAACGGCGCTCTGGCAGACCTCCTGCTTGTCAGGAAACGCCTCAGCACGATGCCCCTCTTCCCTCTCTCCCTTACCTTTGTCGGCATAGCCTCCCTTCTGCTGCTTATTGCGGCTACGCTCGGCTACGGCATGTTCCGTCTCTCTGAACAGCGGCCCGGAGCCCCGGTCACCATCAGTGTCGTTCAGGGGAATATTGAACAGGACCGTAAATGGGAACCAGCATTTCAGAATGAGGTCGTGGATATCTATGAAAAGCTCTCACGGAATGCTCTTTCCGCCCGTCCTGCCTTGCTGGTTTGGCCTGAGACAGCGGTACCGTTCTATTTCGGTTATGACCAGCGTAATTCCGACCGTCTTATGCAATTCCAGAAGGATACCGGCTCATATCTTCTTTTTGGAAGCGTCTTGGTAAAGAGCCGCGCCAAAGACAGGGCTGAATTAACTAACAGCGTTGTAATGCTTGACAAAGAAGGAAAAAAGAGCTTTTCCTATGATAAAATACACCTTGTTCCTTTTGGCGAGTACGTACCTCTCAGACGCGTTCTCTTTTTTGTAGACAAGCTCGTTGAAGGCATCGGGGATTATGTTCCCGGCCGGCAGTACAACAGAGCGGAAACGGAATTCGGATCCTTCGGCGCAGTAGTCTGTTATGAAGTTATCTTTCCCGGACTGGTGAGAAAATTCTTTACCCATGGAGGAGATATTATCGTAACGATAACCAACGATGCCTGGTTTGGCAGGACTGCCGGTCCTTATCAGCATTTCAGTATGGCGGTGTTCCGGGCGATAGAGAACCGTAAACCCCTGGTACGGGCGGCCAATACCGGCATCTCGGGTTTTATTGACAGCAATGGCAGGATCCGGGCAGCTACAGGTCTGTTCACCAGACAGGTTCTGACTGAGAATGTAATAACAGACAGCACACGAACGTTTTATACCAGATACGGGGATCTGTTCTCCTATCTGTGCATCATAATATCGATCGTTATGGCGATCGACATATATTCACGGAGGTAACATGCTCATTCATTCTGAACTCAAAGATGAACTCTCCTCTCTCAGGAAGAAAACTGAGGCCCTCAGAGGGTATCTTTGATATTGACAGGAAAAAGAGCGATATACAAATAATAACAGAAGATCTTTCTCTGGAACAGGTCTGGTCCTCCCCTGAAAAGTCCAAAGAGCTGCTTAAGGAAAAGGCCCGGCTGGAGAATGTTGTACTCCCTTTCGGACTGCTTGAGCAGAAACTCCTGTACATTGAAGAATCCATGGGAATCCTTGATGAGGAAGGTGGCGACCTATTCCTGAAAGAAATCCGGAACGAAATGGTTTCATTCAGGAACGACCTGGAGCTCCTGGAGCTTCAGACCCTGCTTTCGGGAGAGCATGATAAACATAATGCGATCCTCACGATTCATTCCGGCGCGGGCGGCACGGAAAGCCAGGATTGGGCCCAGATGCTCATGAGAATGTATCTGCGCTGGGCTGAACGTCATGGATGTCAGGCGCAGGTCGTGGACGTGCAGCCAGGTGAAGAAGCAGGTATAAAAAGTGCCACGATGACAATAAACGGCGATTACGCATATGGCTATCTCCGCTCGGAGGCCGGTGTCCATCGATTGGTGAGGATATCCCCTTTTGATACCAACAAGAGAAGACATACCTCGTTTGCGTCTGTCATCGTAAGTCCTGAAATTGAAGATGATATTCAGGTCGATATCAGGGAAGAAGACATTAAGATGGACACGTATAGGGCATCGGGAGCTGGAGGGCAGCATGTGAATAAGACATCTTCTGCTGTGCGTCTTACCCATATGCCGTCAGGGATCGTGGTCAGTTGTCAGAACGAGCGTTCTCAGCACAAAAACAGAGCTGTTGCCATGAAGGTTCTCAAGGCGCGGTTATTTGACTTGGAAATGAAAGCGAAAGAAAAGAAGATGGAAGCTTTGGTCGGTGATAAAAAGGAAATTGCATGGGGAAGCCAAATCAGGTCATATGTGCTTCAGCCTTACAGGATTGTCAAAGACCATAAGACCGGTTCAGAAAGAGGCGATGTAGATTCAGTTCTTGATGGAGATATTGATGTGTTTCTTAAAGAGTCTCTCAAGTTAAAAACAACAAACCAGTGAGTCATCTCCTTTTATTAGTTTTTTATAAAAGATTAGTAATAGAGAATAGGTGCTGTGAAGATGTGGAAAAGTTAAATAACCATTTGAAAAATATATCTTTTTTTGTATTATAATTCCGTAAGAAAGAATGGGTCTTTCCTAACATAAAAAAGATGGGATCAATATTTACAAAATACTCACAAGATAATAACGGAGATGTTGTCTGGTATCAGGAATTAGGATATAATATTCGACCTGCCGAAAATAAAATTATTAACAATTGTGAATAACTTGTCAGTAAAGGGCTGCGATGACGATTGAGGAGATATGGAGTAAAAGCCTTGCCCGGATAGAGCAAAAGGTTGGCGCCAGCGTATTTGAGCTCTGGTTCAAGCCGATAAGGATGATCCAGGTAAAAGACCAGATGGTTACCCTTGAGATCCCCAACAGGTTCTACAGGGAGTGGATCGACGACACCTATCCAAACCTGATCAAGGATTCACTGGAAACGGCTCTGGATTTTCCCGTAACACTGAAATACAAGATCGGAGAACAGCAGGACACATCCCAGAAGAAGAACATCGAAAAACTGGAACAAAAGAGGATCAGGCTTGCGAACAAAGGTATCTACCTCAATCCGAAATATACCTTTGACAATTTCATTAAGGGCATGAGCAATCAGTTTGCACATGCGGCAGCCATAGCTGTGGCAGAGACTCCGGGCAAGATCTACAACCCTCTCTTCATTTATGGAGGGGCAGGCCTGGGAAAGACCCATCTGATGAATGCGATCGGCAACAGGGTGATGGAGATGCGGCATGATGTGTCAATACTTTATATACCGACAGAGCAGTTCGTAACCGAAGTTGTCAGCGCCCTGAGACATGACAGAATGACCGAACTGAAGGAAAAATACCGGAACCTCGATCTGCTTCTTCTTGACGATATCCAGTTCATTGCAGGGAAGGAAAGGACACAGGAGGAGTTTTTCTTCACCTTCAACTCCCTGTATGAGAAGCAGAAGCAGATTGTGGTGTCATGCGATCGTCCCCCGAAAGAGATCAGCGACATCACAGAGAGGCTGAGGTCACGGTTTACCATGGGGCTTATTGCCGATATTCAGCCGCCGGACACAGAAACTAAGATCGCCATTATCTACAAGAAGGCAGAGATGATGAACATCCGCAATATCCCCGAGGAAGTCGTTCACTTCCTGGCAAGCGGGATAAAGTCCAACATCCGGGAGCTTGAGGGGTCTCTCATCCGGATCGCTGCTCAAGCATCGTTTTCCGGCGAAGAGATAACCATTGAAAAGACCAAGAAGATACTGAAGGACGTTATTCATGACGACCAGAGGCCGATCACCGTGGAAGCGGTACAGAAGGCCGTATGCGAGTTCTATAGCCTGAAAACGGCGGATATCAAGGCACGGAGAAGGACCAAGGACATCACCCTTCCCCGTCAGGTCGCCATGTACCTGTCAAAACAGGTTACCGGCTCATCTCTCAGCGATATCGGCAAGGCATTCGGAGGGAAGGATCATGCGACCGTTATCTATGCCTGCAAGCAGATGGAAGAGCGCCGATCAAAGGATGAATCCTTCAACCGCATCATCGAAAATCTTCTTCAGAAGATAAAATATTAAGGAGGGGCCATGAAGATTGTCGTTTCAAAGGAAGAACTGCAGGGGAAGCTTTCAAATATTCAGAATATCGTTGAGAAGAGGAACACCATGCCGATCCTGAGCCACTTTCTTCTTGATGCGAACAAAGGGGGTTCCTCCATCACCGCCACAGACCTTGAGACCGCCCTGCGGGAACCGCTTTCGGTGAAGGTGGAAAAGGAAGGAAAGATCTGCATCCCTGCCCGGAAGATGTTCGAGATCGTCAGGGAGGTTGAAGGGGACATCATCTGCGAATCTGTGGATGACCAGTGGCTGAAGATAAAGGCGGGGGCCAGCTCGTTCAGGCTCGCGTGCCTCTCCGCCAAGGAGTTTCCTGCCTGGCCCGGCATGGAGGATATGGAGGAGATAACAATCCCGGTAGATACCCTTGCAGACCTTATTGAAAAAACGGTTTATTCTGCAGGGGACAGCGATACCCGCTATACCCTCAATGGGCTTCTTTTTCACGTTATGCCCGACGGCAGGCTCTCTGCGGTCGGGACAGACGGCCACAGACTCGCGATGATCAGCAAGAAAATAGAAGGGAAGATCGCGGAAGAAAAAAAGATGATCGTTCCCAAGAAGGCAGCGGCCGAGCTCAGAAAAGTGCTCGACAAGATCGACAGCGCCATCCGGATGACCATGAGCAAGAACCATGTGCTTTTCACCATCGGGGACATTCAGTTTCTTACCCGGCTTATCGAGGGAACATATCCCAACTATGAGCAGGTGATCCCGGCATCGAACGACAAGCGGATGATCGTTGACAGGGCCGCCTTCGCCCGTGCACTTCGCAGGGTGTCGGTAATGGCAAAAGATAAGACAAACGCGGTGAAGATGGAGGTTGATACCAACAGGGTTGCGGTCGCGTCGTCAAATCCGGATATGGGCGAGGCTGCGGATGAACTGACCGCCGAATACACCGGGGAGAAGATGGTGCTGGGGCTCAATGCAAGATACCTGATCGACATCATTGATGTCATGTCCTCCGAAAGAGTGATGGTCGATATGCAGGGAGCGCTGCATCCGGTACTTATCAGGGACGAAGGAGACCCTGATTACCGGTGCGTTATCATGCCGATGAGAATATAGCAGCAGAAAGAAATTAGTCGGGAAATTCAAGGATAGAGAGGTACTATGGAAGAAAAAGAAAAAGGCGGCGAGTCAACATACGGCGCCGAGGACATAAAGATACTCAAAGGCCTGAGCGCAGTGCGCAAACGGCCGGCAATGTATATCGGGTCGACCGGTCCTGACGGCCTCCACCATTTGGTGTATGAGGCAGTGGATAACAGCGTTGATGAGTCCCTCGCGGGATACTGCAGTAACATCGAGGTCATCCTTCATCATGACAACAGCTGTACGGTGACGGACGACGGCAGAGGAATTCCTACCGGACCGCATCCCGGGGATACGGAAGGCCGGACTGCTGCAGAGGTCGTGCTCACCGAGCTCCATGCAGGAGGCAAGTTCGAATCGACTGCCTACAAGATATCCGGCGGCCTTCACGGTGTCGGCATCTCGGTCGTAAATGCGTTGTCCGAGTGGCTTGAAGTAGAGATCAAGCAGAACGGTCAGGTCTTTCAGCAGCGGTTCGAGAGGGGAAAGCCGGCAGGACCGCTGATCGTTGTCGGCAAGACAAAAAGCAGGGGCACCAAGGTGACGTTCAAACCGGATGCCGAGATATTTGAAATGACGGAATTCAGCTATGACATTCTTTCCCAAAGGTTGCGCGAACTCGCATTCCTCAATCGCGGGCTAAAAATTAACATTATGGATGAACGCACCGACAAGACCCAGGAGTTTCTTTACAAGGGAGGCATCGTATCTTTTGTCGAACACCTGAACAAGAACAAGACACCGCTCCATCCCAAGCCGGTCTACATATCGGGGGAAAAGGACGGCATTTTTGCAGAGGTTGCACTTCAGTACAACGACAGCTACGCTGAGACGATTTTTACGTTTGCAAACAATATCAATACCCGCGAAGGAGGCACACACCTCGTCGGGTTCAAGTCTGCGCTGACACGGACGGCCAACACCTATGCATCTTCCTCGAACATCATCAAGGGCGGCAAGGACTCCATATCCGGCGACGATATCAGGGAAGGCCTTACCGCGGTGATCAGCGTCAAGCTTCCCAATCCCCAGTTCGAAGGCCAGACCAAGATGAAGCTCGGCAACAGCGAGGCCAAAGGCATTGTGGAATCGATTGTGAACGATGCCCTTTCGACGTATTTTGAGGAGAATCCGTCGATCGCGAAAAAGATCATCGAAAAGGCCATCCAGGCAGCACGGGCTCGTGAGGCGGCCCGAAAGGCGCGGGAACTGACAAGAAGGAAGGGGGCACTGGAGGATACCGGTCTCCCCGGAAAGCTTGCCGATTGTTCCGAAAAGGACCCGGCGCTCAGCGAGCTGTTTATTGTTGAGGGAGACTCAGCGGGCGGGTCTGCCAAGCAGGGCCGCGACAGGAGGGCACAGGCGATCCTTCCCCTCCGGGGCAAGATCCTGAACGTCGAAAAGGCGCGCTTTGACAAAATGCTCGGATCAGAGGAGATACGGATACTTATCACTGCCCTCGGCACCAGTATCGGAAAGGATGATTTCGACATTGCGAAGATCCGCTACCATAAGATAGTGCTTATGACGGACGCTGATGTAGACGGCGCCCACATAAGGACGCTCCTTCTCACCTTCTTCTACCGGCAGATGCCAGAGGTCATTGAGAAAGGCTACCTGTATATTGCCCAACCCCCGCTGTTCAGGGTGAAAAAGGGCAAGACAGAGAAGTATGTACAGAATGAGCAAGAGATGCAGAACATGCTTGTTGACCTTGCCGCAGAGGACATCTCTGTCCCGCTCAAGGGGCAGGAGGTGAAAGGCAAGGCCCTGGTGCCGTTTCTGAAGAAGCTCACCAGTTATGAGCGCCTGATCGAATGGTTTGAAAGAAGGAGAAAAGATCCGCTTGTCCTCAGATTTCTCCTTCGGGAGTGCCCCGACAGATCTGTTCTGAAGGACAAGACGGTGCTCAAGGACCTTCTGAAAAAGATGAAGGCAGAAATTCCTGCCATCGTGATCGGTGATATCTATGACGACGAAGAGCATCAGGGATACGGCGTAGAGATCACGCGGCAGAATTACAAGATGGTTCTGGACAACAGCGACCGCGGCCTGAACAGGCCGGAGTACCGGGAGCTCGAGGCATTGCACAATACGATCCGTGACATGGGCACACTTCCGTACCGGATCACAACAAAAGAAGGGCCGAAAGAAGTTGCCTCGACCACGGAACTGTTCCAGTATGTGTTCGAAGCAGCAAGAAAAGGTCTGAACATCCAGCGATATAAGGGATTGGGAGAGATGAACCCCCAGCAGCTCTGGGAAACGACCATGGATCCGGACAAGAGGACGTTTCTTCAGGTCAGCATTGAGGACAGCGTTCAGGCTGACGAAATATTCACCATCCTCATGGGAGACCAGGTGGAACCGAGAAAAGACTTTATTGTCAAACATGCCCTTGAGGCAAGGAATATCGACATCTAACCCTTGCGAAGACTGTCGTGACGATACTGAGCTTTCCTTGAGAGAAGAACAGACGATTTCAGGCAGCGGGCAGGGGAGCCATATATAAGAGGAGAAAGGTTTAAGACTACATGTCAAAATTACCGGTAAATATAGAAGAAGAGATGAAGATAAGCTACCTTGATTACGCGATGAGCGTGATCATCGGACGGGCACTTCCAGAGGTAAGGGACGGACTCAAGCCCGTGCAGCGGCGTATTCTGTACGCTATGTTCAGGGAAGGACTGCTTCCGAACAAGAAATATTCCAAGAGCGCGGGTGTCGTGGGGGAAGTGCTCAAGAAATACCATCCCCACGGCGATACTGCGGTGTATGACGCGATGGTGCGGCTTGCGCAGGACTTCAACATGCGCTACATGCTTGTCGACGGACAGGGCAACTTCGGTTCCATTGACGGGGACAGGGCAGCAGCATACCGGTATACCGAAGCACGCATGGCAAAGATCGCGGAAGAGCTTCTTTCGGACATAGACAAGGAAACCGTTGACTTCATACCGAACTTCGACGAGACGACCGAAGAGCCGAAGGTGCTTCCCTCAAAGATACCGAATCTTATCATCAACGGCGCTGCGGGCATTGCGGTCGGCATGGCGACCAACATACCCCCGCATAATCTCGGCGAAGTGATTGACGGCCTGCTGATGCTGCTGGACGACCGGAGCACGACGGTGGAGCAGCTGATGACGGTGATCATAGGCCCCGATTTCCCCACGGGCGGCATTATTCACGGGACAGGCGGAATCAGGGACGCATATGCGACAGGCAGAGGGCTGGTGAAGATAAGGGCGAAGGCCAAAATCGAGAAGGAACACCGCGGCGGAGAGAATATTATCATCACGGAGATGCCATATCAGGTAAATAAGGCCCGGCTTATCGAAAAGATCGCGGAGCTGGTGAGGGAAAAACAGATCGAGGACATTTCCGATATCAGGGACGAGTCGGACCGGGACGGCATACGGGTCGTCATCGAGCTGAAACGTAATGCCATGGCCGAGGTGGTGCTGAATAATCTCTACAAGCACACGCAGATGGAAACGACGTTCGGCATCATCATGCTTGCACTTGTGGGCGGGCAGCCGCACGTGCTCAAGCTGAACGTCCTGCTCAACCATTTCCTCCAGCACCGGCGGGACGTTATACTGCGGCGTACCAGGTTCGAACTCAGAAAGGCTGAAGAGCGGGCCCATATCCTGGAGGGGCTTAAGATAGCCCTGGACCATCTCGATGAGATCATCGCGCTCATCAGGAAATCAAAGAACCCGGAGGAGGCTCGAAACGGGCTGATACAAGGGTATCAGCTTACCGAGGTCCAGGCACAGGCTATTCTGGACATGAAGCTGCAGAGACTCACCGGGCTGGAGCGGGAAAAGATCGTCAACGAATATAAGGAGACCCTGAAGGAGATCGAACGGCTGAAGGCCATCCTGGGAAGTGAGAAACTTGTTTCAAAGATCATCAGGGAAGAACTCCTGGAGATCAGGAACAAATATGCGGACGAACGGAGGACGGAGATAAGCGAGGATACGAAAGAGATCAGGATCGAGGACCTCATTACGGAAGAAGATATGGTCATTACGCTTTCTCACGAAGGATACATCAAGCGCAATCCGTTGAGTGCGTATCGGAGCCAGCGAAGGGGCGGCAAGGGCGGCAAAGGCATGGAGACCAAGGAGGAGGATTTTGTCGAGCAGCTCTTCATCGGTTCAACGCATGACTATATGCTCTTCTTCTCCAATCTCGGCAGGCTTTACTGGCTGAAGACCTATCAGCTGCCTGAAGCGGGCAGGGCCGCAAAAGGGAAAGCGCTGGTGAATCTGCTGCAGCTTTCAGAGGGCGAACGCATCTCAACAGCCCTGCCGGTTCGCGATTTCAAGGAAGGGTACCTTGTGATGTTCACAAAGCACGGCACGGTCAAAAAGACCGCCCTGACTTCCTACAGCAATCCACGGGGCAAGGGTATCATTGCAATTGGCCTTGATGAAGGAGATGAGCTCATAGCGGTCAGAAGGACGGGCGGGACCAATGACCTCATCATTGGCACGCGGAACGGCATTGCGATCAAGTTCAATGAAGAAGATGTGCGGGAAATGGGAAGGACCGCAACGGGGGTCCGGGGCATACGGCTCGAAGAAGGGGATGAGGTCGTTGCTGCTGAAGTGGCAGACGAAAAGGCGACGATACTCATGGTTGCCGAAAACGGAATCGGCAAGAGAACGCGCTTTGACGATTACCCTCTTCAGGGCAGAGGCGGCAAGGGCGTGATTTCCCTGAAATTAACGGAGAAAGGCGGAAAAGTCGCGGGCCTGGTCCTTGTTCGGGATGAAGATGAGGTGGTCATGATCACGAGTGCCGGCAAGCTGAACCGCGTCAAATGTCAGGGCATATCAGTCCTTGGCCGGAATACCCAGGGCGTGAAAGTCATGAATATCGGTGAAGGCAAGATCGTCAGCGTTGCAAAGGTTGCAGAAAAAGAGAGCGGCGAGGACATCAGCGAGGAATAGCATTCATGTGCCGGCAGCCGTCTGGTGCCGTGTCGCGGGATCTGAGCAATGAACGAGGGGCATCTTCTCTTTGAACGGGGTCTTGAACAGCTTGGCATGCCTGTTACGGAGGCCCAGAGCAGGGCTTTTTCCCTCTACCTTGCAGAACTGAAGAAGTGGAACAGGGCATATAATCTCACCGCGCTCCGGACCGATTCGGATATCATTATCAAGCATTTTCTCGATTCCCTTCTGTTCCTGAAGGTCCTTCCCGGGAGCGTCCGTACCGTTGCTGACATCGGAAGCGGAGCGGGGTTTCCGGGCATCCCGATGAAGATCATGCGGCCGGACCTTGATATGCTTCTTGTAGAACCTTCGCAGAAGAAAACCCTGTTCCTTGAGCATATCCTGAGAACGCTCCGCATGGAAGGAATAAAGGTAGCCCATACAAGGGTCGAAGAGTTAGAGGGCGTTCAGGTAGATGCTGCCGTTACCCGCGCGCTTTTCAGCATACAGGAATTTATCGGCAAGGCCGAGGGAATACTGGGGGGAGATGGTGTGCTTATCCTCAGCAAAGGTCCCAAAGTCAGCGACGAGGTCAAACAGGTGCGAGGCAGGCAGATAAACAGATACGACTTCGTCCTGCCTTTTCAAAACAGCTCGCGGCACCTTGTTGTTATCAGGGGAACACACGTCGGCCCCGGGAATGAAAGAAGCGGTATTATTGTATAATAGGTCTCGATGAGGATCACACCGCTCGACATCCAGCAAAAGCAGTTCCCGATGAGATTCAGGGGATTCCATGCAGAAGAGGTCTTTGCCTTTCTTGAAGCGATCCGGGAGGAGATCGAGGATCTGCTGAGAGAGAACGCGCAACTCAGGGAGCGCCTGCAGCAGACAGATGATGAGAGCAGGCGGTTCTGGGAAATGCAGGACCTGCTTGGCAGGACCCTGCAGGAAGCGCATCAGATGTCGGAAGAATACAAGGGCCATGCGAGAAAAGAGTCTGACCAGCTTCTCCAAACGGCCGCAGAAGAGGCGGAAGAATTGGTAGGACGGTCCCATGAGCAGATCCTGGCACTCAATGAAGAGATCGTTGAGCTGAGGATGGTGCGGAAGCGGTTTCATGTGGAGATGAAAGAAGTCATCGGCCGCTTCATGCGGTTACTTGACGGTGAAAGCAGCAACAGGAAACAAGAGTTCAGCCTGCATAGTCTTCACGGGACAGGTGCCGGGGGCGACCTCCCGGAAGACCCTTCAGAGAATAGCTGCCACGGGTCAGTACCTGAAGATTAGATACGCGTAGTAGAACGCCATCCCCGCAAAAAATCCTGCGCATAATCCGAGCAGAACGGAAATACATCCCCGGATGATCTTGCCCGCCCGAAATTCCATGAACGCCTTGGGGAAAAGCGTTAGAACGCCGAAAAGCAGCATCAGGGCCACAAGCAGCTGCGTTACCGCCCTAACCATTACCTAACCCTTCAAGAGGACACCTGTTGCAGCATGGCGTTGTCCTGCAGAAATCCTTTGCAAGCCGCACCAGAAGAGCGTGGTATTCATTAAAAAGCCGAACATTGTTCCTGATACCCGAGTGGAACAGGTGCTGATAGGTTGCATAGGGAAGATCATGGCCCAGTATACCATGCCGGGACAAAATTCTTTTGGTGTACGCGTCGATCACAAAAACAGGAAGGCCGAGGGCATACAAGAGCATGGAATCGGCTGTTTCCTGCCCTATCCCGTTGACAGAAAGCAATTTGTTCCTGATTACGGGAAGCGTCTCCCGCGCCATCAGCTTTACACTTCCCCTGTATTCGGCAACGAGAAATCCGATGAAGTTCTTTAATCGGCCGGTCTTTACATGGTAATACCCGGCAGGACGTATGAGTGATGCAAGCGCGGCAGGATCAATGGTATGGAGGGCCCGGGCAGAAAGAACCTTGTTCGTCTTGAGGTTCTGTATAGCTTTTTCGACATTTTTCCAGTTGGTATTCTGGGTCAGTATGGCACCGACTGCTATCTCCAGGGGAGTTTCACCCGGCCACCAGTGCTGCGGTCCGAATGCTCCATACAGCGAGGCATAGATTGTTTCGAGGACGTTATGCTTCATCTGAAGGAATACGGCTGCGGAGCTTCTTCTTCATCCCTGTCATATGTTTATCGGCAAGCATTTTTTCCTTTGCCCTTTTCGACCGTTTCCTTTTCTGTCGTTTCAGCTTCTCGATGCGCTTCCGCTCTTCGCTTTCCCTGCCGCGGACCAGGTCGTCAAGCTTATTGAGCAGCAGAACGCGGGCATGGTATCTGTTCATCGTCTGGGAACGTTCTTTCTGGCATTTGACCTCGATCCCCGTTGGAATATGCCGGAGATAAACGCACGTCGAGGTCTTGTTCACGTGCTGCCCTCCTTTTCCGGATGAACGGATAAAGGACTCGTCGATATCTTCCTCATGAAGGCCGAGTGCCTCCATCCGGTCCCTCAGGAGCTTCTCTTTTGCAGACGATACAGCGAAAAAACCCATATAATACTATACCATCGTTGATTAGATGATAGGGTTGCAGGCAAGGAGATCGGTCCCTGATATATCTTGCAAAACGGTGATTTTCTGCTATGATGGTGGTACGTATCCCCGACAACATATTACCAGAGGAGGAAGTCATGAAAACAAAGTTCCTTTTTGTCGTTCTTGCCGCCGTTGTTGCCGTGGTCTTTATCGGTAATGCCGTATCTGAAGCAGCCGATGTGGGAGGCATGATCAAAGAGCAGAAGGAGAAGCTTACCGAGAAGGCAGGTGGAACACCGGCTCCGGCAGGGAACAATTTCGACGCCAAGATCAAGGAGCAGGAGAAGCTTATTGATAAGTCTGTAGCATCAAAAGCAATTTCAAAAGATGAGGCGAAGATACTTCGTGAGAACCTGGATGGTGTCAAGAAACGTAATACAAAGGCTTCGGCGGACGGGAAAATGAGCGAGAGCGAAAAAGACAAGATCCAGAGCATGCTGGACAGGAACAACCGGATGATTACTGACAAGAAGAACAATCCCGTAAAACATTTTTCGCGACCGGAGGTCACGACAAGATTTGAGATTCAGCAAAGGAGCATCGATAAAGGCGTAAAGGCCGGCCAGCTTACGAAACAGGAGGCAGCGCAGCTGCAGGATAACCTTGCGAAGGCCAAGGCAAAGCACGCGTCACTTACGAAAGATGGAAAGTTCACACCGGCAGAGGAGGAAAAGATCCAGGAGATGTTGGATAAAGACTCACAGATGATTGAAAGTAAAAGGGGCAATGAGCAGAAGAAGAAATAGCTGAGATATATTTCCGCTTCAATTGAGATAAAGAAGGGCGGGAGGCGAGCATATCAAATCCCGCCCTTCTTTTGTGGTTCCGCTGCATGAATCCTCTTATGGTATAATCAACGGACAGGGCTGCATACGCGTTCATCCAGGCTTCCGTGCGAACATACCCTGCAAGACATACCATACCAAGGAGAAAATAATGAAACGCATTCTCGTTCTCAGTATCAGCATCATGTTTGTTTTTATCGTGCAGACGACCGCGTTCGGCGCATCTTCTCAGGGCAATACCGTACCAGCATCAGCAGGCATTTCCGGCAAAGTGGTCGATACCATGGACAGCGGGGGCTACACGTACGTCCAGCTCGAACAGGGCGGGAAAAAGACTTGGGTGGCAGCTCCGAAGATGAAGGTAAAGAAGGGACAGGTACTGACTTTCAGGCCCGGCATGGTGATGGAGAACTTTGAGAGCAAGACACTCAAGCGCAAGTTCGACAGGATCATTTTCTCTGACGGCCTTGTTGACCAGCAAGGCAAAGCGGCAGGAGATGCCGGCGCCACGGGGAGCAAGGCACAGACTGCCCCTGCAGAGAAGGTGAGCGTTGCAAAGGCAACCGGGTCCAATGCGTATACCGTTGCTGAGCTTTATAAGAACAAGAAGTCCCTGAACGGCAAAAGCGTGACGGTAAGGGCAAAAGTAGTGAAAGTGACCGCAGGAATAATGCAGATGAACTGGGTGCATCTTCAGGACGGTACCGGTGACGCAAATAAGGGTACTCATGATATTGTTGCGACCTCTCCGACTGAACTTCCGGCAAGCGGAGACGTCGTGACTGTAAGCGGAACGCTCGCACCAGACAAGGATTTCGGCAGCGGCTATAAGTATGCGGTCCTGATTGAAAAGGCAACCTTCAAGAAATAGTCTGCACAGGTTAAGCCCCGGAGGTAACAGTTTCTATGCTTGATGCGCGATATGTAAGGGACAATGTTGAATCAGTCAGACAAGCCCTGAAAAAACGGGGCTATGAGTTCCCCCTTGCCGAGTTCCTTCGGGTCGACGAAAAAAGGATACTGATCCTGCAAGAAACGGAAGAACTCAGGAACCGCCGCAATGTTGTTTCAGAGGAGATCGGTAAGCTGAAACGCCAGAAGGCGGATGCTGCACCCCAGCTTGAGCAGATGAAGGAGGTATCTGCCCGGCTGAAGGAGCTTGATGAAAAACTCACGAACCTGGAAGCAGAAACAAGGGCGCTACTTCTTTCTATCCCGAACATTCCCCATGAGTCCGTCCCCGTTGGACGGGACGAGAATGAAAATGTCGAAGTCAGGAAATGGGGCAGTCCGCAGCAGTTTGATTTCGAACCTCTGAACCATTGGGACATTGCCGAGCCGCTCGACATCGTGGATTTCGACCGTGCGGCAAAGATATCCGGTGCACGGTTTGCTCTTATGAAGGGCGAGGGTGCCCGGCTTGAACGCTCACTGATGAACTTCATGCTGGATATCCATACAGACAAGGGCTACCGGGAGATATTTCCGCCCATTATCGTCAACCGGGACAGCATGACCGGAACAGGGCAGCTTCCAAAGTTCGAGGCCGAACTCTTCAGGGTCGCTGATCCGGAATTTTATCTCATTCCCACGGCTGAAGTTCCGGTTACTAATATCCACAGAGATGAGATATTGAAGGAAGATGACCTCCCTGTTTATTACACCGCGTACACGCCGTGCTTCCGTCGTGAGGCAGGATCGTATGGCAAAGACACGAGAGGCCTTATCCGGCAGCACCAGTTCAACAAGGTGGAACTGGTAAAGTTCGTGAAGCCGGAGGACTCCTATGAAGAACTGGAAAAGCTTACCGGAGATGCCGAAGAGATCCTTCAGAGGCTCGGACTGCCGTACAGGGTCATCACCCTCTGTACCGGAGATATGGGCTTTTCTTCTGCCAAGACCTATGACATCGAGGTATGGCTCCCCGGACAGCAGAGATATCGCGAGATATCTTCCTGTTCAAATTTCGAGGACTTCCAGGCGCGGCGGGCAGGAATCCGCTTTAAGCGGGAAGGAAAAAAAGGTACGGAGTTTGTACATACGCTGAATGGTTCGGGTCTTGCAATCGGCAGAACGCTCGTAGCCGTGCTCGAGAACTATCAGCAGAAGGACGGGACAGTAGTCGTTCCCGAAGCGTTACGGAAGTATATGGGCAGGGAAAAGATACAATAGGTGCCTCATCTATCCGAGAGCAGCAAGAGCAGTAGATCATGTCATTACGATTCGGGAACATGCCACCTGCGAGGTCCGGCGAGGCAATGCTACGGCAAAGAGTTCATGGCCAAACCGTGGCGGTCGGGGGAACAGGGCAGGATGAAAGCGGCTGACCCGTGACGGTTCATCAGGTAACGGACAGAAGAACGGAAGGGCGCCATGATGGCGCCCTTTTTATGTGATAGTCATGTTGTTTGAAAAATAAGCTGTTTTCCTGAAAGGACACGCTATTTCTTGGGCGCTGTCTTCTTATTTTCAGGCTTCTTTGCTGCGGGTGCAGCAGGATGCTCTTTATTGTCGGTCGCATCTTTTATCGAGATCAGCTCTACTTCGAAGATCAGGGTAGCGTTCGGTCCGATCACCGAGCCCGCACCACGGTCGCCATATGCCAGATCAGAAGGGACAAACAGCTCCCAGGTCGAGCCTTCCTTCATGAGCTGAAGGGCTTCTGTCCACCCCTTGATCACCCCCTTGACCGGGAAGGTTGCAGGTTGTCCACGTTTATAGGAACTGTCGAATTCTGTACCATCGATAAGCTTGCCCCTGTAGTTGGTGACGACCGTATCGGTCTCCTTCGGCGTTTTGCCCGTGCCCTCCTTGATAACCCTGTATTGCAGACCGCTCGGCAGGGTCTTGACCCCTTCTCTTTTCTTGTTTTCGGCGAAGAAGGCCTCGCCTTCCTTCTTGTTCTTTTCGCTCATCTCTTTTGTCTTCTCAGCCTGCTTTGCAGCAAGGTCCTTCTGGAACTTCATAAGCGTTTCCTGGACCTCCTGCTCGGACAGCATGAGCGGTGTGCCGGAAATGACATCCTTTATGCCCTTTGCGAACATGTCTGTGTCGACATCGATCTCCTGGCGTTTCAGTTGGGTGCCGGTTGCTACTCCCATGCTATAGCTGAGCTTTTCCTTTTCCGATTTGAACCCCTGCGATTCGGCATAAACAATGCCTGCAAGCAGCAGGACCAGTACTGCCGTTACGACTGATTTCATGCATATGCTCCTTTCAAATTTTAGCGACATATCTACATTATGCATCCCTTCTGTGCGGGAATCAAGGCGGCGTGCAGGGACAGACCGCGTCAGCCTCTTCCTTCAGCAAACGTGCCGTATGCTCGTCCAACCCGCTTGAGCGAATAAAGGTTTCAAGTTCCATGTCTGCTATATCCTGCGCGAGCACGATGTCTGCGCGGAAAAGCGTATCGAGCATGGAACGCCTGACCGAATGGAGGACCGTGACCGGGTAAAGCCTCTTCTCCTCAATGAGGCGTTCGAGGCTGTTTTTTTCAGGGTAGCGCCAGCTTACAATTCTGAGCCCGACACATTCTGCGTATTGGATGGCGTCGGTCGTGCAACGGGTATTGGTGACCAGCCAGCCGTCAGAAAAGATCATGCCGTTGACGGGATACTTTTCAGCAGCCTTCTGGATATCCTGAAACCGGGCCTGTACATACAGTGCGATCTTCACGTCCGTTGCCTTGCCCGCATCCCGGTGATATTTACATTCGATGAAGGACCACGCGTCATTGTTCCGTGCGATGACATCGATTTCGTGCTGAACGCAGAATCCCTGAACGATGCGGCCGGTTTCGACCGCATAGCCGTGGCGACTGAGGATTTTGCCGAAGTACTTTTCGAAAGGGTAACCGGATGGCCCGAGAGAGAAAATGGCCTTCTTGAGAGAATAGCGCATGCCCGACGCGTGGTTGTATTTTCTGAGCAGGCGTTTTGCCCTGCGGTAGATATCCCGCGTCCGGGTTGCGGGCAGGATCTGCTGTTCAACTTCCCGGGCGATGGCCCCGGCTTCGTCAGCCGGCGCGCCTGACCGGATAAGGGAATTGATCAGTTTCTTTATGTCAAAGTCTTCCTTGAGCCCCGAGGCTTTTGTGATGGCGACCGGCATGGGATATTCTACCTTATCAGGATCCGGATTTCTCCGAAAATCCGGGTATCGAAATGATATAATTAAAGAAAGCGCCCAGTTATATCACTAAATAAGTCTTACTAAGGGGAGAAAGCCGATGAAGCTGTACCAAGATGTCCTTTCCATGATAGGGAACACGCCGATGGTGAATATCCGCCGCATGACAGACACCGCTGACGCTGAGATATGGGCAAAGCTTGAGGGATGTAATCCTGGCGGCTCAGTAAAGGACAGGATAGCGCTTGCGATGATAGAGACCGCTGAAAGAGAAGGAAAGATCGGGCCCGGGGGAACGATCGTTGAACCAACGAGCGGCAACACCGGGATAGGTCTTGCGATGGTTTCCGCGATCAAGGGCTATCATCTCATACTTACCATGCCCGAAACCATGTCCATGGAGCGACGGCAGCTCCTGCAGGCATACGGTGCCGAACTGGTGCTCACCGAGGGTAAAAAAGGCATGAAAGGGGCTGTGGATAGGGCTGCCGAGATACAGATGGAAAATCCGTCCTACTTCATGCCGCAGCAGTTCGAAAACTGCGCAAATCCGGAAGCGCATATGAGGACGACAGCGGTCGAGATCCTCAATGATCTGGGCTGCCCTCCTGACGGCTTTGTCGCAGGAGTGGGCACCGGCGGTACGATCACGGGTGTTGGCCACGTGCTCAGACAGAAAAATCCGGATGTCTGGATAGCGGCGGTTGAGCCAGCGGCATCTCCGGTGCTTTCGGGGGGTAAGGCAGGACCCCATAAGATAGCCGGCATCGGGGCTGGATTTGTGCCTGGTGTACTGAATGCGAGTGTCTATAATGAGGTCATTCCTGTCAGCGAGGGAGATGCCGCCGAAACAGCCCGTCTTATGGCAAAGATGGAGGGCATATTGCCCGGGATATCGTCAGGGGCTGCGATGTGGGGAGCGCTCAGGGTGGCACGGAAGCTTGGTGCGGGAAAGAAAGTTGTCGTTATCATACCGGACAGGGGAGAGAGATATCTCAGCACCGGACTTTTTGCCCCTGAATCACCTTAACATTCATAGGTAACCCAGGAGACCCTGTTTCTGCCCTGCCCTTTTGCCTTATAGAGGCCGTTATCTGCGCGAAGAAGCAGATCGTTGGCAGAACTGTCCTCGGTTGTTGCTGAGGCAATGCCGATGCTCACCGTGACCGGGTCCTTGATCGTGATGCCGGCTCTTGCGTGCAGGGATTCTGCAATCGTTTCGCGGATCCTATCCGCAAGGTGAAGCATATTCTCGAAGGTCGTGTCCGGCAGGACTACAAGAAATTCTTCGCCTCCGTACCTCCCTGCAATATCATAGGCCCGGATAGAGCGCACGATCATTCCTGCCGTTTCTTTCAAGACCATGTCGCCGGTCGGATGGCCGTAGGTGTCGTTGATATCCTTGAAGTGATCTATGTCGAGCATCATGCATCCCAGCTGCTTTTTCAGGCGCATGGCCCGTTCAAACTCCTGATTGAAACGGGTCAGCAGATGCCTTCGGTTGAACAGGCCGGTCAGGTCGTCCGTGATCGCCATAGTCTCAATCTGTTGCCGCGCCTCGGCAATCTTCCGTATGAGTCTCTTCGTGAAATAGAGGCCGATGCCGAAAAGGACCGAGATGCTGATAAAACCGAAGGCGATGAAGATAAAAGTATAGGTATCCTGGATTTTCTTGATATCCTTAACGTCAAAGGTCACACTGATGCCGCCGCGTACCTGGCCCATCCGGTATCCCTGAACAGCGTGACATGTCAGGCACGCGTGTTCAACAAAAAGCGGCGCCATATATCTGAAGTACGTCTTCCCTTCCAGTTGTTCGGTCTGAAAAGCCTCTTTTTCCCCCTGCTCGAACAGTTTCAGCGCTTTTTCCTCGAATGCATCAGGCTTATTGTCAGGGTTCAGGGGGTTGAGACTCGTGATGCGAAAGCGAAAGAGTCCCTCCTGCTCGGCATATTCTGAGATCTCGCGGGTCATGAGCGCCGGGTTCTTTTTCGTGAATAGCCGGCCGTCGGTTGTCTTGATGTCGGGGTCGGCAAGGTAGGGGTTTGATGTCATCCCGTCTTTCTTCTCGACATATATCCCGCCATGAGCTGCGTTCCATTTTCTGGTGATCACGATACTGTGGAAGAGCGATCTCGCCTCGGTCCGGGCCTGCTCATAGATGAGTTTCCTGTTCGTGGCTGTCACGACAGAGAAGATGATGACCAGGCAGAACAGAAAGACGAGTCCCGCGGAAAGTGCAAAGCTTCTGTAGATGGTCCGCTCTGGATCCATTTCATAGTTTAACGGTTTTCACGGAAATTTTTGTGATATAATCCACAACACCATGGAGCTGAAACGGCTGGTAAAAAGAGAGGTGGCCCGGCTCAGGGCGTATCAGGCAACAGAGGTCCCCTGCAGGGTGAAACTCGATGCAAACGAAAGCCCGTATGGATTTCGTGTTGCGCTCAAGGCTGCCGCAGCTGTCCGGACCAACCGGTATCCGGATCCCGAGGCAAAGAAGCTCAGAAAAATACTTGCCGGAGAGCTTGGTGTGATGCCGCAGAACATTCTTCAGGGAAACGGATCAGACGAGATCATCTATAACCTTGTGGCCACATACGGCGGACCGGTTTTGTATCCTGTTCCGACATTCTCCATGTACGGCATCATCAGCCAGATACTTGGCGAGAAGAAAGTCATCGTACCGCTCGACAGGGAATTCGACCTCGATGAAGGGAAGATGCTCAAGGCCATCCGGAAAAGCAGGCCGAAGATCGTATTTTTGAGCAGCCCGAACAATCCGACGGGAAACTGCTTTTCTTCAGACAGAATCCTGAAGATTGTAGAGGCATCTCAAGGGATCGTTGTTGTGGATGAGGCATACCAGCCGTTTGCGAGCGAAAAGGGTTTTTTGCCACTGCTCAAGGACTACAGGAATCTTGTCATTATGAGGACGCTGAGCAAGATAGGGCTTGCTGCGCTTCGGTTCGGGTTTCTTGCTGCTGATGAAGAGATAATCGAAGAGGTGAACAAGGTCAGGTTGCCGTTCAATGTCAATGCGCTTTCGCAGGCGGTTGCGGTTGAAGCGCTGAAGGACAGGAAGGCGCTGAGGACTGCGGTTGTCGCGATCGCCGCAGAAAGGGACCGGCTTATGCAGGCCATGGAGGGCATCGGCGAGATAACGCCATTTCCATCAGAGGCGAACTTCATCCTCTTTCGGGTCTCAGACCCGGCAAAAGTCCATGCCGGGCTTCTCAGAAGAGGCGTACTGGTGAGGAATGTTGCTGACGCCGTGAAAGGCTGCCTGAGGGTTACTGTCGGGACACCTCAGGAGAACAGGATATTCCTGCATGCACTCAGGAGCTGTACGGGAAAATCTTCATGACGGGGAGAGCTTATGAGAACAGCAAAGATTGAGAGAAAGACGAGGGAGACCCAGATCCTCGCAGAAATGAACCTGGATGGGACCGGTAAATACGCAATAAAAACGCCGATACCCTTTTTCGATCATATGCTTACCCTCATGTGCAAGCACGGACTCTTTGACATGAGGCTGAAGGCCAAGGGCGATGTGGAAATAGACGACCACCATACGGTCGAAGACACGGGGATCGTACTCGGCAAGGCTTTGAAGCAGGCACTGGGGGACATGAAGGGCATTGTCCGGTATGGCCAGTCATCCGTGACCATGGATGAGGCCCTGGCGGAGGTAAGCCTTGATATCAGCGGAAGACCGTATCTTGTCTACAATGTCTCGTTTCCCAAAAAGAGCAAACTGCGCGAGTTCGATCCTGATCTGATCGAGGATTTTCTGCGGGCATTTGCCGGGAGCGCCGGTATTACGCTCCACGTGAATCTGTCATACGGAAGGAATACCCACCATATAATCGAAGCGATATTCAAGGCCCTTGGCAGGGCACTGAAACAGGCGGTTTCCCTCGACCCACGGGTCAAAGGAGTTCCCTCTACCAAAGGTACCCTGTAGTTCAGATATTCCGGTGGGCGGCATGCATGTGCAGCAACTGATCCCCCTGGAAGATATCCGGTATGTTCTTTTGGACATGGACGGAACTCTTCTTGACAAGTATTTTGATGACTATTTCTGGGAGCACCTGCTGCCGGAAAAGTACGCTGAGAAAAAGAACATCTCTTTTGGCAGGGCAAAAGAGGCGCTGTTGAACAAGTACAGGATGCATGAAGGAACGCTGAACTGGACAGATATTGATTTCTGGTCCAGAGAGGTCGATATCGATATCCCCGCGCTTAAAGAACAGATACACCATCTCATCGAAGTGCATCCTCATGTTGAGGATTTCCTCAGGATGCTCAGAAAGCACAGGAAAAAGGTCTTTCTGGTGACAAATGCGCACTACAAGGTTCTTGATATCAAGCTCAGGAAGACGGAGATAGGGAAGTATTTCGATGCTGCGATCACGTCGTTCGAGATGGGCTACCCCAAGGAAAACCTTGCCTTCTGGGAAAAAGCACAGAAGAGACTCGGGTTCGACAAGGAAACGACCCTCTTCATCGACGATACCGAAGCGGTCCTGAGGACGGCAAAGCAGTACGGCATACGGTATATTCTCTATAAGGCATATGCCAGCTCGAAGACACATAAAGGATCATCTGCTCATTTCCCTGCTATTGAGGACTTCCGGCAGCTCATGTTCCCTGACAGGAAATAAGAAGGGCGGGCCGATCGATTGTTTCTCTCACGGAAATAGCTTACAATAGACACCTATGACAGAACTTCAGGAACTGATTTTTGAGCTGACCAAAGAGCCGAAGATCGCCTATTTTTCCATGGAAATCGGCGTGCATAATGACATCCCGACCTACAGCGGCGGTCTTGGCGTGCTTGCGGGCGATACCATCCGTTCAGCAGCCGACCTCAAGCTGCCCATGGTGGCTGTCACGCTGATGAGCAGGAAAGGATATTTCATCCAGGAGCTTGACAGCTCGGGAAAGCAGACCGAACTGCCGGCAGTGTGGGACCCCGCTGCGTATATGCAGCTCCTTCCCCAGAGAGTCATGGTCCAGATAGACGGTAGAGATGTACAGGTACAGGCGTGGCTCTATACGGTCAAGAGTCTTACCGGCGGCAGCATCCCGGTCTTCTTCCTCGATACCGACCTGCCGGCGAACGCACCCGAGCACCGCGAGATCACGGCGCAGCTGTACGGAGGGGGCCAGGAATACCGTCTCAAGCAGGAGATCGTCCTCGGCATCGGCGGCGTGAGAATGCTGCATGAACTGGAGTTCGAGATACGGAAATTTCATATGAATGAGGGCCATGCAAGCTTTCTGACGCTTGAACTTCTTAACCGCTTTAAAAAACCTATCGAAGATGTCTGGGATGAAAAGCTTGTCTGGGACAAGAGGGCGGTAAAGAACCTCTGCGTCTTCACTACCCATACCCCTGTTGAAGCAGGCCATGACAAGTTCCCGTATGATCTTGTCACGAAGGTCATGGGAGAGATCGTTCCTCTTTCCCTGCTCCAGGAACTCGCCGGAAGAGATGGTCTCAATATGACGCTTCTTGCGCTTAACCTCAGCAGGTATATCAATGGCGTGGCGAAAAAGCACGGGGAGGTTTCCCAGAGCATGTTCCCGGGATACGAGATCCATGCGATAACAAACGGTGTACATTCGTACACCTGGACCTGCGACAGCTTCAAGAAGATCTTTGACAAATATCTCCCTGGCTGGGCAAATGAGCCGGAGCTTTTCGTCAGGGTAGGCCGCATTCCTGACGAGGAGCTCTGGGAAGCTCACATGGTGGCAAAGCGGCATCTTCTTGCCTATATACAGCGGCAGGCCGGGATTGAGCTCTCGCCGGACATCCTTACTCTTGGCTTCGCGAGAAGAGCAACAGCATATAAACGGGCAGACCTCCTGTTCCGGGACCTGGAGCGGCTTGAGGCAATAGGGTCGGGCAAGCTCCAGATCGTCTACGCGGGCAAGGCCCACCCGAAGGATATGGCAGGCAAACAGCTTATTCAGAATATTTTCAATTACAAGGAAAAGCTCAAAGACAAGATCAGGATCGTCTATCTTACGAACTATAATATGGACATAGCGCTTAAGATCGTATCAGGGGTTGATATATGGCTGAACACACCGCTCAGACCCCTTGAGGCGTCCGGCACAAGCGGAATGAAAGCTACGCATAACGGCGTTATGAATTTCAGCGTTCTTGACGGATGGTGGATCGAGGGACATATCGAGGGATACACCGGATGGTCCATAGGTCCTGCTCCCCAGGAACTGACCCCCGGGGCTGATGCAGATGCCCGTGATGCTGAAGATCTCTACCACAAGCTGGAGCATGAAGCGATCCGTATCTATTACCATGACCGTCATACGTGGACGCGGATGATGCAGAATGCAATCGGCAAGAATGCCTATTATTTCAATTCACACCGTATGATGAGGCGCTACGTTACCGAAGCATATCTGAGATAGCCGCTTCTACTCCTGCTGCTTCCTGCAGACAGGGCAGTCCTCGTGTTCAGGAACGAAGCTCCCGCATTTTCGACACTGCACGAGGGCAATCGTCCGCTTCCTGCCGCAATATCCGCAGACATCATCATTATGACCGATCGGACGTGAACAGCCGGGGCATAATAGTGTTGCCCGCTTCTCTGCTCTCAGGGAAGGGAGAAAGGCTATGATGACCGTCATCAGGGGAAAAATGAAGCAGGCCAGCGCCCAGAAAAATATGTTCCGGCCTTTCTTTGCGGCGAACAGACCGCCGACCGCTCCCGCGATCAGCTGAAGAACGACGAGACGGGCCACAACGATCAGCCGTTCAGCAGGGCAAGGGCCTTTTTGTGGAGCACCCCATTCCCTGCTGCGAGCAGACTGGTCGATCTGTTCAGTCCCAGCTCAAGGATGTCCAGGTCGTTTCCCCGCATGTCGGTAATGATTCCGCCGGATTCTTTTAGGAGGAGAAATCCTCCCGCAAAATCGAAACTGCGCGATGCAGATGCTGTGACAAAAGCACTGACAGAACCGCATGCAACATAGGCAAGATCAAGAGCGGTCGCTCCCATGCAGCGTATTTTATTTGCTGCCCTGAGAAGTGGTACGATCGCCGGCAGATCCCGGGACGGAGATGACGCCTCGTAGGCGACGACGGAGAATTCTTCTTCCTTCTGGCCCTGCATGGTGTTGCCGAGGAAAAAGGCGTTGTGTCCTTTGGTTGCCCAGAACGCGTCGCCATTGACAAGATTAATGACATACGCAAGATAGATATCTCCTGCAGTGGTTCCCTTGGCTGCGGCGATGGAAGCGCCGTAGAATGGTATACCATTGACAGCGTTCCTGCTGCCGTCAATGGGGTCCACCAGGACGACCGTCCCGCCTCCATGGAGATGGATGACGCCCGCCTCTTCAGAGATGAGGGTAAGCGGCTCCTTCAGGGCTTCAAGGCCCAGGATAATGATCTCTTCTGCGAGCCGGTCAATATGATATGTTCTGTCGCCTCCTGCGCCTGTGCCTTCAGGGTCTCTTAGGCGGGAGGAATGTTTCAGGGGCGAAAGCTCACGGTAGAGGGATTTTCCTATATTCTGCAGGTCCTTGGTATGCATGTCAGTTTTTTTGACGGGATATGCAGGTGCTCAGGGGAGGAGATTATGTTCCCGCAGTTGCCTGAGATCCCAGACAAGGGTGGTCGGGGCCGCATCCTTTTTCAGGGAAAGTTTGAGCAAAGTGCTGTCAGGAGCCAAAGTCTCTATCGGAAAGGCACAGTAAAAAATGATAGAGACCGGTGCTTCTTTCCGGTAAAACGTTTTTATTCCCTTTACTTTCTTTTCAGGCAGCGGGTTCACGTCTGCGCTGCCGGCTGACAGCAGGATCCGGGAGTAGGGATCATTTGCGATTACCGGATCGAGCCCTTCCCGGGGCGCGCTGACGTTTACTTTAAAGTACAGGTAATGCTGAAAGTCAAAAAATGAGCGGTCCGCCGGTTCCTCTGACTTCAGGACAAGCGGTTCGGTGATAAGAGTTGCCTGGAATTTAAGCCCATCAGCAGCGGATCGGTTGAGCAGGGCGAACAACTCCTCGTATGAGAGTTCTCTTGAGAGCGTGGCCGGTTGCACCGTAGTTCGATCAGCCAATACCAGAAGACCGGTATTGTATGCATAGAATGTTGCTCCGATGATGACGATGAGAAGAGTGGCAAGAAGCGCATAGGGGCGGGAATGCTTTCCGCCGCGGGGCGCGGCATTTTCTGCTGTCATCATCCGGACGGGCAGGGTCTCGGTCTTTTTCTGTGAGCGCCCTTCGGATGTCTCCGGAGCTGCCGGCAGATCGGACCGCAGAGAATCATTTTCACGCATGCTCTGTTCGAGTTTGGACCGCAGATCAGCGAGGGCCTCGGCATAAGAAGAGAGTTCTCTTTTCATTTCATCGATCTGCAGATCTTTATTTTTTTGCAGAAGTTCCATCCCGGTCTTCTGTTTGATCAGCTCATCAATCAGTCGCTGGTTTTCGTTCTCAGAAAGCTGACCGGTTTCCTGAATCTCTTTGAGCCTGTTTTCGAGAGCAGTGCTCCCGAGCTGTGACTGCTCAAGGGTTGCCTGCTGTTCCGCCGTCTTGCTGATCAACGCGATATTATCTGAATTGAGCTGGTTGATCTGCTGCTCTTTTTCCGCGATTGCTCTGTTGAGAGAAATGATCTCGTCCTTCAGATGCTCAAAGGTCTCCTGGTATTCGCGAACATTTCGGAGGAGTTGATCTTTTTCGGCATCAACAGGTGCAGAAGCCGGTTCACTGCCTGATGAGGCCTTTTCCAGCTCGAATATCCGCTGCTCCAGGAGCCCGCTGCTTTCCCGTATTGCTTCGCACTCTGCCATGGCTTGCGCCAGAGAACGATCTTTTTCTGGGATGAGCGAAGAAAGGCGCTCCTGCTCACCGGCCAGTTCCCGCAGCTTTTCTAAGGCATCCCTGAGTTGCGTTTCGATAAACTCCCTGTTTTGCAGCGATTCCTCTATTTGTGACCGATAAGATGTCAGTTGCTTCTCTCTCACGTTGAGCGCTTCTTTCAGCCTGTCCGTTTCATCCCTCAGAACAGATGTCTCTTTCATCAGATCCGCTTCACGCGAGGAGAGAAGTTCTTTCTCCTCGAGTTGGTCCGAGGAGAGGACGGTGAGCATCTCGTTTTTTTCGAGGAGCTGCTGGTTGAGGATGAGGACCTGTTGTCTGAGGGCGGCAACCTGGGACTCGGTCTCGGCGGCTGCCTGTTGCGCGAGGTCCCTTGAGCGGGAGAGTTCCTGCAGGAGGTCGGCAGCAGCTTTATCCTTCTCCGCAGCGGCGGCTGCAAACGCGGTATTCTCCCTGGCCAGCTCATCGATACGGGCATCGGATTCAACAGTTTTCCGCTGGAGGAGAGCCTTTTCATCACTGTTGGTTTTAATAATCTTCTCAGTTTCTGAGGCTGCGCTCCTGAAGTCATCGATCTCTTGTATGAGGCGGTCATTCTCTTGTTGCAGGTCCTGCAGGGACTGTCCATGCAGTTCATGCAGCGAAGAGATCTCTTCTTTCTGTTTTCGGTAGTCGTCGGTGATCTCGATAAAAAGCTCATCTTTTCGGATCAGCTCATCGTTCAGGGCGGAGATTTTTACATTCAGGTCAAAAAGCTCTTTTGCAAAGAGGGAGTTCTCTTCCATTTTATTGTCTATGGACTGGGATAGAGAATTTATTTTTTCCAGGAGCGCGGGGATCTGCTCATGCAATTCCGTGTCCTTGTGCATGAGCGCTTCGCTGAGGGAGGCGACTTTTGTCTGCACTTCGTCGATATGATGTATCTTGCTCTCTATGGCAGAGGTCAGTTCGTCGATGTCGATCCGCAGGCCGGCAATCTCCTCGCTGTATTCCGCGATCTTCTGCTGCAATTCTTCTTCAGCGCGGGTCTTGTCTGCGGAGAGACGGTCAATCTCTGCCCGGGCATGATAGAGCTCTGCTTTGGCCTCATCACGGTCAAGCGCCATCTCGTGAAGCCGGGAATCGAGTAATACTGCTTCCGGCGAATCGTCACGAACGCGTTCGGATGGGCTCTCGAAGGAAGCCCCATCTTTGTTCAGGGACAATTCCTGCTCCGGCGAGGATTGGGCCCGGAAGTGCTTCAGTTCCTCGATGGCCGAAGAGAGCCTTGACTCAAGCTCTTCCTTTTCTTTCAGAAGGGTGTGTGACATCTGGCTGTCAAGGACGGAAATGTTCTTTTGGTCGCGGTCGAGGTTAGCGAAGATACGGTCTTTTTCCGAAAGCAGTTTTTTGTTTTCTGTTATGAGATCCTCGATCTTCTTCTTGAACTCAGAGACCTCCATATTTCTGAGTATGTCGAAGTCAAGGAGCTTTTCCTTCATCTTTCGGTGACTTTCGGAGAGTATTTTAAGGGAAAGTGTAAGATCCGACTTGTCCTTCTCGAGGTTCTTGATCGCGTCACTTTGCTGCATGATCACGGATTCGAGCTGGTTCTTTTCTTTGGCAACGGTAAGAAACTTTTCCTTGATCACTTCCGGCTTGCTTGAAGATGATGCGGAAGAAGCTGACGGAGGCGCTGCAGGGATGGCCCCTGAAGGTTTTTTCTGGTCTTGCGGTTTGCCACTCTCTTCTGAGCCCGGCGACTCAATCATGCCGTTACCTGTAGTTCCTGACCATTTTCTGCGTACCTTGCTGAAATCAGCATACTAAAAAGTACTAAATTTGAGATGTCCTGTCAATAAATTTAGTAAATACAAGAGTTTTTGAGATTTATCAGCAAGCTGCAGATGTCCGGCCTACCATGCGAGAGAAAGCAGGCATTTGAGGTCAGACTGCAGGACATTGAACTTGCAGTTCAGGACCATACATTGTCTCGAGCGGTAACAGTGGCCTTCTTTGATAACTACGTGTACTGAGATCCCGGTGCGCTCGCGGTGCGGGCAGAGGATATGAAGCTTGCCGGTTGCTTCTGAATAGTGGGTATCTTTCGGCGCATACCTCATGGGAATATTATACTTTATCGCGTAATGGGAAGGCATGGAGACAGTTATGAAACCCGGCAACAATTACACGGGTTATAATGAACATATGGCGAATGGTGGTGGCGATAAAAAGAACATATCGCGGCATATCCTCCCTGCTGCAGCGAATTTGATGGGTCTCTGTTTTGTTATATTCAGCATGCTCAAGGCCTATCAATTCGCTGAGCGAACCCTCTTGGACGAACTGACCGCAGGAACAATGTTATTATTCCTTGCTTCAAGTCTTTTTTCCTACGGATCGATACGGGCAAAAAACGGCGGTGAGCGATGTGAAAAGATTGCTGATCTGTTTTTCCTCGCTGGTCTTACATGCATGACCCTCATTTCGGTTTTCTTTGTGTTGGATATCATCAAGTGAAAAGTGCGAGTGCTGCAGCAACCTCTTATCTGACGATCAATGCTCCTTGATTCAGCCCGCCAGCGGTCAGTTGGCGCATAACACTGCAAGAAAAGCTCTGTTCATGCCTGTCAACAGACCCATGAAAGAAGCAGTTCTTGTTCAGAGGGAACGAATGAAGGTGTCAAGTCGTGCTCTGTCAGGGCCTTCCAATGAAAGAAATTCTACACCGACATCAAAAGAGGGATTCCCGTTTTTTGTCCTCGGTAGAATGGAAGCTATTCTGCCCCTGATCATAATGGGTTTAACCTCATGCGGCAGCGGAAGACCCATAAAGTAATGGTTTCCCATTTCCGGAGCATCGTCGCTTTCCATCAACATGCCGCAGAGACTGATCGTCCTGACATTCAGTATTTTGGGGCTTTTCAGAAAGGCTTTTATATGAGGTGTGATGGAAAAACGCAATGGGCTCGGCTTGAATTCATCGCTAATCCTCGTTTCAAAAGGTGCGCCGAAATTTCTCATAAAATCTTTGAGGCTTACGATCTCGTCCGATGATATATTCTGGAACTGAAGTCCTGAGATGAATTGCTTATGCGTACTGTCATCACCGCGGCTGGCGCGTATCCATACAGCTTTGCACCTGAGAGAGCGCGACATCTTATCATTCCCGATAGTTAAGAGGAATGTCCTGCCGGGCTGAAGACGCCTGTTTGTGTGAATGCACGCACCGCTGATACTGATGTTCTGCAGATCGACCTCCTCGATGGTGACCATGTGCGTGTGAAGGTCCATTCCCTGCAGCGAATAGCGTGGATATCGTCTTTGTCTTGTGTAGGCCGGCTTTTCAGCCATGGTCGTGGCAGTTTTTTCCTTGATAGGTGAATTTTCTGGTGTGTTTGTCTTTGACAGGAACCTGCCGGTTTCTGAAGGGAGATTATCTTGCTTTTCCGGGAAACGCCACCAGAGAGATTTCAATTTACCTAACACCCCCATAATATCATCATATCTTGCAATTGCTGTTCCATGACGCATTGCTTGAATCTTTGGAGGCCGTATTTCCGACAACTCATTGATTAATAATATTATTGTAATATGTTCTATAAAAAATGAGCAGACTGGTTATCAAGGAAAATTATCGTAATAAGACCCATAATGTGGGGAATTACATGATGGAAGGATGGTGCCCCCTGCATGATTCGAACATGCGGCCCCAGGTTTAGGAAACCTGTGCTCTATCCTACTGAGCTAAGGGGGCGTAAGACCGTGATCAGAGAACGGTGCTTGGTAACAGCAACTATAACAGCTCAAAAACCTTATCAACAGCTTCTTTTGCATCCTTCGCAGGGACGATCCCCCGGATTTCCCATGTGCCGATGCCAACCACCGGTTTGTTCATCTGGAGACCGAATGCTATCTCGGACAGAGTTCCGTACCCACCGCCAACTGCGATAAAGGCGTCTGCTGTGCGGGCTATGATAACATTTCTCCCGATACCCAGTCCAGTTGCGATCGGGACGTCTATATAGGAGTTTGCATCTTTCGTATGGTCCTGCGGCAGAATGCCGACCGTTATGCCGCCTGCATTTTTGGCACCTCTTGATGCTGACTCCATGATACCATGCAGACCCCCACAGACGAGCAGACCACCGTTCCGGGCTATCAATCGCCCGACCTCTTCAGCCTCTTTTTTAAGTGCCCGGTCAGCCCTGCGGCCACCGATCACGGCAATCAGGGGCGGCCGGTTCATTGTTGAGCTGTTATTTCCGGGGGTGCAACGGTCACCATCTTCACCCAGGCGATCTCAGACTTTACCCTCTCCTGTATGGACCTGACCAGGTCCATTCGTGTCATGTGTCAACGCCAGCAGTAGCCGGTCGGCCGAATGCGAACATCCTGCTCTTTTATGTCAACGAATTCAATGTCTCCTCCAAGATTGGTGAACCGGGGCTTCAGATCATTGATGATCTGCTTGATTTTCTCGATATCTTCTTCTATATTTCCCATGTAACTCCTTCATCCTGAAAAATTGACAATAATTTTAGCAGATTGGAGAATGTTTGGACATCATTGATATCATAAGAACACGCCGCAGTGTCCGGAAGTTCACGGAGGAGGCGGTATCTGACGAGGTTGTGGATGCGATTCTTGAGGCAGGGAGATGGGCGCCGTCAGGGCAGAACAATCAACCCTGGCGATTTGCTGTAGTCAGGGACAGGGAGATCATCACTGAAATATCTAAACTGACGCATTACGGCAGGATAGTCCTTGGTGCTCAGGTGCTTATTCCGGTCTTTCTCGATACAGCAAGGATCTATCACAGGGAGAAGGACATACAGGGCGTGGGTGCATGCCTGCAGAACATGCTGCTGGAGATCCATTGTCTGGGCCTGGGTGGGGTGTGGCTCGGTGAGATCATTAAGAGCAATATCCAGATGAAGAGCGTGCTCGGCCTTGCTGACGATCTGGAGCTTATGGCTGTTATCGCGCTTGGATGGCCTGCGGAGAATCCGCGTATAACGAAACGCAGATCGTTGGATGAATTGACCGTCTATCGGGATTAATTCCTGGCGGCCGCAGTCTTAGGAATATATGCTCTTCCCTGCGTAGCGTTCCTCTTCTCGAGGTTCTTCTCAATATCATTCAGAATGCGGTGTCTGTTCTTGCCCCACTCCGGGGCGATGAGGATATCATCGGGCGCTGTTGCGAAAAGCCGCTGAAAAACAATATGCGGGGATGTTTGTTCGAGGAAATCGACTACGAAGTCCAGGTATTCATCGTATCCGAAAACCGGGAACGGGCTTTCCCGATATATCAGGGCAAGCGGGGTATCCTTTATAATCTGGAGCTGGTGCATTTTAAGGAAATCTATGGGGAGATGTGACAATTCACCTGCCATGGCAAGCGTTTCGCTGCGGGTCTCCGTGGGAAATCCTGCGATCAGGTGGGCTCCGATATGGATGCCCCTGCCCTTTGTCATATCCACTGCGCGGAGAAAGGTGCTGTAGTCGTGTCCGCGCTGTATGAACTCGAGACTCTTGTCATGCATCGATTGAAGCCCATATTCGACCAGTATGAAATATTTCGATGCAAGAGATTCAAGGAGCTCTATCTTTGGCAGGTCTACTGCGTCCGGACGTGTGCCGATCGCAAGGCCTATAACGTCAGGCGCTGCGAGTGCTTCCCTGTACAGCTTTTCGAGTTCATCGACAGGGGCATAGGTATTGGTGTATGCCTGAAAATAGACCAGGAACTTGGCAGCCTTGAAGCGTTTTGTTGTGTGGGCAATACCGTTACGAACCTGCCCGGAAACGGACAGAGAAGGTTTACAGGAGGTCGGCCTGAAACTGTCATTGTTGCAGTAGATACAACCTGAGAACCCGAGAGTGCCGTCGCGGTTCGGGCAGGTGAAGCCGGCATCCACATTCACTTTGTAGACCGTGGTGCCGAATGTCTTTCGCATATATGCGCCGAAGGAATTGTAACGCTGCATTATTCATTATCGGCCTTTGGAGAGCACCCTGTCAAATTTCATGGTGCGTTTGGGTCGTTATGGTTAGAATGCTCATGGTGTAAGGAAATGCTCGGCTCTATACCCTGGGATGACAACCACTGTTCGATCTCGTTTTTAGCAACCTTTGCATTAAAACTGTACCAGAGCTTTCGTTCCTTCGGATAGGGGCTGAGCGTGTTCTTGAAATTTCTGAATGATCCCTGGCCGTCGAGTGCCTGAAGTAGCATGCTGGCGAGCCGACGGTTTTCGAGGGTTTCCGCGAAGGCTTTCATCGCAGCGTAGGCATTTGCAGGTTTGCGCTCCGGTATGCGCTCGTAGCGGGCCTGCTCGTGCATGAAGATATCCAGGGCGAGCTCTACCTCGTCTTCTACCCAATCGGGAATATCAGGGATTTCGTCCGGCTGCACATCTTCGAAATCTTCCATGTCGTCGTCGTAGCTGTTTGAAAGGAGGTCCTGTGCCAGGCGGATTATCTCTGAGGAGAGAATGACGATCTCGCCCGTTTGCTTGTCGAGGAAGTAGTCGAAGGCATTACGCTCCGTGTCCTCCTGTGCTTTTTGGATCTCGTCGAAATTGATGACGAGCTTTTTCATCATAGCGCCGCTGTAAGCCGGTAGAGGGCGGGATAGTCATGCCTGGTTTTTTCTGCTTCCTCTTTCAGGTAGGCAAGCGCCTGGGGAATGTGATCGAGGAAATATGGTTTGCCTTTTATTGCGGAGAGATAGCCATACGCGCCGAGCGCCTGCATATGGCGCTGAAGCCTGCAGGGAAGGAGAGCTTCCCTGAAAGCATGGGTATCGAAATTCGGTTTCTCGTCTTTCATCCGTTTGACGTAGTAAGAAAGGAGCGTTTGGCGCGTATGTGAAGCCAGGCAGTGATAGGGATCCCAAAGTATGGATGCAATGTCATATGCAGCTGGTCCCATGCGGGCACCCTGGAAATCGATAACGTGCGGTTCGTTGTTATTCGTGATCATAATATTCTGGGATTGAAAATCGCGGTGGACGACCACCTTGTCGAACGAATCGACGGTAGAAGCCAGCTTCTTGAAATCTGCATGCAGAAGATCTTCATCAGGTGGGGCGATAGTATGATGTGCGTGAACGAAATGTTCCATAAAGTAACTAGTCTCCCACAACAGATGTTCCTGATCAAAGACTCTGGCAAGAAGTTGCGGGCAATCTGTCACATGGGCGGTTATATCCGTATGAAGAATCACGAGTATATCGATAACCCTCCTGTACATGGTTTCCATGGTGACTTGTGATCGTCTGCACGCTATCCATGCATAGAGGGAGATGTCCCCGAGATCCTCAACGATTGCTGTTTTCTCGCTCTCGTTGTAGCGGAGTATCCCCGGAACAGGGACGCCATGTTTCTTGAGGAATCGGGAGAGGGCAAGGTGACGCTCGTAGTCCCTGTCGGCTTCGGTACAGCTCATAAGAACGTATGAGGTTTCCCTGCAGGTTATGCGGAAGTACGACCTGTCAGATCCTCCCGTGCCTATGCAGACCGCCCTGATTCTGCCGTCAGTGTCGCCACAATCTTTCAATAATGAAGATGAAATGGGAGCGGTCCTGAAGATTTCATCCGGCGTTATCGCAACACGAAATCCATTGCCGATAATGCATTGTCTTGTCACTGACCCTGAGGAGACATGTGCTCCCGGCAGCAAAATAGCATCTGCGATGAACGCATTTTCATCAAGGGTACATCCCTTCTCGATAACGACAGTCCCCTGCAGTTTCGTTTTTCCGCAGTCGACCGAGCCATGCGCGTATACGTTTTTCCCCTGCTTTTTCAAGATGTCAAATACGGCAGCTGCATAGGCGTTTGGCGTGCCGATGTCTGTCCAGGAAGCTCCGGAGAAGTCTATCGTTCCTACAACATTTCCATCTGACATCGCCCTGAGCCATGCATCGACTACACTTGAGGGCCCATCCGGAAGATAACCAAGAAATGCCGGAGAATATACTGCTATTCCCATAAAAGCAATTTTACATAATCCAGAGTCTTCTCTTTGAGGCTGTATGCCCACGTGGCGCAGAGCGCCCTGCCTGTCAATCCAGACATTGTTGAATTGGCTGTGATCATGTACTGCGAGCGTTGCGATATTGCCGGATGACTCATGCCTCCTGACAAGTGCCGTTAGATCTATATCTGAAAGGATGTCAGAATTGTGCACGATGAATGTCGAGCAGTCAAGAAAGGCTGATGCATTTCTTAGTGCCCCGCCTGTTCCGAGTATCTGAGCCTCATGATAGAGCCTCAGACTGCCAGAGTATGCTGAAAGCGATGCCCACGACTGTATCTGCTCCCAGCAATGATGCATGTTGACAGCGATCTCGTTTGGTGAAAGAGAGGAAATGCGATCAAGAGCAAATTCAATGACCGGTTTTCCTATCACGGGAAGGAGAGGTTTGGGCAAGAGGTCTGTTATAGGTCTGAGCCGCTCGCCAAAACCGGCAGCAGGAATGAATGCGTTAAGAGTGCCCACTAATAGATCAGATACCTCCTTCTGATCTTTTCATCAAAAACAGTGAGTTCTTTTTCCCACCATGTCTCCATGGTGTCAAGAGATCTCCCCTGCTCTATGTCCTCTCTGAATCTGTTCGTTCCGGCAAGAATATCTATGGGCAGGAGCTTTTTCTCATATTCGTATGGTGGCTTTTTCCATCCGAACTTGGTTGGATACAGCTCGAATATGGTCTTCAATATGGCGGCTGCGGTCTTGAACGGTCTGAACTGTCTTTTGTCTGTGACATGAATCTGGGCCCCTCCACAGAGCTTACCCGCATGTTTCTGGAATGTAGGAAGAAAATGCAGCGGCCTGAAGACAGCCCCCCTCAGCATGTGGCTGTTCAATATTCTTACCATAGCGTCAGGATCTATAAAAGGAGCGCCGAATATCTCGAACGGACGAGTTGTGCCCCTTCCCTCGCTGAGATTCGTTCCTTCGAGAAGGCACATGCCGGGATATACGGCTGCTGTTTCCTGTGTCGGCATATTGGGTGAAGGAAGCACCCATGGGAGTCCGGTCTGATCAAACCACATGTCCCTTTTCCATCTCTTCATGGGTATTACAAAATACATCAGATCGGAATAGTATACATCTTTCAGGTATAGGCCTATCTCCCCGATTGTCATACCGTGCCTGACAGGCAGTCTGTGGAGGCCGACAAATGAAGCATACTCGGGCCTGAGCACCGGCCCCTCGACTTGTCTGCCGCAGATGGGATTTGGCCGGTCAAGAACAACAACAGCCTTGCCCATTTCCTGGCAAGCCTCCATGACAAGTGCCATGGTCCATATGAATGTATAAAAGCGGGCTCCTACATCCTGGAGGTCAATGATCATGAGATCGATATCCTTAAGCATTTCAGGTCTGGGTTTTCGGGTCTTTCCATAGAGACTATAGACAGGAATCCCGGTCTTATTGTCCCTGAAACCCTGCCATTCGATCATATTGTCCTGGGTCTCGCCCCATAGTCCATGCTGTGGGCCGAACAATGAAGAGACGGTAAATTTTGAAGACTGCATGCATCGTGTGGCGGTTGGCAGCAGCATGCTGTTCACTGATGCGGGATGGATCAGTAGTCCAGCCCTGGTATTTTTCAACTCCCGGGGCCACTCTTTTTCCAGAAGATCAACGCCGGTCTTGACGGTGGATGGCATGATTCAGCTGTGCGGTAATATCGTCAGTCCAGAAGCAGATCCCTGATCATCATGGTAAGTTCTTTGATGCGGAGATCACGATTCTGATCGGTTATTTCAAGGAGGACCACGTCCTCTCTCTTCCTGATATCGTTAATAAAGCCTGTGCCCTTATCTGCGATAGCCGCTATAACGGGCTTATTGGAATCCAGAAGCTCGGGAATGAGCTTTAAGAACTTCTTGGATGCACACTCCACTTTTCCTATTTCATCGATCATGTAAAGGCCTGTCTTTTTTTCTCTTGAGAAGGTCTTGTCAAGGAAATCATCGAATGTTCTGACATCCACCTTGTATTTTCCCACACTGACCTTGCTTTTCAGCTTTGTATGGGCAAAAACCCTGCTATCCCCAAAGAGGTTTGCCACTTCGAAACCTACTCTACTCTCGTCTTCGATTATCTCGGAGGTGATAAATCCTACCGGGTTGAATTCCTTGAATATGACACACAGTCTCTTGATGATCGTGGTTTTTCCCGCGTCTGGTGCTCCGGTTATCATGATATTTTTCATGGCAGTAATATGTCGAGCAGCCTGTTAAGCTCCTCCAGAGAATAGTATTCTATCTCTATTTTCCCCTTCTTTTTATTTTGTTGAACAATATGGACCTTTGTTCCCAAATTTCTGATAAGTTTTTCCTCAAGAGAAGCTATCTGGGGGTCTCTTTCTGGCCGTATTTTAACAGGGTTAGCCGGTTTTTTGGCTAATAATTCGGCCTCGCGAACGCTCAGGCCGTTCCTGACAACCTTTCTGGCGGCCTCGATCTGGTTATTGCGTCCTTCTATGGATAGCAGCGCGCGCGCATGACCCATGCTGAGCTTCCCAGTGTAGATCATATCCTTTATCTCCACAGGAAGCTTGAGAAGCCTCAGGTAATTAGCAACTGTTGCCCGCTCTTTCCCGACCTTGTCTGCCAGTTCTTCCTGCGTAAGATTGAACTCCTGCATGAGAGTGTTGAATCCTTCGGCTGTCTCGATAGGGTTCAGCTGCTCTCTCTGGATATTCTCAATCAGCGCCATTTCGAGGGAATCACGGGAGTCAACATTTTTGACGATGGCAGGTATTTTTTTAAGGCCAGCCTGTACTGATGCCCGCCATCTCCGCTCCCCGGCGATGAGATTAAACGAGCCGTCTCCCGTTCTCGAGACGAGAATTGGCTGAAGCACACCCTTCTCTTTTATGGAGGCAGAAAGTTCTTTGAGCGCTTCCTCATTGAATACTTTTCTCGGCTGCTGCTTGCCTGGCAGTATCTTGCTGACTTCGATGTTAATGATATTTTCTCCCTTGTCGGGGAGGAGGGCATCAAGCCCTTTACCTAATGCTGTTTTCACGCAATATCTCCTTTGCAAGGGCAAGATAGCTTTGGGAGCCACGGGATCTCATGTCATACAGCATTACAGGTTTTCCATGGCTTGGAGCCTCACCCAGTGCAATATTTCTTGGGATGATTGTCTCGTACACCTTCTTGCCGAAATGCTTCCGCACCTCTTCTGCTACCTGATGCGCCAGATTATTTCGGATGTCGAACATGGTCAGCAAAATACCTTCCAGCTCGAGGTTACGGTTATATGAGCTTTGTATAAGCTGGATCGTTCTGGTGAGCATGCTCAGCCCTTCAAGTGCATAATACTCACATTGCACCGGGACGATCACCGAATCTGAAGTTACTAATGCATTCAGCGTAAGGAGCCCCAAAGAGGGCGGACAGTCGATGATGACGTACCTATACGCCGTGCGTACACCTTCCAGCGCTATTGAGAGGATGCTTTCCCTTCCCTCCCTTTCAACAAGCTCTATTTCGGCCCCAAGCAGATCAATGCTTGAAGGAACAATAAAGAGCTGTTCAATTGATGTGCTTATCGTGGCATCACTTAAACTGCAGGTTCCTGCCATCACCTCATAGAGCGAGCCTTTAAGGTCATCTCGCGAAATTCCCAATCCTGACGTTGAGTTGCCTTGGGGGTCAGCATCGATAAGAAGAATTTTTTCCCCTGAAAGGGCCAGAGAGGCCGCGAGATTTACTGCAGTGGTTGTCTTTCCGACCCCACCCTTCTGGTTGACGATGGATATCACCTTCCCCATGGCGACGTATTATAACACGGAGCATGGCAATGTTCCACGTGGAACATTACGGAAATCCTTCGGAAAAACGCAACAGGGATGTGTTCCACGTGGAACATCATGACAATACGAAAGCCTAATATTATGAGCAAATGATAGATATAATGAATAATATTGAGATAATAAGACTAAATATCAATATTATTCAGTAAAATTACCATCAACTATCAATAATTATCATTTTATGTTGATTCAAGGATCTGTGATACAATCATTTGTGCTTGATCTCGGCAGAATAGCGCTCATTCTTGGGCTAATCCTTTTTCTGCACAGGAAGGGGCTGAAGATTGGATATGTCATGCTCATCTCTTCCGGTGCGCTTGCCTGCTTTTATGGAATGGATATGTCGCGTCTGTTTTTAACCATAAAAGCCGCCGCAACAAGTCGCATCGCCATAACACTTTTGCTTTCGCTGTCACTTATCAGAATATTTGAGCTGGTGCTCAGAGAGCAGAATATCCTGGGCGGAATGATGGATATCGTCAAAAAAAGGGTCAGGTTCAGGAAAACGGTGATGATATCCATGCCGCTCCTTATAGGAATGCTGCCTTCACTTGGCGGCGCATATTTTTCCGCTCCCATGGTCAGGGAGGCGACCGAAGGAACCGGAATGAGCAACGAGGAAAAAGCGTTCATCAATTACTGGTTCAGGCACCCGTGGGAATATATTCTTCCGCTTTATCCGGGCATTGTCTTTGCGTCAGCGGTATCAGGCATAGGACTGAACAGGATCGTACTTGCAAATATCAGCTGCGCAGCCATGATGATCCTAACCGGCTTTCTCTTCAGCATGAGAGGTGCAGGCCGTACCGCTGCAGCAGTGCAGGGAAATGGTAAAGAGCTGCGACCTGCCCGCGACAGAGCGTGGGTCAGCTTTGTCCCTATCTCGGCGGTTCTAGTCCTGGTCATGATCGGACATCTGGAGCTGCACTATGCGCTTTTTATGGTCCTTATACCGCTATTCATATATTATCGTTACGCTGCTGCACGTATCGTTCAAGCCCTTCGTTACGGTTTTTCGTCCGAGGTCATTTTGATGGTAGCCGGGATTATGCTGTTCAAGGAGACGCTGGAGGCTTCAGGGGCAGTAAAGGACCTGAGCAAATTCTTCCTTGCGCACGGAGTCCCGGTTGTCCCCCTATTCTGCGCCTTACCCTTCATTGCCGGCATGCTGACGGGCCACACGGTGGGTTTTGTCGGCAGTACCTTTCCACTACTTGTCACTATTGCGGGAAAAGCGTCGCCCTCTCTGGTTTCGCTTGCCTTCGCGGCAGGTTTTCTCGGTGTTCTGCTCTCCCCTGTGCATCTCTGCCTGATTCTTACCAGAGAGTATTTCGCTGCCGGTCTGCCCGGAATCTACCGGAAGATGATACCTGCAGGCATTATGATCTTTGCGGTCGCGCTGGTACAATACTTTTTTGGGCGTTAGCAGTTCTCCATAAGCAGCGGAGTTTGTGCTATATTTAGGTAATTCATGCTGAGAGAGCTGTACATAAGGAACCTTGCGATCATTGATGATCTCACTGTCCGGTTTGAAGACGGTCTCAATGTGCTTACCGGCGAGACAGGCGCAGGAAAGTCGATCATTGTGGATGCGCTCGGTCTCGCTCTTGGCGACCGGGCCCAGAACGATATGATCAAGGCAGGGGAAAAGGAAGCAGTGATCCAGGCCTTTTTTGAGATCGGGGATGTCCATGCCCTTCCCGAGACAGGCATCGACATTGCCGATGGCATAATGCTCAGGCGGGTCATATCAGGCAGCGGAAAAAGCAGGGCATATATCAATGACGTGATGGTCACCCTCCAGACGCTTTCAGAAACGGGTAAGGCGCTTGTTGACATCCACAGCCAGCATGAGCATCAGAGCCTCCTCCTGCCAGAGAAACAGCGGCTGATCATTGATTCTTACGGCGGGCATTATGCTGAGCTCGATAAAGTCCATAAGCTGTATGCCGAGGTAGCGTCGCTCAGGGAAGAATTCAACGCCCTTACCGAGCGGATCAAGGAACGCGCGCACAGGATCGATCTCCTCAACTTCCAGATCAATGAAATCGATTCTGCCTCTCTGAAGCCTGAGGAAAAAGCACCCCTTGAAGAGGAACGGCGGATCCTGCTGAACCTTAACAAGCTGAAGGATGCGACAGAGACTGCCTACTCTCTGCTTCATGAGGCCGATGGCGCATGCACGGAAAGCCTTGCATTGGTCATTGCCAGGCTGCATGATATTCAGGCCTTCGACCCGGGCATTACCGATACGCTTGCAATGCTGGAATCCGCCATGCCGCTGCTTGAGGATGCGGCCATTGAACTTAGGAGCTCCCGGGAGAAATATGCTCTTGATCCTCAGCGGATCGATGAGGTCCAGGAGCGGCTTGATCTTATCAAACGGCTCGAAAAAAAATACGGCGACAGTATTGAAGATATCCTTGCCTATCGCGATTCCGCTGCTGAGGAGCTGAAGGGACTACAGGCATCTGACGAACGGCTGGGGTCTTTGGAGGAATCGTTCCGGAAGCAGTCCGAAGCACTTCTCCTTGCCGCGCGAAGCCTGTCCGACAAACGGAAAAAAACAGCGAAAAAAGTGGAGGACCTCATAGAAAAGAATCTTAAGGACCTCTCATTCATACATGCACAATTCAGGATCAATGTCATTCAGGATACGGATGCAGAGGGGAAATACCGCACCACGTCCAACGGCATTGACAGGATAGAATTCCTTTTTTCCGCAAATGCCGGCGAGCCGCCCAAGCCGCTTTCAAAGGTAGCGTCAGGCGGTGAGCTTTCACGGGTCATGCTCGCGCTCAAGAGCATTCTTGCCGGCGTTGACCGCGTGCCGGTATTGATCTTTGACGAAGTTGATGCGGGTATCGGCGGAAGGACCGCGGAAAGTGTCGGGAAAAAACTCCTTAAAGTTTCGGAATCACATCAACTTCTCTGCATAACCCATCTGCCCCAGATCGCCAGTCTGGCCGGTCATCACCTCAGGATAGAGAAGGCTCAGAAGAATGCCGGGGTCCGCGTTGTGGTGCATGAGCTTTCAGGTGAGGAGCGGCAGGAGGAGATCGCACGGATGCTCAGCGGGACGGTTACTGCCATATCCCGCAGGCACGCAGAAGAACTTCTGGAAAGGACGAAATGAAAGGCAGAGTAACGATAGACAGGGAGCTCTGCAAGGGATGCGGCTACTGCGTCGAAGCATGTCCTCTGAAGGTCATTGTTATGACGCGGCAGTTCAACAAGGCCGGATATTTCATAGCCGTACCGGAGAATATGAACAATTGTACCGGATGCGCCATCTGTGCAAACATGTGCCCGGAAGTTGCCATCACGGTCTACCGGGGGGACGAAGAGTAGCCGCCCTTTCGGACACAACTGGCCGCAGGCCTTAACAGAGCATGGAAAAGAGAGAAAAAGGGTTCGGTACCGTTGCAGTGCACGCAGGAGAGGATGGATTCCCATACCGTCCTTCCAGTACACCGATCTATCAGACAAGCACGTATACGTTCGATACCGTCGGCGATGCTGCCGCCGTGATGCACGGGGCACGGAGCGGCTTTGTCTACACGCGCATCGGCAACCCGACTGTGCAGGCCTTTGAAAAGAAGCTCGCTGCCCTCGAAGGCGCGGATGATGCTGTGGCTTTTGCTTCCGGCATGGCAGCGATCTCCGCTGTTTTCCTCGAACTCCTGAGGCCGGGAGATGAGGCGATATCCTGTTCCCAGATCTACAGTGGAACTCGCGGGTTCTATGACCAGATCCTTTCCAGGACCGGCTGCGTAATACGGCACTTCAGCCCGCACGAGGATATCAGGAAGAAGATACCACTACTGGTGAACAGAAAGACCAGGCTTATTTTTTTCGAAACGCCATCAAACCCGGAATTGAGTATCGTCGATATGGGCATTATCGCTTCGATCGCACGAGATCACAACATCTTCAGTGTTATCGACAATACGTTTGCAACTCCTTACCTTCAGCGGCCTTTTGATCACGGAGTAGACTGTGTTGTCCATTCTGCCACGAAGTATATCGGCGGCCACGGGGACGCGATCGGCGGGATTGTCGCGGGGAAGTCGGACTTTATCTCGCGGCTCCGGAAGAACATGCTGTTGAATATCGGTGGGTGCCTCTCTCCGTTCAACGCATGGCTCTATCTCAGAGGGCTCAAGACGCTGCATGTTCGCATGGACCATCACTGCAGGGCAGCGGCAACTATCGCGGATTTCCTTGTGCGCCATCGACAGGTGAGAGCTGTGCTTTACCCTGGCCTATCTACCCATCCTGGCCATGATGTTGCTCGACGGCAGATGAGAGGGTTCGGCGGCATGGTGTCATTCAGGCTCACGGGCCGGGCAGCCTGCAGGAAAGTCCTTGACCGGCTGAGGCTGTGCAAAATAGGGGTCAGCCTTGGAGATGCCGAGACACTTGCGATGAACAGCGCCCTCATGTTCTACCCCGGGCTTACTGATGCAGCGTGCAGAAAGATCGGCATCGACCCCGGGCTCATACGGCTATCCACAGGCCTGGAAGATGCACAGGATATCATTGACGATCTGGGTAGCGCCCTGAAGAAGCTGTAGCTATAAAGACCCCCGGAGCCTCAGCCAACAGGGGGCGCTTCACCGATATCTGCGTTGACATATGTATTCTCCTGGTTTAAAGTTATGGGTGTATGGGTGAGACCTACGAAGAAAACAAAAATACCGTAATCCAGGAGGTCCGCAAAAAGGTCACAACCCTGAACATCATTGTAACTGTCGTGATCTTCTCTCTGTTCTTTGTCCTTGTCCGGTATGCACTACCCAACCTTGTGCCATTTGTGAAGTATATTCCCGAGATCTCAATATCCATCATTGTCAGCATTGTTTTTTTTCTGGCAGTTCTCGGGCTCTACCTTTCCATCCGCCTTTCCCGGGAGACCGTCCGGATCATGTCGGATTATAGTGTCAGGCTTGAGCGCATGCTGAACATCACCAGGGATCTGAGGGAAGAGATCTATGGGGACATCCTGCTCGAAAAGATCATGGATTATTCACTTGATATTACCCGGTCTGAAGCAGGCTCCCTGCTGCTGATCAATGACAACCTGGATCTGGAGTTCAAGATCGTGCGGGGGGAGAGGGCATCTCAGCTCCTCGGGACGACGGTACCGATAGGCAAGGGAGTATCGGGATGGGTGGCGAGGGAAGGCAAGCCGGTACGGTGCAACAATGTGAAGGACGAAAAGCATTTTAGTCCGGAGGTCGACGCCTTAACGGGATATGAAACGAAATCCATCCTCTGCGTTCCGCTTAAGACCAGGGATGGCGTGATCGGGGTGCTTGAGCTGCTGAACAAAACAGGCGGATTTCCCTACCGGCAGCGGGATGAGGAGATCATCAGCTATCTCGCTGCTCAGGCCGCGATATCGATCCTCAAAACAAAGTTTGCGGAAGACCAGAAGAACTATGAGATACATCTTACCGACATGCTCCTCGAAACGATCGACTTCCAGCAACCCGAAAAGCGCGGTCACGCGCGGAGGGTTGCCCGGTACAGTAACATCATTGCCAAGTCGCTGGATCTGCCCGAGGATGTAAAAAAGCAGCTTTACATGGCGAGCCTTCTGCATGATGTCGGTTTTCTCAGGATCAATCTTGATGAGGCGTACAACAAGGAAGTCTATATGCAGCATCCGGTCATAGGATACGAGATGATCAAGCCGATCACCTTTTATGCCGGGATTGCGCCATTTATCCTGTACCACCACCTCCGGTATGACGGCTACGGGTATCCGTCCGCTGACCTCAAAGGGGAGGAAATACCGCTTGAGGCGCGCATCATCGCGATCGCAGAAGCATTCGACGCAATGACGAGCCCCCTCTCCTATAAGGTGCCGATGAGCATCGATGCTGCGGTCGAAGAACTCAGGGAGAAGTCAGGATCTCAGTTCGATACCCGGCTGGTAGATGCTTTTGTGGCCGAGATCACGACCGAGCAGATAAAATAGTCGCCGGGGCCAACTCACACGACAGTCCTTATGTGCCAATCCTACTGACCATGCAGTCATGAGATACATAAAGCTCCTGATGGAGTATGACGGCACTGCATACCAGGGATGGCAGTCCCAGCGGAACGGCATGACTATCCAGGATACGGTAGGCGAGGCGATCGCTGGCATCACCGGCGAGCGCAGCCGGCTGACCGCGGCAAGCAGGACCGATGCCGGTGTGCATGCTTTGGGGCAGGTTGCGTCATTCAACACCGGATCAGATATTGCTGCGGGTGTGCTGAAGCGGGCGCTCAACGCAAAACTCCCTCGGGACATACGGATCCTGTCAGCCGAGGAGACCCATCAGGCATTCCATCCACGCTACGACGCGAAAAAGAAACGGTACGTCTACCTTGTCATGCTGAGCAGCGCAGGGTCGTCTTTTTTTTCCCGGTATGCCTGGCATGTGCGGACAACGCTGGTAGTCGATGCCATGGAAAAGGCAGCGTCACATTTTTCAGGGAAGCACGATTTTTCCGCATTCAGGGGTTCAGGATGCGGTGCAAAGACAACGGTCAGAACGATCGGCAGTATAGAGCTTGCCGTTCTCGACTGCATTGATTTCATGACCATGTCCGTGCCGGGCGGCTATATAAAGATAGCCATAGAGGCAGACGCCTTTCTCCGGCATATGGTCCGGAATATCGTCGGCACCCTTGTCGAGGTAGGCAGGGGAAGGATACCCGTTGATGAAATCCCTGACATTATTGCATCGCGAGACAGGACAAAGGCAGGGCCGACCTCTCCGGCTACGGGCCTTTTCCTGGAGAAGGTTTTTTACTGAAGAGAGCGTGCAGTTCGTCAAACGCCTTGAGTCTTTCCTGACCGAATTTCTCCATTTCAGCCCTCACTTCGGCGAGCGACTTCTCCATGCTGAGGTTGCCGACCTTCTTCGAAAAGAACTTGTCAGCATAGCAGATGATTTTTTCTTCAAGAGAACGGGGCAGCATGTCCCGTTTCGGCAGTGGCAGGGGTTGATTCACAATGTCGAGGATCGTGAGTCCGGTTCCGATATGTCGCTCGCATACCAGCGCATGGCGTGGATAGCCTTCCTGTTCGAGTAAGCTGCGGCCGAGATAGCCGTGACAGATGTAGGGATATGTTCCGGCGCATCCCAGCCGCGGCTCATTCACCAAAACGATCCCGATGTCGTGAAGCATAGATGCCTCTTTGATAAATGCAAGGTCCGGCTGCAGTTGGCGCACGCTTTCCGCAGTGGCCAGGGCCTTGTCCCTGACCATACTGCTGTGCTCCACCAGCATCTCACAGGTAAGAGAACCGCGAGGCGCATATTTATTTATAATAGTAAGTGGATCCATGCTTTCCCGCACGTCAAAGTTGAAATATTTTATCAGAAAAATCGGCCTCCCGCCGCGGATAAAATTAAGACTTTTTATATGGGGTATCATAGAATGAAGCTTGACACGATTCGACTAAAGTAATATTATACGAAATAAGGAGACCCGACATGGCCAATTCAGCGAAGGACTATTATGATATTCTCGGTGTTGACAGGAAGGCCTCACAGGACGATATAAAAAAGGCCTTCCGGAAGCTCGCTCGCAAGTACCATCCTGATCTGAATCCCGGGGACAAAACAGCCGAGCACAAGTTCAAGGAGCTCAATGAGGCATATGAGGTCCTTGGCGATGAAAAAAAGAGGGCCGATTATGACCAATTCGGCAAATCACCGTTCGAAAGCAGCGGGCCGGGATTTGACTATAGGGCATATACATCCGGTGACCGGTTCGACTTCGGCGGGTTCGGCGATATCTTTTCGGACATGTTCGGGGCAGGCAGGGGTTTCGAAGGAACTGATCAGCAGGGTCCCGACCTCGTTATGAATATGGAGCTGACCATGGAGGAGGCGTTTCATGGTGTCACGAGACCGATAACTTTCAACCGTGAGATCAACTGTAATACCTGCGGCGGCACCGGGGCGGAGACGTATCAGCAGTGCTCTGCCTGCAAGGGCACCGGCAAGGTCACCGCATCAAAGGGCTTTTTTAAGATGTCCCAACCATGCAGCGCATGCGGAGGGGGCGGCAGAAAGATCACAAAACAGTGCCGCGCATGTAATGGTAATGGAAGGATCTTGCATACTGAGTCCTTAAAGGTAAAAATCCCTGCCGGAGCCGATACCGGTTCCCGGATCAGGTTGCGGGGTTTGGGAGGAGCAGGCCACGGGAAAGGGCCTTCCGGCGACCTCCAGATAGAGATAGCTGTTTCGCCGCACCGATTCTTCACCCGGAAGGGCGATGACACTTATCTCGACCTCCCGGTCACCATCGGAGAGGCCATGCTTGGCGCAAAGATAGAGGTGCCCACCCTGGAGGGAGCTACGGTCATGACGCTTCCTGCCGGGTCCCAGAGCGGACAGAAGTTCAAGCTCTCAGGTAAGGGGTTCCCGTCGAAAAACGGTAAACACGGAAGCCAGTTTGTGACCATCAGGGTGGCGGTGCCAAAGACGATAACAGAGAAGGACAGGGAGGCAATCCAGGAGATAGAGAGGCTCTATAAAGAGTCACCGAGAAAGGGTATGGTGAAGTGATGAGAAGAAGGGACAAGGACGAACCCGTATACCTGATCAGTATCGTGTCAAAACTGCTGGACGTCCATCCGCAGACCCTGCGCCTGTATGAAAGAGAAGGTTTTATCCGTCCGAAACGGGCGAATAAGCAGCGTATATATTCCGAGAGCGATATCGAGAAACTGAACCTGGTGCTGCAGCTCACACGGGAACTCGGGGTGAACAGGGCCGGCGTTGATATCATCCTCAGGATGCGACATCGCATGGAAGTGCTTCAGCAGGAGATGGAAGAGATGATGGGATTTCTCGAAGATGAAATCAGAAAGGATTTTAAGGATAAATTGCGCAAGGCATTGCGGGAAGAATAGGAGACAGTATGGATAACTTTACGATAAAAAGTCAGGAAGCCGTACAAAATGCACAGCGGCTCGCTCAGAGCAAGGGACATCAACAGATCGATGTTGAGCATCTTCTCTGGGCCTTGTTGGACGATGATGAAGGTGTAGCAGCTCAGATCGTCAAGAGGATAGGCGTCAACACCGCACCGGTGAAAAAGGACATCAACGAGGCGCTGGATCGCATGCCGAAGGTGATCGGCGCAACTCCGGTCGGGCAGGTATATATAACACAGAAATTACAGGATGTTCTTGAGGCTGCCCGGAAAGAGGCTGAGCATCTCAAGGACGAGTATGTCAGCGTCGAGCACCTCCTGTTGGGGATACTCGAGGCGGACTGTCCGTCGTCCGACATACTGAAACGCTATAGTATCGATAAGACCAAGGTCCTTGCCGCAATGCGGGATATCAGGGGCACCCAGCGGGTAGCTGATCAGAACCCTGAAGAAAAATACCAGGCGCTGAAGAAGTTCAGCAAGGACCTCACAGAACTCGCTGCAAAGGGCAAGCTCGACCCGGTCATCGGCAGGGATGAAGAGATCCGCAGGATCATGCAGGTCCTTTCGCGGAGAACAAAGAACAATCCTGTGCTTATCGGCGACCCCGGTGTCGGGAAGACCGCCATTGCCGAAGGACTTGCCCAGCGTATCGTGGCCGGCGATGTGCCTGAGACCCTCAAAGAAAAAAAGGTAGTCGCGCTCGACATGGGTGCGCTTATCGCGGGATCCAAGTTCAGGGGTGAATTCGAGGACCGGCTCAAGGCAGTACTGAAGGAGATCGAGGAGTCTGAAGGGAAGATCATCCTCTTTATCGATGAGCTTCACACCCTGGTCGGCGCAGGAGCAGCAGAGGGCGCTATAGATGCATCCAATATGCTCAAGCCAGCCCTTGCCCGAGGAGAACTGAGATGTGTCGGGGCCACAACTCTCGGCGAGTACCGTAAATATATCGAGAAGGACCCTGCCTTGGAACGGCGCTTTCAGCCTGTCCTGATCAAGGAGCCATCGGTTGAGGACACCATTTCGATCCTGCGCGGGCTCAAAGGCAAATATGAGGTTCACCATGGAGTGAAGATCAAGGATGCGGCACTCATCTCAGCTGCCGTGCTCTCCCATCGCTACATTACGGACAGGTTCCTGCCTGACAAGGCGATCGATCTGATTGATGAGTCAGCATCAAAGATCAGGATGGAGATCGACAGCATGCCGGTCGAGCTCGACGAGATCGAGCGCAAGATGCGCCAGCTGGAGATCGAGAAGCAGGCAGTGATGAAAGAGGACGGAAAAGAGTCAAGGGAGAAGCTCAATAAGATAAAAAAAGAGATGGCAGAGCTCCAGTCGCGGAGGGACGAGTTCAGGGCCCAGTGGCTCAGCGAGAAAGAAGTGATCAGCAGGATCCGGGCGCTGAAGGAGCAGATCGAACAGACGAAGATCGAATCGGAAAAGGCAGAGCGTGATGGTGACCTCACGAAAGCCTCTGAGCTCAAATACGGCAAGCTGCTCGAGCTCCAGAAGGCCTTCGATGCGGAAAATGCCCGCCTTCACCAGACACAGGAAAAAAGGAAAATGCTGAAAGAAGAGGTCGACGAAGAGGACATCGCAGAAGTGGTCTCCAAATGGACCGGCATCCCGGTGTCAAAGATGCTTGAGGGAGAAGTGCAGAAGCTGCTGCATATGGACGACAGGCTCAAGCTGAGGGTGGTTGGTCAGGACGAGGCTATTGAAGCAGTCTCGAACGCAGTCAGAAGAGCACGCGCCGGCATTCAGGACCCGAACAGGCCGATTGGTTCATTCATCTTTCTGGGCCCCACAGGCGTCGGCAAGACAGAGCTTGCCAAAGCGCTTGCCGAGTTCCTCTTTGACGATGAAAATGCAATGATCAGGATTGATATGTCCGAATACCAGGAGCGCCATACTGTCTCACGTCTCATCGGGGCACCGCCAGGTTATGTCGGCTACGAAGAGGGCGGTCAGCTGACCGAGGCAGTACGGCGGAGACCTTATTCCGTGGTGCTTTTCGATGAGGTTGAAAAGGCTCATCCGGAAGTCTTTAATCTTTTGCTGCAGCTCCTTGATGACGGCCGTCTCACTGACAGCCACGGCAAAACCGTTGACTTCAGAAATGCGGTTGTGATCATGACCTCGAACATCGGCAGCTCGCATATTCAGGATATGCTCCTCGAAAAAGAGAAAAAACCCGCTGCCTACTGGATCGACCACTCTGGTCAGGAGTTCAAGCAAAAAGTGATGGAGGACCTGAAGGCCTTCTTCAGGCCTGAGTTCCTGAACAGGGTTGATGAGATCATTATCTTCAACCCGCTCACCAGGGCCCTGCTCACCAGGATCGTTGAGATCCAGGTTGAGCGGATGAAGAAGTTCATAAGAGAGCAGAATATTGACCTGAAGCTCACTGAAAGGGCAAAGGAATACTTTGCCGAAACAGGATTCGACCCCATTTACGGTGCGCGGCCGCTCAAGCGAGTGCTCCAGAAAATGATCCTGAACGATCTGGCGAAGAAGATCCTTGACAGGACATTCCGCGAGGGAGATACCGTCGAGGTCGATGTGGAAAACGGGCAGGTCAAATTCAGCAGGGAGGTCTCCGCTGAATTTGTTTCATGACAGATCGTGCAACAAGGAGGTGATGCAGTTTTATTGGCGGCTGTCCTTGACAGGCCTTAACCATAAACGGTGTAACACATAAAGGAGGAATAACATGGCTATTATCAGATGGAGCCCCATACGGGAGCTTGAGGAGATGAGAAGGAACCTTGACAAGCTGTTCGGAGAGTATGGCGAGCCGGTCGCCCGGCAGCACCTGATCTCAAAAGGTGCGCCGGCGAGCCTGGTGCCGGGCATAGATATTTTTGAGCGGAAGGGCGAGATCGTGATCAAGGCCGATCTGCCCGGCATCGAGAAGGACCAGATCGAACTGTTGATCACCAAGGACACCCTGACCATGAAGGCAGAGGTAAAGAAGGAAGAGGAGATCGCAAAAGAGGACTATTATGTGCAGGAGCGGAGCTTCGGCACATACATGAGGACGGTTCAGCTGCCGCAGGATGTAGACCCTGCAAAGGCCAGGGCTTCGTTCAAGAACGGTGTCCTCGAGATCGTGTTCCCGAAAAAAGAAGAGGCAAAGGCAACCGAGATCAAGGTAGATATTTCCTAAAGGAAAGCAGCAGACAGGGGAGTTCTCCCCTGTCTGCCCGGTTAGGTCCGCGGATTCCGTTCCTTGCCGATCAGTACAGAGCACGGCGCACGGCCGAGTACGCGACGGGAGACGCTACCGAGCCTGCCCTTCACACTCTTCAGACCTCTGCTGCCGATCGCGATAAGATCGGTCTGCATCTCGCCGGCAGTTTTCAACACCTCGTCCGTTGGCTCGCCGCTTTTTACCAGGCCGTGTACTACAGCGAACTGGCCGGCAAGCATCGTCTTTGCACGATCGATGATCTTTTCCGCTTTCTCGTTTTCTGCCGTACGTATCTTTGCCAGTTCAGTCTTCATGGCATCATTAACCTCCATGGCATACCGGTCAGGGATGTCTGCGACAACAGATCGCGCAATGTTCAGTATAGTGAGTTCAGAATCCTCGGAAAAGGGCATACCAGCAAGCACGCCCGCTGTGGCTTCCGCTGAATCTGAGCCGTCAGTCGCAAAAAGGACTTTAAAAGCCCTCCCTGCGGTATCAATACGGGGCTTAGTGACAAGAATCGGTCTGTCCGTAAGTGCGGCAACCGCTCTGGTCACGCTACCCAAGAACAGGGATTTTACGCCCTTAATCCCGCGAGCACCCATCACGATGAGGTCAGCATCAAGTTCTTCGGCTTTTTTTACGATCTCGTCTTCCGGTATACCCTGTCCCTCCTCCTTCATGATAATCGCCCTTGTGGGTTGTATGCATTGCTCGCATGTCTTCAGGATCTTCGGCGAGATTCTTTTGATGGCCTGCAGTACCTGCTGCCGGAAGTCGTCCTCATAAGGAACAGCAGAGACAACATGGAACAGATGGATGGTGTCTTTTGGCGCAAACAGGAAGTTGGTAAGGAATCTTGCTGCATCTTCAGAAAAAGCGGAACCGTCTGTGGCAAGCAGGATCTTCATGGCCCCCTCCTCGGAACAGGCTTTATCACATCCTACCACATAATGCGCTATGATAGTCGGCCGAGGGTGGAGGCCCGGATCAGGGCAGATCCCTGTGAAGCTCAGTCCCGAACCGCGCATTCAGCTCTCTGACCGCGCGAATGAACTGTTTCTTCCCCTCGCGAGTTTCGAGGTCAACGCCCTTCTGTATCATATCAGCCTTCAATTCATCGAGGGCCTTGAGATATGCGTCATCGGGAGCAAGATAGTCCTTGATCAGCCTTGCTTTCTCATTTTCATCCTTCACCTGTATTTTTATCCCTGACATCGTGCCTCCTGCTTTTTTCTATTTTCCGATATCGTACAAGCTGTTTGCAAGTCTTAAGTTCAGAGCAGCGCGAAAAAGTCTTTCGCGCATGTCCGGCATGGCAAAAGGCCCTGTTTTTCCTGAACGGTGATTGCGTTATAATTGAAGATAAGCAGCCCGGCAGACGGGTGAGCGAACTATAATGGTGGAGCGGTCACCAGGGAGGAAATATGAACGCACTTGATATGGCTGCCAGGATGGAGCAGGAGGCCGTTGCTTTTTACCGGCAATGTGCAGAAAGAACTTCAAACCCTATGGGCAGAAAGATGTTCCTCAGCATTGCAGAGGACGAACAGCACCACTTCGAGTGTGCGCTCACCATGAAGACCGATCAGCATTTCATGCCTTCATCGACGCGTCCGCTGGAGGACATGAAAGATCTTTTTGAAACACATAAGCAGGATATTCTGCAACAGGTACCCTCGACTGCTGATGAGATCGAGGCTCTCAGGGTGGCAATGAAAATGGAAGAGGAGTCGATCGTTTTTTACCGGAATGCGGCCGCGCAGGCAACCAGCGACGCGGAGAAGAAATTCTTTGAGTGCCTTATCCTGGACGAGGAAGAACATTATCATATCTTTCAGAACACGCACACGTTTCTGGAAGACTCCGGCAATTGGTTCATGTGGGAGGAGAAAGGGATCGTCGAAGGATAGCGGGCAACGGTCGCCGTACGCTGCCCTTTCGAACAGCCCTCTTATAAGGGCTGCGTGTCGCGGCACGTAGTGCTTAAATATCTTTCGGAGTTCAGAAATCTACGGCTTCAGGTTCTCTCTTTACCATGAGGATGGAGCACGGCATGGCTCGGAAGATCTCGTCATTGCTTCGTCCGAACAGGAAATGCTCCAGCCTGCCCTCTTCATGGGCCAACATGATCAGAAGATCGATATGCTCATCCCTGACAGCCTGAAGGATCTCCGTTGTCGGCTCTCCCTCCCTGACCAGCTGTGTCACATGAACGCCTTTCTCTTTTTCCTGTCGAATGATTTCGGTCAACTCTTCTTTTGTTTCCCGAAGGATTTTCTGGTATTCTTCGGCCAGCGAGGGTATGGGCAGATTCCATCCCTGAATGCTGAAAGGGTTATGAACAACATGGATTACAAACAGCTCGGCGCCGTAACACCGGGCCAGGAACATGCCGTAATGTACGGCTTTTTTGCAGTATCTTGTGTCTCTGCTCACCACAAGGATCCGTTTCAGATCATCCATTTTTTCCCTCCTCGATGCCACGGGCCGGATCCTTTTTTTTCAGTATCCGCTCCACTTCCGGCCGTTCGAGCATCTCTTCCCTGATCAATGCCTCTGCAAGGTCATCCAGTACCTGTCGTTTTTCTTCCAGCAGTTCGGTTGCCCGTGATTCCGCCTCTATGATCATCTTATGGATTTCCTGGTCCATGACCCAGGCCATTTCTTCGCTGTAGCGCTTCGGCAGTGACAGTTCCCTCCCGAGGAACGGATGCTCTTCTCCCCGGCCGAGATTGACCGGTCCGACCTTGTCGCTCATACCCCACTGGGCAACCATCTTTTCCGCCAGAGAGGTCGCCTCTTTCAGGTCGTTCTGCGCGCCGCTGCTGATATCACCGAACACCAGTTTTTCAGCAACTCTTCCTGCAAGTGCAACGCTCAGCCGGTTCATCAGATAGGTCCGCGGGTAATAATGCCGGTCTTCTGCGGGGATGAGCTGTGTAACGCCCATGGCCATCCCGCGCGGGATGATGCTTACTTTGTAGATCGGGTCAGTGCCGGGCAGACCCCATGCAACGAGGGTATGGCCTGCCTCATGGTAAGCAGTGATCTTTTTTTCCTCATCACTGATGGTCATTTCTTTTACTGCCCCCATCAGTATGATGTCCTTTGCCTCCTCAAAGTCTTTCATATCTATCTTGTCCTTGTTCCTCCGCATGGCAACGAGCGCTGCCTCGTTCGCAAGGTTTTCGAGATCAGCGCCGGTCATGCCCGGCGTACCCCGTGCAAGCACCTCGAAGTCAACATCGTCGGCGAGCACCTTGCCCCGCGCATGTATCTCAAGAATGGCCTTGCGCTCCTTCCAGCCCGGCCGGTCGATCACGATATGCCGGTCGAACCTGCCCGGCCTCAGCAACGCGGGGTCAAGAACATCCGGCCGGTTTGTTGCCGCCATCACGATCACCTCTTCGTGCGGGTCAAAGCCGTCCATCTCGCTCAGGAGCTGGTTCAGGGTCTGCTCCCGTTCGTCATGGCCGCCTCCAAGACCTGTCCCGCGTGTGCGGCCAACCGCGTCGATCTCGTCGATGAAGATGATGCTCGGATGAGCCTCTTTTGCCTTCTTGAACATATCCCTTACGCGTGAGGCGCCGACCCCCACGAACATCTCTATGAACTCCGAGGCACTGATGCTGAAGAAAGGCACCCCTGCTTCTCCTGCCGCGGCCCGGGCAAGGAGGGTTTTGCCGGTCCCGGGAGGCCCGACCAGAAGCACACCCTTGGGTACTTTGGCCCCGAGCCTCTCGAACCGTGACGGGTCTTTCAGAAATTCGATCGTTTCCTTCAGCTCAATCTTCACGCTGTCCATGCCCGCGACGTCCGCGAAGGTGATGCGCGGTTTTTTAACGTCAAACAGCTTTGCCTTGCTCGCGCCGAACGAAAAGAGACCTCCTGGCCCGCCTTGGATCTGCTGAGCCCGCCGCATCCAGAGCATCCAGAGGCCGATGATCAGTACCCAGGGCAGGATGCTCATAACGATCTGCCAGAAAATGCCGGTCTCGGCAGGCTCGACCGTTATGACCACATTTTTTTCCTGCAATCGGGCAATAAGTCCTTCGCCCTGGAATGTAGGCAGGACAGTTTCAAAATACTTCACGTTCAGAGGTTTCTTTTCTCCGGGGAATTGTATGGATGCATCTTTAATAAGCTCACCCCGCACCTGCAATTTTTTGATCGATATGGACTTTATATTGCTTGTGTTCAACTGTTCCATGAACTGGCTGTAATTGAGAGGGAATGTCTGCGGAGCGCTCGGCATGAAATAAACATTCCATATATAAAGGAAGAGAGTGACCACCAGTATGGTCGCTGCATACCGCCAGTACATGCTGCTGCCTGCCCCCTCTTCCCTGTCCTGTTCGTTTTCCGCCATTGGTCAACTCCCTGTTTTACATGATACCGGATTCATTCTCTCACGTTTAACGACTGATTCCAAGGGGGCGCTCTGCTGCTCTTCTTTTGCCTATTTCATGGTATAGTGAAATTCATTGACAGGAGAGATGAGACCCATGAAAATTGCCTGCGTTTTAGGAAGTCCCCGTCCCAACGGAAACAGCGCCGCTATTGCCCGCAGGTTTCTCGATACTGCAGAGGCTCTCGGAGCAGCATCAGAGACCTTTGTTCTCAACAAGCTCTCCTTTCGGGGATGTCAGGCGTGCTATGCCTGCAAGACCAAGATCGAGGCCTGTATTTTAAAGGACGATCTTTCACGGGTTCTGGAGGCCGTGAAAGAAGCTGATATTCTGGTGCTCGCAACGCCCACCTATTTCGGAGATATCAGTGGTCAGCTCAAATGTTTCATAGACCGGACCTATTCCTTTTTGAAGCCCGATTATCTGAGCAATCCTCAGCCGAGCCGCCTCTCTCCCGGGAAAAAGCTGCTCTTTATCATTACTCAGGGGCATCCTGACGAGGCGATGTTTAATCATGTATTTCCGTTGTATGATCAGTTCTTCAAATGGTACGGGTTTGCCGAAAGCAGATTGATCCGGGCCTGCGGTGTTGGCAGCGGAGGGATTGTAGACCTGCCGGAGCACTTTCTTGCTCAAGCAGAGGAGGCTGCCCGTGCCTTCATCGCCTGAACAGATCCGGACCTGACTCGGGCCTCCTCATTTTCTGTCATGTTGTGCTTCTGTGCTGCTTGTCGTATCATATCTCCAATTTGCCGGAATAACCGGGGGTGTGCGGATGTATCTAACATCCTTCGCGCATAGGGATAAATTATTCAATATTGCTGAACGCTGGTTCTGTGGCAGGACGGAACCCGGGGATGTCCGCGCACTCACCGAGATCCTGATCTGCGATGTCTTTATTGTCAGGGAAACTCTGGAGGCTCTGAGCAGGCGCCTTCTGGCGATGACTTTTGATGAATATTTCCGGCAAGAGCGCATTCGGTCCAAGGGTGAGCTCCGGGACATTCTCTGTCGAGACACCCGGGAAGCGCCGCCACGCATCGGAGAGCTGTTCCACAGATACCGGAGAAATCCGGACTATTATTACCGCGAGACTCCTATCAACGCATCAGTCTTCCTCGATGATCGCAGCCATCTGCTTGGCGCTTGCCGGATCAAGCGTCCTAAAAGGATAGCGGAAAAGGCGAACCGGCGTATCGCCGAATGGATCTTTGGGAACGTGGCTGATCTTGCCAGGCAGATGGCAGGGGAGCGTGCGCAGAGATCGGGGATTCCGCTAGAGCAGTTCGTGACCCCGCCCGAGGAAATGTCTCAGGAATTCGTCCGCGCAGAAGAGATTATCGCCGGGAGTTTCCGGAACGGCCGCATCAGTTTCGACCGAAAAGCCCTGACAATGCAGGATGTAGGAGCTCTCAAGATCATTGCGGACGAAGATACCCTGCAGAGACTTGAGCAGAGGCTGCATGAAGCTTCTGACATCTCGGTTATCGAACAGGAACAGTTCAGCGGCAGCTTTCGGGCTACAAATATGGTGCTTGAGGTGTCCTGGGACGCAGATCAGGTCTGCCGGCAATACCGGGAGAGCAAGTCCTGGGGACAGTATGCGAACCGGGGAATTCCGATGCAGGAACTGCAGCAGGGACTTGAGCCATTTTTATCAGATGCAGAGATGCGGATCTGCGTTGAGGTGATCCTCACAACGTTTCCCGATCTGGTCGAGTCGGAGCTGGGGAGCAGCATACACGAGGAGAGGATCATCGCACAGCGGGACAACAAGTACTATAAGGGCTATATCCCGATGAACGTGGAGTTTCTGGTTGAGTTCTTGTTTGCTGTAGGATTCTGCCCCCGGGACCATATTGAAGATGTGCCGATCAAGATATGGGGAAGATATCTTCCCGAAACGTTGGGCTCGTATATCAGACAGTTGTATAACATGCCAAAGCAGGATTTTTTTGGCTGAACCATTTTTTTTCGCTCCTGTCTGAAAAGGCGGGTATATTAATGCGGCCAAGGAGATAAGTTGAACGAGCAGAATCCACAGGCATCCGGCGGGACCTTCGTCGAGCTGAAGCAGGAAAGAAATATAACCATGATCGTATATGGCCTCCAGGCCGCATCATTTCTTTTCGGTATCACGGCTATCGCTGCAGTGATCCTCAATTATATCAAAAAGGATGATGTACGCAATACCTGGCTCGCCTCTCACTTCCGATGGCAGATACGGACTTTCTGGTTTGGTCTGCTCTGGGGCGCTGTGGGCGGTCTGACCGCAATTATCGGGATAGGATTTGCTGTCCTCGGCGTTGCCGCGGTCTGGATCACCTATCGGATTGTGAAAGGCTGGCTCAGGTTGAGCGAGGGTAAGGAGATGTATCAGATATGAACGGCGTTGTACTTACGGTAACAGCATATCGTCTTGAATGATCTTCAGCTCCGCTAATTGATTCTGAGTTCAGTTTAGAGGGTCGACCTGCCACGCCTTTTAAGACGCATCGAAAGCCGTGAAGAATCCTTTCCTTTAGAATGCCCTTGCAAGCCCCAGGCACGTCGGTCCGTCGTCTTATCTGTTGTCTCTGGACCTTTCTTCTTCCTGCTGCTTCTTGTCGTTCCGTTGGGTCGAAAGACTCTCAAGCACCCCGGCGACAACTGCTATGCCTAAGATGCCTGCCATGAGACAAAGTCTAATCTTCATATCTTCAACCTATCACAGCAGGAGACTGTGTGCAACAGGGTGTATAAGTTCCATACAAATGCGACATAAATGCTGTTGACCTTGGGGCACCTTGGATAGATAAACAGATGGGGGATATTGGCTTTTCTGAGCGTCGTATCAAACTCCCCGAGGTTTTCTGAACCGTTGTCCGTCGCATTCCATCCTTCCCCAAAATCGCGGATTAAGAAAAAAGGCGGCCAACAATCATATGGCGACAAAAAAAGCCCGGCACTCATGCCGGGCTTTTTTTGTTGTCAACTGGCTTTGACTGACTGGTTATTTGTCGCAGGGTCCGATATGTTTACCTTTCATGGTCATCTTGGCGGTCATATCCTTGCCGTCCTGTTTCATCATGGTCAGCATGGTGCCGTCGAATGTGCTGCCGGCATAGGTGACCGTGCCTTTGCCGCTTGAGTCCTTGCAGACAATCTCCCAGGTAACCGTATTCCCGTCAACCTTCACATCCTTCATGGTGCAGTCCTTTTGTTCCTGCTCTTTTGGCACATAGTCATTCTTTTTGAGGCAGGTAGTGACGGTATGGGGCTTCATCATGCCTGCAGGCATGCCTTCCATTTCAACCGTGGAGGTGATTTCCCATTTGCCTTCCTGCATGTTGACGCCTTTCATAGCAGTCGGTTTTTCTGCAGGTGCTGTTCCCTCCTGTTTTTTGCCGCAACCGCCTGCTATCATGCCAACGACCAACAGAGCCAGCAACAACAACGAATATTTCCCGCGTCTCATCAATCTCTCCTTTTCTGCCGGCTGTGTGTCCGGCTGCAGATAATGTGCGTCCATTATACCGGATGGGGCTGTATTATAGAAATATGAGTGTAGGATCATGAACGCGATAGTGACCATTACAGGGGACCGTCAGCCTTTTTTCCGGGCAGGATTGGAAAGACCGGCCATGTTGGCACCGAATAATCCAGCCCTTATCGAGCGCTCGTCTACCGGTGAAAGCTTTCGAACCATTGGCCTTGTCAGAAGCGAGAACCTCCGGATCCCGTCCAGCCGCTCCGCTATCAGTTCCATGGTCTCATCCCGGGTCATCCATTGACAAAGATCAAATCCTTTCAGGGCGAGCGGCCGCGTATAGCTGCGGAGGGTCTTTTCGCCATGTACGTTGTAGTAGTTCTCAAAATATGTCATGACCAGTTCACGCAGATTCCGGTGGACCGGCTCACGGAAACGCAGCCCAGAGAAGTTGGACTTGGCCAGCGCTCCCCAATGACCGTTCTGCCGGAAGAGTGCAAGCACATGGTCGTCATCACGGTCATTCGGCAACAGGTTCAGGATCAATGCAGGGTGGCCGATGCGCTGCAGCATGGCAGCAGCAAAGACGGCTCCGTCAAAGCATTGACAGGTCGTCTCATGCAACACCCTCAGGGGTGAACGGTAGATGGTCTTGGTCCCGTAGGCAAGCCTGTCGAGGAAAAGCTGTATCCTGTGCGGTGTTTCGAGGCGCGAGAGGAGCCGCTTTTCAGTCCTGGTCAATGCTGCGCTGAAATGTTCTTCTGATAATAAGGGTGTCTTTCTGCTGTGTGTCATCACGGTGAATTGTATCCGGCAGCTGTCCGGCTGTCAACAGATCAGCA
>VEOY01000188.1 GCA_012026685.1 Nitrospirota bacterium
CCAGGCGAATGCGAGCGCCGTTGGCGCCGCCGCGGTTGTCCGAGCCGCGGAAGGTGGAGGCCGAGGCCCAGGCGGTGGAGACCAGCTCCGCCACCGACAGGCCCGAGGCCAAGACCTTGGCCTTGAGGTCGGCAATGTCCTTGGCGTCGACCAGGGGATGATCGACGGCAGGGAGCGGGTCCTGCCAGATCAGGTCTTCGGGCGGTACTTCTGGGCCGAGGTAGCGGACTTTGGGACCCATGTCTCGGTGGGTCAGTTTGAACCAGGCGCGGGCAAAAGCGTCGGCAAAGGCCTGCGGGTCCTTGTGGAAGCGGCGCGCGATGGGCTCGTAGATCGGGTCGAAGCGCAGCGACAGGTCGGCCGTGGTCATCATGGGCCGGTGCTTCTTTGATGGGTCATGGGCGTCCGGAATCATGTGTTCCGGCTTCACGTCCTTGGCCTGCCATTGATGTGCGCCGGCCGGGCTCTTGACCAGCTCCCACTCGTGGCCGAACAGCATGTTGAAGTAGCCCATGTCCCATTTTGTGGGGTTGGGTTTCCATGCGCCTTCGATTCCGCTGGTGGTGGTGTGCACGCCCTTGCCGGTGCCGAAGCTGTTCTTCCAGCCCAGGCCCATTTCTTCCAGAGGGGCATCCTCAGGCTCCGGGCCCACCAGCTTCGGGCTGCCCGCGCCGTGCGCCTTGCCGAAGGTGTGGCCGCCGGCGGTGAGCGCGACGGTTTCTTCGTCATTCATGCCCATGCGACCGAAGGTCTCACGCACATCGCGGCCCGAAGCCACGGGATCGGGGTTGCCGTTGGGGCCTTCGGGGTTCACATAGATCAGGCCCATTTGCACGGCAGCCAGCGGGTTCTCCAACTCGCGGTCACCGCTGTAGCGCTTGTCGCCCAGCCATGCGGCTTCGGACCCCCAGTAGATGTCTTCCTCGGGCTGCCAGATGTCCACGCGGCCACCGCCGAAGCCGAAGGTCTTGAAGCCCATCGACTCCATCGCGCAGTTGCCGGCGAGGATCATCAGGTCGGCCCAGGAGATCTTGTTGCCGTATTTCCTTTTGATGGGCCAGAGCAGGCGGCGCGCCTTGTCCAGGTTGCCGGTGTCGGGCCAGCTGTTGACCGGCGCAAAACGCTGGTTGCCGGTGCCGCCGCCACCACGTCCGTCACCGGTGCGGTAAGTGCCGGCGCTGTGCCAGGCCATACGGATGAACAGGCCCCCGTAGTGGCCCCAGTCGGCCGGCCACCAGTCCTGGGAGTCGGTCATCAGTGCGTACAGGTCCTTCTTCAGGGCGGCCAGATCAAGCTTCTTGATTTCTTCTGCATAGTTGAATTCGGGGCTCATCGGGTTGGAGACCGGAGCGTGCTGGTGAAGGATGCCCAGGTTCAGCTGGTTGGGCCACCAGTCGCGATTCGATCTGCCTCTGCCGGCAGTGGTCCTGCCAGATCTGCCCGTTATCGGGCATTTGCTATCTTCACTCATCTTCGTTCTCCTTTCAGTTTTAGGTTTGCCCAGCTAACAAGTAATTAGCTTTTCTTCTTTTCTTGTCGGTTTCTTCTCTTCTGTAATAACAATCTCCTTTTTTGCCTTGATATCGGCTTCTGCCAACAGGCTGTGTAACTGACGTTGATCACCGGAGGGGGCCTCGCACGAACCTTCTGCCTGAATCAGATATGATTCCTGATAAATTTTAAAATATCAGCGTTTGCCCCTATTTTTGCACGCCCTGCAATATCCGTAAAATTCAAACCGCATCCCCTCAGGCCGAAAGCCCGTTTTGCCTTCTACCTCAGTCGGAGACAAAGGAACTTCCCCCATAAAATCCTCGATCTTGCCGCATTTCCTGCAAACAAGATTGATGTGGTCTGATATATTGATATCGTACCGGTTTTCTTTTTCATAAAATTCAAGTTCACGTATCAGGCCCTCGCGTTTCAGCATGTCCAAAGCGTAATAGACCGTTGACATGCTGATCTTTGGAACCCTTTTCCTGGCCCGTTTCAGTACGTCAGAAGCTGAAGGATGTGACGTGTCCCCCGCCAACAGATGGATGATCGCAAGCCTCTGCGAGGTGAGCTTATATCCCTTCTCCCTCAGCTGCCTGAGAAGGCGTGACTCTCTATCCTTCTGTCCCGTGGAGTGACGCATTTTCGGAATGATTCCTAATTAGATACAACTTACGCCCATTCAGCCCTGTTGTCAAGAGGTTATTTCGGGGCTTGGTATCAGCAGCCGAGCCTATGACCCTGATCATAGACAGCATCTCTTTTCTGTTTTATGATGTATGAAATATCATGGCTGTGCCCTGAGGAGGACATATGGACAGATTCGTAAGGAACTTTATCATCGCAAGCATCATTTATCTCGGCATTTCATCGCTGCTCGGCATCGCCATGCTGCACCAGACCAGATTACTCTCGCTGAAATTCGTCCATTCACATCTGAACATGTTGGGTTGGGTATCGATGATGATCTACGGCGTGGGATATCACATCCTGCCCAAGTTTGCGGGAAAGATGATCAAATATCCGAAGATGGGCGAAATCCAGTTCTGGGCATCGAACATAAGCCTCATCGGCATGCTGATCTTCTATGCAATGAACGTGGCAACGCCCTCCGCATCCTACGCGATGATCACGACGTTTTTTGGGGTTGTTCAGGTCTTTTCGATCGGCCTGTTCTTCTACAACATGCTGGCTACGCTTCTGCCGGCATCACCGCCGCCGCAGCGGTAACCACGGGGTTACGTCAGGGACTTCAGCTTATCGAGGTCCCTGATAATGATCTTTCCTGATTTCGCAGACACCAGTCCTGCCTTGGTCAGTTTGCTCATGGTCCGTATTGATGTCTCAACCGTCGTGCCGACCATTTCCGCGATGTCCTGTTTTGTCAGCTTCATATTGATCGCAACCCCTTCCGGCACCTTTTCTCCGGCCTTGTCGGAGAGCTTGATGAGGAGTGACGCGATCCTGGACTCAACCTTTTCGAGCGCAATGCTCTTGAGCGTCTCATGCGTTCCCTTGATCCTGTCGCCAATGTTCATGGCCATGCAGTACATAAGATTGGGGAAGCGATCCAGGATCGAAAGGAGGTTTTTCCGGGACATCTTCATCACCTCGGTGTCTTCCATGGCAACGGCATTTGCGGGATAGGGGAACCCTCTCACGACAGCGATGCCGCCAAATATTTCATTCGGTGGCACGATCTCGAGAATGAGTTCCTTGCCCTCACTTGAAAGCTTCGTGATCTTTACTTTGCCTTTTTTTACAATGTAGAGCCATTCGGACGGATCACCTTCAGAAAAAATGAACTCTTTTTTTGAAAAAACGGCGGGAGAAAGATACCGGGTGATCTCCCTGGCATCTTCAGCACTTAATGCATTGAAAATGGTAACTTTTTTTATATCAAACATGGTCATAGCATAATGGAAAGGATATGAAAATACAAGAACGGAGCAGGGTGTATCACATTGGAACACAGCGCATCAAACAGGACCTTTTCCATAGCATTGTTTCTAAAATTAGAATTAATAGCTTGCCTGATTTTTTCCTTGACAATGGCCATGAAGTCTGGTTACATATAGGCAATAAGCGCCTCGTTACCTCCCCTAAGCTGCTGTCCATATTCCACGGACAGCAGCATTTTTTTTGCTATATCTCCAACAGTTCATATTTCCTTGAGCCGAGACCAAGCCTTTCGGCCTCCTCGACCTGCAATAAATAAGGCTTTGAGTGCAATTTCATCAGAATATCTTCACCGTTCTGCACCTTTTTGTCTTCTGCCAGGGACCGTTCAAGCGGATTAGCCCGGAGCAGGAGATCAATGCTTGCCTGCTCCACGGAAACTACATCGTCGGATATCAGGATGCCTAAATCCTGGATTATGGGCACATCTGCCGCAGGCATGCAATCACATTCCGGCTGGATCTCTGTCAGAAAATTAATATACATGATCTTCCCGGGATCAAAAGTACCGATAACAGTCTTTGCGGCTTCCGCAAGCGAGCGCATGAAACGCTCATCATCGCCCGGCAGCAGGAGCGCTTCGTTCTGGCAAACGCGTTCGCACCTTCCGCACCGCCAGCATATATCGCGGTTCCAGACGATCTCATCATCCTTGAACGTAATGGCATCGAGAGGGCAGACCTCCTGGCACTGGAGGCAGAGCTCGCACTTGTCGGCGTCCCATACCAGTTCTCCTTCCCCGATGGTATGCATGGCCCCTCTGCCGCATTTCCAACCGCAGGTGCGGTGCGAGCTGCTCACGCCCCCCATGGCGAGGTTCTTTATTGCGCCGGCATACCCTGCGTTGATATGGCCCTTTACATGAGAACAGACGACCATTGCCGGCACGTCATGGATGAGCGAAGCCACCGCGACCTGTCCGAGGATCTCACCTGCCTGGAGCATGATATTGTCATTTCCGTAAAGCCCGTCAGCAATCACGACCGGGGCCCCGAGGCTCAGGTGATTTATGCCGTTCTGGTTTGCGATCTCGATATAGTCAAGGCCCTTGATGCGCACGGTGTCGGTAACAAAAGGTTTTGCCCCGATCCTCTTGAGCGCATCAACGACCTTCCGGAGAAAGGCCGGACGGACGATCCTGTGTGCCCCTTCCGACCCGAAATGGGTCTTGACCGCTATCCATTCCTCCGGGCTGAAATAGTTCATTAGCCCTATCTCCTTCAGAAGATGTTCGAGCTTTCCCGGCATGCTGTCGTCATATTTCCATTTTTTTGCGCGTGCTGATGCAAAATAAACTCTTGCCATAATTCCTCCTGATAATTCCGGATACCCTATTTTACCCTGTTCCGTAATGACACGGACCCAGGAAATACTTTCAGGATCAGGTGACCGGGTTTCGCAGCTTAATGTAAGCCGCGTACGCAAGACAGAAAACAAGAGCTCCGGCAGCGTTCGCAGCCATATCGCCGAACGAAAACTGCCGGTAAGGCGTAAGACCCTGCAAGACCTCGATCAGGGCACCATAGGATGACGCGATGACCACGGAGAAAACGGATATCCTGTCCTTCCGGCCCTTCGCCGCAAGATACCGGAAAATGAGGATCGACGTAATTCCGTAAGCGATAAAATGTTCGACCTTATCCGAGTGGGGCGGCAGCTTCGGAGATGACAGGGGAATGAGCGATACGACAAGCAGGAATATCAGCCAGATCGCCAGAACCATTCAATCACCTTCAAGGCTCCGGTCATACAGTTCCTTCCTGCTCAGACCGTATGCGCCCGCGACCCTCTTTACCGCATCCTTCCGCCCGAGGCCCTTTCGCATCAATTCCTGCACTTCAGCGAGTGCATCGTCCATGTTCAGGGGTTTTGTGTCGGGCCTTCCCTCCAGCACGATCACGTATTCTCCGGCGATCGTCGATAGCTCCAGCCGTTCCAGAACATCAGGCACTTTCCCTCTGAATACCTCCTCGTAGAACTTCGTCAGCTCCCTTATCACAACAATGCTTCTTTCACCCATGATGAGGGCGAAGTCCGCTATCGTGTCAAGGATCCGGTGGGGCGCCTCATAAAAGACAAGGGTCCTCTGTTCAAGGCTGAGGCGCTCGAGCATCTTCCTCCGCTGCATCTGTTTGGCCGGCAGGAAGCCGGTGAAGGTAAATTCTTCCGTGCTGAACCCCGAGAGGGAAAGGGCCGTTATTACCGCAGACGGGCCCGGGACAGGGACAACACTGATCCCCTCTTCTATGGCCTTCCGTATGAGC
>VEOY01000201.1 GCA_012026685.1 Nitrospirota bacterium
ATGAGGGCAGTCCGGTCATCCGCGATTTCTCCACAGTCATCATGCGGGGAGACAAGATCGGCATTATCGGTCCGAACGGCTCGGGAAAACCGACTCTGCTCAATTTTTTGCTCGGCTCGATCAGGCCCCTTCGCGGTTCTGTGCGTATGGGCACCCGCCTCGAAGTCGCCTACTTCGACCAGCACCGCAGCCAGCTGGACGACGACAGATCAGTTATGGACAACATTGGGGACGGGTGCGACAGTGTAACGGTCAACGGAAGGACGAGACACATAATCGGCTACCTTGAGGACTTTCTCTTCCCTTCCGAAAGGTCGCGGTCACCGGTAAAGGTCCTTTCCGGAGGGGAGAGAAACCGCGCGCTTCTGGCGAAGCTCTTTACCAGGCCTTCGAATGTCCTGGTGCTGGATGAACCAACGAACGATCTGGATGCCGATACCCTGGATCTCCTGGAGGAGATGCTGATGCAATACCAGGGCACCGTTCTCCTGGTGAGCCACGACCGGGAGTTCCTTAATAACATCGTCACCAGCACGATAGTATTTGAGGGCGATGGAAGACTCGCCGAATACGCGGGAGGCTATGACGACTGGCTGTTGCAGCGCAGTCTCCCGGCGCCGGAAGGAACAGAGAAGTCGAAAAAGAAGGAGAGGTCCGAACGGGCCCGCCCGGAGCGTGAGCGCCCGCGTACCCTGACATTCAGGGAGAAAAAGGAGATCGAAGCGCTGCCCGGGCTCATCGAGTCCATGGAAGCGGAGCGGACAGGACTTTATGAGACACTTGCGGACCCCGACTTCTACCGACAGGACGGTAGCAGACTCCCGGCCCTGAAGGCGAGGATGTCGGAACTCGATAGAGAGATCCCCGCGGCATACGAGCGCTGGGAACTGCTGGAATCCATCCCGAAAGGGCGGGAGTGAGAAATGTTCCGGATCAGTGACGGGAGACCAGACATGAATATTGAAAGCAGATATGATCGATAGGGACAGACCATGACCGGGCAACGATCCAACGATCCTCTTCACGGCATCACGCTGGAAATGATCCTGACCCGGCTGGTAGAAGCTTATGGCTGGGAAAAAATGGGAAGGATCATCCGCATCAGATGTTTTAATAATGACCCGAGCATCAGATCCAGCCTGCAATTTCTGAGGAAGACCCCCTGGGCCAGAAATAAAGTTGAAGCCCTGTATCTGAAGCACCAGAGGGAGACCGGGAAGTAACCCGCCGCGTCCGCCCCTCAGTTAAACGGTCTGTCATAAGATACCGACCTGTCCTGATGATGCCGAGGAGTTGCCGGGACCTTTTATCACTTGCCTTCCGCATTGCTTTGCACGATCAATGCATTAAGACAATCTCTCAGCGCACTGATCCGGTAAGGTTTATTCAGTACCGCAGAAAAGCCATACGCACGAAAGTCGGCCACAACCGTATTGTCCGCATAGCCGCTCGATACAACGGCAATAACATCGGGATCTATCTCCCGGAGTCTTCTTACTGTCTCTTCCCCTCCCATACCGCCCCTGACGGTAAGGTCGAGGATCACTACATCGAACGGGGTCCCGGACTCCCTGGCACGAACGTACATCCCGATCGCCGTTTCTCCATCCGGCGCACACTGCGCTTCGTGGCCGAGCGCCCCTATCATCTCTTTCGCAACGTCTCTCACCAGTTCCTCGTCGTCCATCAGGAGTATCCTGCCCTTGCGCACAGAAACAGTCTCCGGAGCAGCGGCCTTCTCTGCTATTGCGGTATCGGTCGATGCAGGAAGGTATATGGTAAAGGTGCTTCCCCTGTTCACCTCTGAACTTACAACAATGATCCCGCCGTGATTCCGTATGATCGAATATGATGTGGCAAGCCCCAGACCGCTGCCTCGCTGTTTTGTCGTGAAATAAGGATCGAAGATCCTGTCCAGGTTCTTTTGCTGTATGCCGGTGCCGGAATCCTGAATCGCTATGCGCACAAACCGGCCTCCTTCAGGCAGTCCCGAAATTGCCCCTCCGGCGATATCCGCGTTAGCGGCAGAGATACTCACCGTACCCCTTCCCGCCATCGCATCATTTGCATTGATCACGATGTTCTGGATCACCTGCGTCAGCTGCCCCTCGTCAGCTTCAACCGGCCGCAGATCGGGCGCCATATCCAGCACATAGCCTGTATGGGAACCGCTCAGGGCAAATTTCACCGCATTTTCGATGACCGGTTCAAGCGCTATCAGCCTCTTGATCGGCCTTCCGCCTTTCGAGAAGGTCAGGAGCTGGGTCGTCAGATTCACCGCCAGATGGAGCGCTTCTTCTGCCTGCCGGAGCATTGACCTGATCCGTTCAGGACGGTCCAGCGACATCTTTGCCATGGAGATATAGCCGAATATTCCCTGAAGCAGATTGTTGAAATCATGGGCAATGCCTCCCGCAAGAGTGCCGATGGATTCGAGCTTCTGGGTCTTGAGCCGTTCTTCTTCCAGGAGGAGCTTCGCCGTGATATTATTGACCGTCTCGATTGCTGACGTTATCTGTCCCGAGGCATCCCGGAGAGGATAGGCCTTTGTCTCAACATACAGGATATTGTCCTCCCGGTCCTTATGCCGGTGAAACGCCGCCTGAGGCTCCCCCGTCTCAAAAACGCGCCGAACAGCGCAGTCTTCGCCTTCCTCAAAACAGGGCCGTCCGATCTTGTGCGAGACCTCGTAGCAGGGCCTGCCGATGATATTATCATCACGGCATCCCACCTGGCTGCAGTATGCCTTGTTGGCTGTCACGATCCGGTAATCCCGGTCAATAACGATGAAGCCCTCGTCCACGGTGTCGAGTATGTTCCGTACGAACTTCTCGCTCTGGCGGAGTTTCTCCTGGGTACTCTTGCGTTCCGTGATATCCCTGATGACGCTGAAGTAGACCTGCTTCCCCTTGTGTTCCAGAAGACGGGAATTCACCTCCACCGGCATCAATGACCCGTCTTTCCGAAGATGCCCTGACTCAAAAATGGCAACACCCTGTTGCCGGATCCGTTTAAGCCGTTCCGGCAGCTGAGCATTAAAGTTCGGGTGATTCAGCTTGCTGATATGCAGGGAAAGCAGCTCCTCCCTCGTATAGCCGAGACGCTCGTATGCCGTCTTGTTGGCGTCGATGATATTACCATCAAGATCAAGGATGAAAATGCCGTCTGTGGACGAGTCGAACAGATTGCGATAGCTCGCCTCGCTCTCGACAAGCGCCTGTTCCTGCTGCTTCCACGAGGTAATGTCCTGGGCTGTCCCGCTCAGGGTTATCTGCTTCTGCGATTCACCGCGGATGATCTCACCCTCGGCGTGCAGGACTTTGGTGGTGCCGTTTCTGAGGATGACGCGGTGGTCAATGCTGAAAGGCCTGCTCAGCCGCACGGTTTCGTCAACGACCTTTTTCAGGGCAGGCCGGTCATCGGGATGTATCATTTCGAGGAGCATGTTGAAGTCAGCTTTATCCGCGGCCGGATCGAGACCCAGGATGCGGAACAACTCATCAGACCAGAAGATCTGTCCGGTCGTCAGGTTATATTCCCAGCTCCCGATATGTGCTATACGCTGCGACTCGGCCAGCTGCTTTTCCCGTGCCTTCAGGTCAGCTTCTGCCTTTCGGCGCTCGGTAACGTCCCGGTGAAAGCCGATCACGATGTTTCGGTCAGGCAGATACCGGGCAGCAACATCCGCAATGATTGTCGAGCCGTTCTTATGCCGCAATCTCGACTCAAATATCGCGGAACCGTTCCGGATTATACCCCGGATCTTTTCAGCAACAATGGTCGGATCGTTTGCGGACAGTTCGGGAACGGTCATTTGCAGCACCTCGTCCCGTGAATAACCAACCATGCGGCAAAAAGCGTCATTTACATCCAGCAGATGTCCCTGTATGTCCATGACCCAATACCCGTCAAACATCTGTGAAAGGATGGTCTGGGCCTGCTCTTCCTTTTCTTTGATCTGCTTTCTGGTTTCCGCCTCCCGCAGATTTCTGAGACCAATGCCTGAAATGACCTCGATCAGTCCCTTGATGAAAAAAAGGTAATTGTTCAGCTGTTCCTGCGTCCAGACCGGCACTTTTTTCACTGCCTCAAGATACGCCGCCTCATCAAATCCGTATCTCTTCGCCTGCTCCCGGAAAAAGTCCATGTCCGGCTCTTCCAGGAAGAACTGGCCGGTGAAAAAATTGCCGTAATGGACACCTTCAATGATTATGGGTGTTGCATTGTCAATAAGCCCGTGAGGGCAGAGATAGCTTACAGCAGGGTCTGCTTCATGGAGATGGCTCAGGATATATTGGTCGCTTCTCTTGCATTCTTCCGCACTTTCCCTGTTTACCCGGTGGAATTTTGTGCAGATATCCTGCCATTCGGTGGCGGTAAGGATGTTTCCTTCATTATCGATAATGGCGGAAGGGAAGGAATAGATATCATTCAACCGGTTCTGCAGCAGTTGGAAATGTTCAATATCAATCAGGTCCTGCAATTTATATTTCATCCCGTTTCCCTTCGGTCTTACAGGTGCTGCGACGATGGTAATCTTTCAATCAGATTATACCTTATCGCCGGTCTTCGGAGAAACACATCCCGACCTCAAGACCGCGGCGTCAGCTGACCGGCTTCTCTCGCAGATGTGTTCACTTGCCAGACAGGATGAAATGTGGTAGGTAGTTATCAGGAGCGATCACCTTTGTATCAAAAAGGAGGACAATCATGGACAGAAGAGATTTCATGAAGAGCGCGGCGCTGGGTACTTTGGCGATGGCAGTTGCCGGAGAGGCGGGCGCCGCAGAGTTGTTTTATCCGACAAAAGTGGACCTCGGCCTTTTTCAAACGATAAACAGGGCGAAGGACCCTGCCAACAAGACGCCGCTCGAAAAGACACACGCGCCGTATATCAAGGCGCCGGCAAAGGTGACGGCAGGCGAGCCGTTCGTTGTTGAGGTCAGCGTCGGGGAGAACCTGCATTCCATGGGGCCGGCGCACTGGATCGAATATATCGAGCTCAATATCGGCAATGAACCCGCGGGAAGGGTCGATTTTCAGCCCAGGGGTTACCTCAATCCGAAGGCTTCATTCCTGATGGTCCTTCCGAAGGAATCCGCATCTTCAGGAAAGGTCACGCTGGTGGCGCATCAGCGCTGCAATCTCCACGGGTACTGGGAAGGCAGTATGGACATCGAGATTGCCTGACCCCGCTTTCAGAAAGCCGGCCTGAAGAGGCAGTTGAGCAGGAGGCGCCATGAGCGGAAGTCGATGTAAAGTCCACGGAGAGGACATCATGACATATTTCGCCAGACACATAAGCGTATCCATCGACTGTCCTGCAGACCGGGTCTACAAGTTCGCTTCTGATCCCGGAAACCTGCCGAAATGGGCCTCCGGCCTCAGCGGTTCCATCCGGAAAGCCGGCAGGGACTGGATAGCAGAAGCACCCATGGGCAGGGTCAAGATCACATTCGCCGCCAAGAACAGTTTCGGCATTCTTGACCACGAAGTTATCTTGCCGTCAGGCGAAAAGTTCTACAACCCCATGCGCGTATTTCCCAACAATAACGGCAGCGAATTGATATTCACCCTGTACCGGAAGCCGGGGATGACGGACAGGATGTTCAGCAAAGACGCACAGGCAGTCGCAAGAGACCTGAAAACGCTGAAAACACTGTTTGAAAGCAACCGGGTCCCCTGAACTGAGGTCCGGCATACGGGGATAGTGCCGAGACCGGCAGCGGGCAAAAAAAAGGCGACAGATCCGCCATGCGAATCTGCCGCATCGCAGGAGTAGCAGCTCCTATCTGTTCTACGGCAATATCGACACCATCGGCCGGCCGACCGGATCGTTCTTCGAAGGGTTCCAGAGGATATAGATCTTGCCGTAGGTTTCTTCCATGCTTTTCATCGTCTTTGCGCCTTCTTCAGGAGACAGGTCCGGAAGAGCCGGATCTACTTTCTTAAGTTCGGTCTTGTGGTAGTGCCAGAGCGCCCTCTCATTTTTCGGGAATTTCTTCCATGTCTCTTTATCCACAACCACCTCAACGCCTATGAGCCTTGCATCCGGCCGGTCGCTGTCATAAAGCTGGCATTCCGTCATCCCGCCTGATACTTGTTTGCAGTAGTGGTGGGCGATCGTGCCGGGCACCTTGGGAATATGCTTTTTCGCATCAATGTGGAGGGTCCAGCCCTCGGATGGACGAGTGTTCAGCGGTTGCGCCTTTTCTTCGGCTGATATGGCAAGACTGCCTGATACCACAAAGGAAAAAACGAGGAGCGAGATCGTGCACAGCTTTTTCATGGGGTCCTCCTATTGATCGGCATCTATTTCGCATACTAGCACGAAACAGGCACAAGTCAATGGAGAAGTCGCATTTCGACGTCGTCCTGTGCCTGCTGTTGCCCGCGCATCATGTTCCGCTCTGAACAGGAAGCCGCGATTCATCCAATCCTTTGAAATCCCGACAATATCAGCCTCCGTGAGTATAATAAGTGATCGAATTCGCCGGGGAAAGGAATCATCCATTCCATGCAGGACGAACTGACGAACGCATTCCTCAAGACAGCAGTGACTGCCGCCAGACGCGCAGGTGAGATTATCATCAAAAATCTCGGACGACTCTCTGCTTCGGACGTGCAGACGAAGCAGGCATTCGATTTTGTGACAAAGGTCGACCGCTGGTCCGAGTCGGTGATACTCCAGACGATACAGGAGAAATTCCCTTCCCACTCCTTTCTTGCAGAGGAGACGCTCAAACAGGCAGATACCGGCACCTACCGCTGGATCATTGATCCTCTGGACGGGACGACCAACTATATCCACGGCTACCCGGTCTTCTCTGTCTCGATCGCGCTCGAATGCAGGGGAGAGATCATCGCGGCTGTCGTCTTTGATCCTCTGCGGGACGAACTGTTCCACGCGGTCAGAGGAAGCGGAGCGTTCCTTAATGATCAGGAGATACGCGTTTCAGGGACAGCCGCTCTCGCGGGCAGCCTTATCGCCACCGGCTTCCCCTTTAAGGCAAAGGACATGATCGACCTCTATCTTTCGGCCTTCAGGAAGATCTTCTTCGAGGTGAGCGACATCAGGCGCGCCGGCTCGGCCGCGATCGATCTTGCCTATGTAGCGGCAGGAAGGTGCGAGGGATTCTTCGAACTGAACCTCGGCCCCTGGGACATGGCAGCCGGAAGCCTGCTGATCACCGAGGCAGGAGGCACGGTCACTGATTTCGGGGGCGGCAGTGATTTCCTGTCAACTGGGAACATCGTCGCCGGGAATGACCACATCCAGCCGGAGGTCCTTGCGATGATCAGAAATATCTTCAGCGGATCAGTTGATAAGTGAGAGGTCAGTGATACCGCGGGGAATGGTAACGCACGCAGGACTTGCGGCTCTATACCGCTCGACATATTACGCATTGCGCACCGTATCGCCCGGCGCACGATCGGGCCCGACGTCGAGATGCGTGTGCACGGCCGCGCTGCGTAACGGCGACTGATGCGCTTCAGAATGCGTTACCGGACGCCGGCCGTGATCTCCTCAGGGATGCCGGCGCCGGCCTGAACGAGCCGCTCGACCTTCTTCAGGTCCACCTTTCGGAACAGACCCGCCTTCCTGAGCAGTTTTTGGGCATATGCCTGCATGTCCGGTGTTCTTTCATAGGCATCCCTGTTGACCTCCATGAATATTCTCCCGTTCTCCACCTGGGCGATCTTTACCGGGCTATAGGTGATCTTGCCGGACGTGCCCGATCTGACGTTACCGAAGAGTTGTTCCATGTCAGTGCGGAGGAGTCTCACGCATCCATGGCTTTTGTATTGAAACAGGGAAGACTGGTCGATCGTATCGTGGATCAGGATACCGGGGAACGTTGTCTGCAGGACATATCCGCCCACGGGGTTCTTCGGACCGGGCGGATAGCTCTCTTTCAGGACCAGTCCCTCCCGCCTCATCTCCTCCTGAATTGATTCAGGCACCTTCCAGTCCGGGCTTTTCAGTTTCCCTTTTATCTTGAACTCGCCCGCAGGGGTTTCCCATCCTTTCTGTCCCTTCTTTTTCGGCATGCCGAGCCCGACGGGCACGGACATCACGGGGACCCCGCGCTCGAAGAGATGGAGCGTCCTGCCGGGAAGGTCGATGAGAATGCCGCTTTCCATGGCTTCGGGAATGATCTCGCTGATGGTTACGCGGAGGTCCAGACCGGCCCTGAGCGGCTTCGCAGGATCGAGGCCGTTGTCATCCGCTATTTTCTTCCACCTTACACCCATCTTAGTGCCGATCGCGGTGAGTGTATCGCCGCCGGCAACGGTGTACGTGATGCGGTGCTGCAGGAGCAGCCCGGCAGAAGCGGAAAAAGGGAAAAAGCCGATCAACAACAGCACGACGCAGGCAACAGCTGCCGCGCTCCTGATGCCGGCAGGCGTCTGCTTACCGCGCATCCCGCCGGCCGCTGTCCGTTTCATGAACCATCTTGTCTGTTCTTTTCAAATACCCCATTCCCTGATCAGCATTGTATCAGATATCAAACCGTGAGAACTATATAAAAAGAGACCCTTCAGGGAATTCTGGGCGACATGTCAGATTGAAAATAAGGGGTTCTTAAGGACCCCTTCGGAAATCGTGGTTCTGCGGCCGAGGCTGAAGGATAAGGCGCGGTGACAATTCGGCGTCCGGACAGCCCCTGCTCCGGATCGATCTCCTTCGACAGGCTCTTGCCGTGCTGTACAAGAATAAGTGCCATGCTTACTCCCCAACGGCCGTCACCTTTCGAAGGCCACCTTTTTGCTCACCCGGTGGACCACCGACTGGTAGCCGGGGGTCAGGTAATAGGTCAGCAATACCTCGATGTCAACGCTCTTCGTGCCTTCCGGGAATTCGGCCACAAACCGCTCCTCTGTCGTCTTGCCGGGCGGCAGGCTGAGGTCTATTATCTCTTTTATCTGCCAGGCCCCCAGCCGCTCGTTTCCGTCCAGGTCCATCCCGATCTCCCTGTACTCCTTTTTCCCGATGTTGATCACAGCTCCCGTGTCGGTTCTGGCGGTCACATCCATGACCAGCTTTGCTGTCCACGGTCAGCCGTCAGGGATCCTGTGTCCGGCGTTGTTGAAAAGGCCGATGGTGATGATCGCTGCAGGGACCCCTTTACCCGGCTGGACCCTGACCCCTGTTGCCTGCAGGTCAATATCAATGCCTTCTTTCACCATCTCGGGCACATAAGCCCCGGGGAAGGTATGTCCTCTTCCCTTTGCTCTCATGTGGCAGTCCTGGCAGGCAGCCGCGCCTCCGGCCGCCTTATACGCATCCTGGTAGCTTCCGTACAGGGTATTGCAGTAGAGCGTATCCCCATCGGGCGGAGTATACAGCCAGTGGCACCTGCTGCAGAAGGCCGACGACGTGATGGTCTTTGACTTTTCAGTCCCATGGGCTGCGGAGCTCCTGCCGGAAGGCCCGTAGTAAACACCCGGCTTGGTCGCACCCCTGAGGTTTATCTCGACCTCGGCAACGGTGTTATGACAGACGATGCAGTTGACGTTCAGCCGCGACAGCTGTTTTTTCGCCCCTTCGTTGCCGTCAAAGGCCGACTGGACAAGCTCGCCGACCTCGGCTGCAAGGGAGTCAGAGGCCTGTTCAAGGAGGGGAGCATGGCAGTGCATGCAGCGCATCAGGTTCTCCCTGTTCACCGGTTTTTTCCAGTCCCTCTTCAGTCCGAAAACAATGAAGTTCCGCAGCCCCCCGAGGGAGTGTATAACTGACCGCGAATGAAGGGACTTCTGCCACTCGCCATGTATCTTCTCATGGCAGGTCATGCACGCCTTGTCGCCGTACGTCTTCTCGATCTCGTCGATGGTATTGATCTCCCCACGGACCGCGACCGGGATGAGCAGAAAAAAAGTCACAAGCATATACCCAATGAATTTCGTTGTTCTCATGGCATGCTCCCTGGTGTTGTCCGGCTTACGGCCGGACAAGGATCGGTGAAGGAACTCATGACTTCATTCTACTGTCAGCAAAGGAAATGTCAATCCGGAGAAACGGCCGACGCGCCCTGACCTCATCCTCAAAGAGGCAAAAAACCCCGGGGACGCACAGTGCGCCGGGAGCTCGCCTTTAAACAGCGGCAGCCTGTGGTAGTCTATGAATAGCTGTTGTATCAAAGGGATCCCGGAGGGTGGGATATGAGCAGGTTTACCGATGCCTTGATTGTTTCTCCTTTAGCTGACGGCAAGACGTGGGTCCTGCTCCGGCCGTTCGGCTACGAAGTCGGTTCCGAAGGGAGCGGCGATTCGGTGGAATGCAGCATCGGGTTCATGACGGACTTTGCATCCGTCCCGCGGCCTTTCTGGGCAATACTGCCGACATGGGGCAAATATGGTAATGCGGCGGTGATTCATGACTGGCTATACTGGAGCAGGGAGCGCCCACGGCCCGTGGCAGACCATGTCATGTTCGAAGCAATGGGCGTGCTGGCTGTCCCATCCTGGCAACGGTATCCGATCTATTGGGCAGTCCGGATATTTGGAGGGATGGCCTGGGCCCGAAACGCGTGGGATAAAGAAGCCGGTTTTGACAGAGTCATCCCAACCGAAACGATCAAGGCAAACCAGCAGTCGGGAAGACCGAGGTTCTTCAGCAGATTGATAAGACACTACATGCGAAAACCAAAAGAGAACAAAGCGGGGGAAAAAGAAAAGAAATAGCCGTCCCCATTAGAGAATGAAAAAAGCCAATAAGCAGATGCTATATACAGTAACCGTTGGAGAGGGCTGCTGCTGCGGACCGGCTTTTGGACCCTCTTCGGCCAGGGAGCTTTTCGAGATCGCGGCAGAAAAAGGGCCCGGAAGCGTAATACTTCAAATTGAGGAACCCATTGCCTATAACAATGAATTGATTTCATATATAGTCGTGACTCCCCGATATATTGGTGATACCCTGAAAATGCTTCGCAAGAACGGCTGTATCGTCGACATTGCCAGGGTTTTGCCGGACCAACTTGATCAGCTCCGGAAAGGGAAGGTTGATGGATCCGCAGAATATCTGGCGGTGGGAGAGTGCAGGCCGGGTTGAACTAAGGTAAAAAGTGGGCTCTTCCGGGGTTCGTGTGGCAAATGCCGGATTGAGATGGAAGGATGGTAAGGCAGACGGGGTCGGAAGCGGAGCCCCGAGAAAAGAACGACCGTCACCTGCCTGACCGGTCAGATGAAATCTGCTCCCTATTTCAGTGCGCTTTTCTGCTGTTTGTCTTTCTTCTCTTTCAGATCCCTTGCCTGTTTGCTCGCCTTTTGTTTCTGACCTTTTTCTTTGTCCTTCTTGCCGCCTTTGTCTCCCATGGTGCGCCTCCTTTGGCATTGCCGGTCATACTGCTGACTTTCCGGAACCTGTATACCTTACGATGAATGCTATCAGAAGCATGGGCCGAAGTCTACCAGCATCTGCAGTCCGCCCGACGTTTCATTATCCTGAGGGCATGGAGAGAATAAGCCGCGCAACCTCTTCCGGTTCGTCTATCTGGACGTAATGCCGCGCCCCGTGTAAAAGGAACAGGTCCGATGCGGGGAACAGATCGTGGAAACTGTTTGCAACGCCCCTGTTCAGGTAGGGATCGGCGCCTCCAAAGATGATCCTGACCGGACGCATGAATTCCCTCAGCTTTTGCATGTTTCCGGTGCCCGCGGTGACCGTTGCCCACAGG
>VEOY01000117.1 GCA_012026685.1 Nitrospirota bacterium
AGGACCGCAAGGCGCTTGAGGCGAAGCTGAAGGACCAGGAGGATAAGCTCAAGGCGGTCTCCACTCAGGCGGAGCATCAGAAGGACCGTGATAAGGAACTGGCAGCACTTACTGCAAAGAATTACGAGCGGCCGCTTGTTCGTATCGCCGGCGAATCTTATTCTGTCGGCAGGTTCGTCAACGAATCCGCTGCTGCTGATAATGTTAAGCGAAAATTGAAGAAGGGCCCTGCGCCCTGGGACAGAAAGAACCCCTTGGACACGTTCATTCTTGAGGAGGTGCTTTTCCACATGGCCCAGAAGGAGAACATGACAGCCAAGGGTAGCGACGTTGATACTCTTTCCCGTGAGCACGGACTGTCCAGGGAGGAAGCCCAATATCTGATGAAATATCTTGCCGTCGACAATATGTACCAGCGTAAGGCTGCTGAAGTTGCTTTGCCTTCGGTCGATGCAAAAACATATTATGAAAAGAACAGGGACGAGTTCGTTTCCCGGCCTGCAGGCAAGTCCGTACGTATTATGGCAATTCCTTATACGGCAAATGATGAACTTGAGAAGGGCATTCTTGCCCTCGAATTCCTGCAGGAAGCTTCCAAAGGGAAATCCCTCGAGGACATTGCGAGGAAGAACCGCAGTAACGCAAGTTTGAGAGAAGTCCCCGTGGATTCTCTCAAAGGGTGGTTGCGTGAAAAGGTCGATCTTTTGCGTGATGGGGAGTTGAGCCCGGTCATCTCTTCCGGCAATGAATATGTGATCATGCAGACTCAAAAGGTAAAAATACAGTATCGGCCATATGAGGAAGTTCGCAATGAAATACTAAAAAAACTTACTCCTGACAACAATGAGCAAAAACGTCTGATCGAACACTGGCTTGGCAAAATTTATGATCAGGCCGAATTCATAAGGTGATCAAATAATGGACATCGACCGCGAGATAGAGCTGGCAAAACGGAAGCCCCTGACATCGGAAACGCTTAATTATATCGGTGATCTCTGCCTGAAAAAGGGCGACAAACAGCGGGCGGTCGCATACTACTTCGAAGCAGTGGATAAGCTCCATTTCGCTCAGAAGGAAAAAAAGATGGCCATCTGCAAAAAGATCATCAAGATCTCCCCCAATTCGGAAAGAGCGTATGAAGGGATCATCGAGGTCCTTTCAAAAATGGGTCTGGTCATTGAAGAAAAGAAATATCTGCACACGCTTGCAAGGATTTGCGAGGAAAAAGGTGATCGCGATAAAGCAGAAGAGCTTTATGCAAAGATCAAGGAACTGGACCCTCATGTAAGCCTGCCGGGAACATTCTTTTATCGGTCTCAGGACGAGGTGCCGGCCAGGGAGCCATCAGCGGACCAGACCGCCTCGGATAAACTGCCAACGCGGCAGGGTGAAGAAGAACTGACGAGTGAAGATTCCGGAGGGGCAGCTGATCGTGCGGACAAACAAACGACGGATATCTTACCTGTTAACGAAGAGAAGCTCATTGAAGCCAGCCTCGAGGAGGTCTCGGAAGAAATTCCTTTTCTATCCAGGGGCCATGAACTCAAAAAATACGTCCCGAAAAAGCATATTTTCATTGCTGCATCGGCCTGCATTCTTGCCGTCGTTCTGATCTTTGTTGCGGTTCAGGGAAGACGCAGCGTAGATCCTTCCGTCAATCTCCCTTTTTCAGCTGCGTTTGACAATATCGAAGTGCATGCTGAGTTCGTCAAGGACATGAGCGAGATATCATCCATCGTGTCGTCAGATGCAGCCAGGGGTATGTCATTTATTGCCTTCTCTCTCAAATCTGTTGATGGCTGCATGCCTGATACATTTGCATCATTGTCCCCCGGCATGATATCGTTACTTGACCAAAGGGGGAGTGCGACGGAGATAAAGACTGTCGAGGGTCTGCAGAAACTTTCGAAAATCATTTATAAGTCCAATGTATGCGGAAAGGAAAACGGGGTTGTTTTTGTTCGCGTGATAATCCCCGTGCTGCGTAATACTTCGTATTCCGGCATTGCGCTGAGGATACCTGAAAAGAATGAGCCCATACTTCTGAAATGGAATGTGCAATGATCAGATATCCGGTCTGTATGATGGCAGTGCTTGTCCTTGCATTTCCTGTTGCCGCATCATCTGCGGCCGCCGAGATGGCAGCTCCCGGCCGTCAGGAAGCACGCTCAGGCAGCAGGATACTGACCCAAAAGCTCCGTAATAACATTTCGCTGAATGATCTGATTGTAGCATCAGGATATAGTATCAGTGATGAGGCCGTTGCGGGCTTTCTTGCCGATTTTATGGATCTCAACCCTTCAGTGAAAAGTATCAGCACCTTGAAGAAAGATACGCTGGTGAGAATTCCGCTCAGATATCTGAAAAAAGCGTCTGAGGGGAAGAGCGCAGTCACTGACAAGGCACCTGTCGTAAAGAAAAGGTTTGTCCGGAGGCAACCGAAGATCCAGATCGATAAGCCTCAGGTAACGGTCAGCAAGGCTGTGATCTTGAGCAGCATAAAAGAGCTCCTTGCCGCGCTCGGCGAAAAGGTTACTGTCGATCAGGAAGGATTCAAGTTCTTTCAGATAAGCGAAAAAAGTAACCTGTCTTTTGACTCTGCACTGTTCCCCGTAATTGACCTGCACAAAGAGCGTCTTCTTGTCGTTGATTATACAGGCAGCTTTTCTGCCGACATGAAGAACCTTCTCGAAGTCGCATGGCCTGAATATCGCGTCGTTATCCCATCGCGTTCATCTGATCTGAGAGCGCTTGTGCCGGCCGTGCTGCGGGAATCCGGATATGTTTTTCAGGAAGACGCCAGAATGATCTCGGGCGGAAACGCACAGATAGAATATCGTTCCGATTTTCTCGTCTACGGCACGACTGACGACAGGATGCAGGGTGATATTTCCCTTATCAGTATCCTCGGCAAAGACGAATTTCAAACACCCCCTGCGCTCGCATCCTGGTTCAATACCCGTAATATATCCCTCATAGAACTCTCCGAATACCAGAAAACGGCATCCGCCGGGAAAAATGCTGAGATTTATCCTGTAAACAGTGCTGCCACGCACAGGGAATTCGCTGAAACCTGTATCAAGATCATGGGATATCCATTTGAACGCGACGCTGAAATCAGTCTTTCTAAAGGCAAAGGGATCCGCTATGCATTAATGGCGGATATCGCAATTGATTTGGGGTATCGAAAGAAAATCATTGAATTTTCTGATATTTCAGATATGGAACTGCACGCTGCCGGACAATTCGGCGCAGATGCTGCGAGAGTTGAGCCGCAGGAAAAAAGGACAGATGTCCTGAGAAAAATCCTGTCCCTGCTTTCCGTGGATTTCAAAAACCAGCAGAACAGCAATTCCGTCCATCTTACCCCTAAAGGGATGAGGTATCGCCTCATTATGCCCGGTTATCTGGTCCATGCGCTTAAAGGAACTTTTTTCATGACAGATGCTGAGTTCGACAGCGATATTCTCAGGAAGATCGTCTCGGACGACATAACCGTAGTGCAATTTTGATTTTTTTGTTATTTTTCTTTGACATAGGAACATTAAATATGATTTCATATTACTCAATAACCAGATAGAGGGAGACGCATGCTTCCAAAAAAAATACGGTTACGGACGAAATTCTTAATTTTTTCAGTACTTTTCATTGGATTGTCATTCAGCCTTGGACTTGCCGGAACTGTTGTCATAAAACCGGGTAAGTTCGACCACTTTACACTTCAGATGCCTGAACGTGCTGTAGCTGGAGAGAACTTCGTCGTGAAGGTGTCTGTATATGATGCCAATAAGAACCTGATCACGAATTTTTCGGAATCGGGTAAAGAGTTCAAGGTCGATGTCAACGGAACGGCAACCGTCCAGCCGTCCGTACTCGGCGCATCGGCATTTTCCGGGGGCATTGCAAATATTCTCGTCAGCAACAAGAAAGCGGAAAAGATATCGTTTTCCATTCGGGAATCAGGCGGCACTGTGCCTGTGATCTCGCGAGAAATTAGCATTGTTCCGAACAAGCTGGATCATTTTACGCTACAGTCTCCCCAGACAGCGACAGCAGGCAATCCATTCGATGTGAAGGTTGTGGCTAAAGACATTTTCGACAACACGGTAAGCGACCTGGACATCGGCAAGAACATCAAGATCACTTCAAGTGGTTCATCCTCAGTAAAGGCACTCGGAAGCGGAGTTCTGGACTTCAGGACGGGCATGGCAACTGGAGCCTTTATATCTGAAAAAACCGGAGACCTCAGCATAGAAGTTCAGGATGTCGTCTCGGGCAGCATGGGAAAGACATTGCCCATTCAGGTCAATCCCGGAGCGCTCGCATACTTCAAACTGGAGGCACCCAAAACTGCTATGGCAGGTGAGCCTTTCGAACTGTTGATTGCCGCATACGACGCATTCGGCAATATAGTTTCTAATTATGCTGCTACCGGTAGCGGCGTAAAATTGACAACCACAGGAAGTTCCAAGATCGAGCCTGTTTCATTGACCCCGGCCGAATTTAAAAGTGGTCAGGCAATTACACGAATTCAGTATGAAAAGGCCGAAGATATACAGATTGTCGCAAAAGAATTTAATCGGGAGCAGTCCGGGAAAACAGCTGAAATACAGATATTCAACGCCTATCCTGATCACTTTGTGGTCTTGACCCCTGACACCGCGGTTTCGGGGCAGAAGTTCAAGGTGAAGATCGAGGCATATGACCGTTTTAACAATCTTGCGAAGGATTTCAATTTGACCGGCAATGAGGTCCTGCTCAGCACAACAGGAAGCGGCGTGCTGAGTCCTTCAAAGGTTTCTCCTCCTGATTTTGTGAACGGCATTGCAGTCGCTGATGTCATATATGATAAGGCTGAGTCTTTTCAGATCTCAGCACGTATGTCATCGGACAAGGTCCCCGGTAGGATGATAACGAGTGATCATCGGGATGTAAATAAAGAGATTTCCCGTCAGCAAGCTGCCGTTATACCAAAGAAGGAAATCAGAAGGCCTGCAGATGAAAAAGCGGTAAAGAAGGAACAAAAGAAAGAAGTCAGAAAAGAAAAACCGACTAAACCCGAAGCGAAGAAAGACTCATTGAATGAGGCAGAGGCGACAAAGACACCAAAGGAATCTACAAAAAAAACTCCTCAAAAGAAGCAGGCAATAGCGAAAAAAGAGGTTCCGGCCACCCCGGTTCAGCAGAAAAAAAGTGTTCCTGAAGAAACCAAGAAGCCCGGAGGAGAAATAGCCAAGAAAGAGGCTCCTGCGGCAAAGGCTCCAGACAAAAAGGTTATTTCCGAGGAGCCAAGGAAACCTGCAGTAGAGGTAGCCAAAAAAGAGGAAACAAAACCTGCGACATCTCATTTGTACCATGTCAGTAATGTATCGATCATTGAAGCAAAAGAAAAAGTCATGCTTGTCATCAACGTCACGAACCCCAATGGCAACCTCGAATACGGAGATGAGATTGAATCAAAATATGGCAAGGATTGGCTTAAGGTGAAAATGAAGCCCGCAGTCAACAGTACCGAAAAAACGTTCAAGTTCAAGTCAGCCTACGTCGGGGAGGTCCTTATAGAGGAGGACAAGACCGGAGGACAGAACATGGTCAATATGTATATTGAACTGATTCCTGCCGGTCTTACCTATGACATAGCCCGCATAAAGAATACCCTCGTTATAACTTTTTCAAATCCCTAGTATCCCTCTGTCCCAGACTTCTTCAACATCCATCAGTTCTCATTTTTTCTGACATATTATGCATATATCACTTGCGCTTTGACGGAAGCTTTACTAACATGGAAATAGCAATATTTATGGGAGGTTCACATGCCGGCAAAGAAAACTGTTGTATATGAATGTACTGTCTGCGGCACAGAAGTCACGGTGACCAGCGAGGGACTAAGCGACCTGGGGCCAGTATACTGCTGCGACATTGCCCTGGGCGCTAGCCAGAAAGGGGTTTCACCAAAACCTGCCGCAAAGATCACTTCAAAGAAGAAAACTACAGTCCATACCGCAAAGGTAGTGACCAAAAAATCACTACCCCGGAAAGTCAAAAAGGCTGTCCCCAAAAAGTACTCCAAGATGTAGGATGACGATATGAAGCTTACCGATAACGCAGTTGCCGTTTTGAACAGGCGTTATCTGCTCAGGGACGAAGAAGGCAGCACAAGAGAGACTCCCGAGGGTCTCTTCAGGCGTGTTGCGTCGTTTGTGGCATCGAGTGAGCGGAATTTTGAAGGCGATGCTGCACTCTGGGAAGAAAAGTTCTACGCTCTCATGGATGACCTTCGGTTTCTGCCGAATTCTCCTACAATGATGAATGCCGGAAAGCCAAATGGCCAGCTTGCGGCATGTTTTGTCCTGCCGGTAGAAGATTCCATGGGCAGCATTTTCGATACGCTCAAAAGTGCCGCATTGATCCTTCAAAGCGGAGGAGGAACAGGCTTTTCATTTTCCCATCTCCGACCTCGCTCAGATATCGTTCACTCAACGGGCGGCAATGCGAGCGGCCCTGTCTCATTTATGAAGGTGTTCAATACTGCCACTGAGGTAATCAAGCAGGGTGGTGCCCGTCGGGGTGCGAATATGGGAATACTCAGAGTGGATCATCCAGATATCCTCGATTTCATCAGGGTGAAAAGGGACATCGGAGCCCTTGAGAACTTTAATATCTCCGTTGCTGTTTCCGACATCTTCATGACGGCCCTGCGTCATGAAGATGAATATGAGCTGATCAACCCCCGGACAAAACGTGTAACGGGCACGCTGAAGGCCAGGACTGTCTTCGACGAGATGGTGGAGAGTGCGTGGGAGACGGGCGACCCCGGCATTATCTTTATCGACGTCATGAACCGTTCCAATCCGACGCCTCATCTCGGCCCGATCGAATCGACAAATCCTTGCGGAGAGCAGCCGCTCTTGCCTTATGAGGCATGCGTATTAGGATCGATGAACCTTGCAAGGTATGTACTGTTCAAGAACGATACTGCTCACTTTGATTATGACAGCCTTGCAGAGGATATTATGACTGCCGTGCGATTTCTTGATGACGCGATTGACGCCAATACCTATCCCCTGCCAGATATTGAGCTCATGCACAAGGGAAACCGCAAGATCGGTCTTGGCATAATGGGATGGGCTGATGTGCTTATCGCTTTAGGCCTGCCATACAACAGCAGGCGCTCATTCAGGCTGGCGGAACAGTTTATGAAGTTCTTTGGCGGCAGAGCAAGGGAATGTTCTGAGCAGCTTGCCCGGGAACGCGGCGTATTCCCCAATTTTCAGGGTTCGGTCTTCGATGCCGCCGGAATGCCGCGGGTCAGGAATGCGACGACAACCACCATTGCGCCTACCGGAACGCTTTCCCTGATTGCGGGTTGTTCGAGCGGAATAGAGCCGATTTACTCTCTTGCGCATAAGAGGCTCGTTATGGATACAGAACTTGCCGAGGTCAATAACAGTTTTTTTGAAAAGGCTAAGACCATGGGCCTTGACTTGACAGAGCTGAGAATGCGTATCGAAAAGACCGGAACACTTCGCGGTATTCGTGAAGTCCCCCCCAGGATTCGCCGGATCTACAGGACTGCACTTGAAATTCCCTATAGGGACCATATAGAGATGCAGGCGGCATTTCAGAAGTATACGGACAATGCCGTTTCAAAGACGATCAATATGCCGCGAAACGCAAAAAAGGATGATGTCGCGCGTGCATACCTGTACGCTTACGAACGGGGCTGCAAGGGTGTGACTGTTTTCAGATATGGCGCCCGCAAAAGGGGTGTGCTTGTCCGCTTCCAGGAAACCGACTGACCCCCTAGAACGCTACAGATATTTGCATCTATTGGTTATTATAGACAATGAATGTTCTGCTTCTAAACCCGAACCGGTTCCGTACACCGCCGGCTCCTCCCATCGGACTGGAAGTTCTTGCCGGACACGTCGCACAGGACGGACATTCCGTCAGGGTACTTGATCTCTGTTTTTCCGATGATATGTATGCCGATATTGACAGGGCTGCTGAAACGTTCAGGCCCGACCTTGCCGGCATCACGATCAGGAATATCGACAGTGTTCTTTATGAGAACAATGAATTTTATCTTGAAGAAATCGGGCAGCTCGTTATGCACTTCAGGAATAAGTACGGGATACCGGTGATCGTTGGCGGAGCGGCATTATCTGCCGACCCTGCCGGCATTCTCGAATATCTTGGTGCGGACCATGCAATTGCGGGACCGGCAGAAGGTGTGATCACCGAAGTGCTCTCCTCTTTACAGAAAGGACAGAGCGTTCCTCGTCTCATACGTGGTTTTTACAAGCCATATTCCCGTTCCTTAAGATGCACAGCAGGAATCGATTACCCGGTATATACTCGGGAAGGCGGCATACCGGGATTCGAGACACATAAAGGGTGCAGTTCATCCTGCGTTTATTGCCTCGAGGCGGACGCGCCCGTAGCCTTCAAAAATCCTGAAGATATTGTACGGGAGATCACGTGGTTCACGAAAAAGGGTTACAATCATTTCCACCTCTGCGACCCGGAATTCAATGAGGACCTTGATCATGCGCTCTCCTTCTGCACAGCACTTAAACAGTCGGGGATGAATATCCTGTGGACCCTGTATATGAAGCCGGGAAATTATAATCAGAAGCTCTTCAGGCTCATGAGAGAAACGGGGGTATATCTCATAACGCTCACGGTCGATTCCTTCAAGAAATGCCCCCTGTATTGGGATGATATAGAAAAGATCATCTTCAATGCAAAGACCAACGGCATCAAAATATCTGTAGATTTTCTTACTGGCTTCCCTTACGAGGATGAGGAGCTTCTGAAGTGGTGCCTCGATTTCTTCAGACGTCTCCAGCCTGACAGGGTGAACATAAATACCTATATCCGGCTATATAAAGCCCTGACAATTACCAGGATCATAAGCAAGGACCCCTCTCTTGCCAGCTGCCTTAAAGGGAACACTGATGACGATGCCTTGATCCACCCGGTTTTCTTTAACCGCATAGATAACGACAAGCTCAGGCAATATATCGGTGATGATCCGATTTTCAGGATCGATGGTGCAGAAAAGGGAGTAAATTACACGAGAAGTTAGTCTTGTCCCTGGGTCAAGAAAGTTGCCCGCATAACCTAAAATTATCCCATGATTGCAGAAGGAAAGGTCGATATACATAAGAAAATACTTGAATATTTTATCTCACTCGACTACTATTTAATAAGTTAAGGAGTTAGAAATGCTTCGTGAAGATATTGAAAAAGTGCTTGATCGGGTCAGGATAAGTCTCAAATCTGAAGGCGGAGATATTGAGCTGCTTGATGTACGGGACGGGGTCGTTTATGTCAAGCTGACAGGGGCATGTGGGACCTGTCCAATGTCGAAGCTCACAATGAAAAACCTTGTTGAATCAAGCATAAAGAAGGAGATTCCGGATATTAAGGCGGTTCAGGCAGTTTAATGCTGTGCTCATGAAACATCTGCATGTACATAGGGCAAACATTTTCTTCTTTCCAGTAACGTTCATATTGTTTGCCCTCGTGTCCCTGATCTTACCGTCTCCTGTCGCGGCTGTGGAAAAGATCGAAGTTTCAGATATCCGTTTTTGGTCATATCCTGATTACACCCGCGTCGTTATCAATCTTTCGGATAATGTCGACTACGCACAGAACCGCCTTGCTCAGCCTGACAGGCTCTACTTTGACCTGAAGAACAGCGTGCTGAAGAAAGAACTCCGAAAGATCATCTCGGTCGAAAATGGCATGCTCAGGACCGTACGGGCAGGGCAATTCTCTGAAAATATTGTTCGCGTTGTTCTGGATCTCGACAAAATGACATCCTACAAAGTCCTCTCCATGGAAGATCCCAAGAGGCTCGTTATCGATATCTATGGCCAGAAACAGGCCGTATCGCTCAGGAAGAAGATCGTTCTCGACCCAGGTCATGGCGGCCATGATCCGGGGGCGGTCGGCCCCAATAATCTGTATGAAAAAGATGTTGTCCTTGATATTGCGCTCAAACTGAAAAAGATACTTGCTCAGGATCAGAATATCGAGGTCTTCCTCACCAGGGAGACGGATATCTTTATTCCCCTCGAACAGAGGACCGCGATAGCGAACAGCAAGAACGCGGATCTTTTCATGTCCATCCACGCCAATGCAAGCCCGCGAAGAGATGCCAAGGGTATTGAGACATACCTCCTGAACTGGACGAACGATGAGGAAGCGATGAAGGTCGCAGCACGGGAAAACGCGATCTCCCTCAAAAAAATGAAGAAGATGAATGAAGGCCGTGATGTTCTCGATATGATGCTCAGCGATCTGAGGCGCGACAACAAGCGTGATGAGTCACTGAAACTTGCGAACTATGTTCAGCATAATATGATCACCGGTCTCAACAAGAATTACAGTCACATCGTTGACCATGGAGTCAAACAGGCGCTTTTTTACGTCCTGTTCGGAGCTCAGATGCCGTCCGTGCTCGTGGAGGTCTCCTTTATCAGCAACCCGGCGGAGGAAAAACTTTTGGCAAAGGACAGTTACAGGGTTGAGCTTGCCCGGTCTCTTGCATCAGGCGTCAACCAGTACATGTCTGCGCTGCCGGAGGGACAGACCGTTGCACGCAACGGCAGGAATATTGTCCGCTGAACTGAGGATACTCTCGTATCTTGTTGTTGTCCTGTCCCTCTTCTTTTTCCCGTATCCACTCTACTTTTTTGTGCTTCTCGTCCTGCTATCTCTTTGTCTCCTGCGTTTGCCGTTTGCTCTGATAAAGGCAGGATGGATACCCATCAGCATGTTCCTTCTGTTCACGTTCGTCAGCAATGCATTCAATCAGCATGGCAGGATCATTTGCAGCGCCGGTCCTGTGCTGATCACCCGTGAAGGTCTTTTCCTGGCCTGCATGAGGTCGGCCAGAATATTTCTCATGATCGGCAGCGTCAAATTCCTGATGGCAACTACCGCACCTGACGCCCTTATTCATGCCATGGCAAGACTTCTTGGGCCTTTTGAACGGGTGGGGGTCCCGATTAAGGATTTTTTTCATACGATGGGCCTGACGCTGAAGTGTTTTCCGATCCTGCAGGACGAGATAACCGCACAGTACCGGAAAACTGTTGCGGGAGCCGGCAACGGAGCCCTTTGGAACAAGGCAAGGGCACTTGCGATATTTCTCCTCCCCCTGTTCGTAGAGAGCATCCGTTCGCCCGATCTATTCTTCAGGGAAAGTGGAACACGTGAAGAACCACATTGATATTCTTATTAGGGACGGTCTTGTTCTGGATGGTTCCGGGTCTGATCCTATTCAGGCGGATGTCGCAGTTTCCGGAGACAAAATATTGGCAATAGGCTCGTTCGCTGATGCCAATGCTGATACCATACTTCAGGCACGAGGTCTCGTTGTCTCTCCGGGGTTCATCGATGCGCATGCCCATTCCGACTTCACCCTTCTAGCGGATCCGCGGGCCGAAGGAAAGATCCTGCAGGGTGTGACCACGGAAATCAATGGCAACTGTGGCATGTCCGCAGCGCCTCTTTACGGAAAGGCCTCTGAACGCAGGGAGGACGACCTCAGGGAACTCGGTATTTCTGAACGCTGGAACACCGTTCGTGAGTATCGCATGCTCATAGAGGGCAGGGGAATTGCGCTCAACTCTGCGATGCTCGCAGGCCATGGAAATATCAGGGGATCTGTTGTCGGATACGAAAACAGAAGACCTTCGTGCGAAGAATATGAAGAGATGAAACAACTCCTCGAAGAGGCAGTAAAGGACGGCTGCATAGGCCTTTCCACCGGGTTGATCTATCCGCCGGGCATCTATTCTCAGACAGATGAGTTGACAGACCTATGCAGCGTGCTGAAGCACCATAATCTGCCGTATACCAGTCACATGAGAAGCGAGGGGAACTCACTTGTGGAATCGGTCAGAGAAGTCATTGACATCGGACGGAATGCGGGAATTAAGGCGCACATTTCACACATCAAGACGGCTGGCAGGCAGAATTGGCATAAAGCCGACGCTGTCATATCAGAGATTGAAGCTGCACGTCAACAGGGAATTCAGCTGACCTGCGACCGCTATCCCTATATTGCTTCAAGTACTGACCTGGACTCGATACTGCCTGCGTGGGCTTTTGAGGGTGGCAATGAAGAGGAACTCGGGAGGATATCCCATCAGGACACGCGCAGCCAGCTGCGATCTGAGCTGCTTGCAATGGCTGGGGACCGTACATACTGGGAACGGGTCATAATATCGTCTGTATCTTCGGAAACGAACGCCTGGATGGAGGGCAAGACCATCGCCGAGATCAGTTCAGCGCTGGCATGTGATGAGCCGGACGCGATCTTCAGGATTCTAGCTGAAGAACGTCTTAGGGTTGGTGCGATCTTCCTCTCCATGAGCGACGGAAATCTTAGAAAATTCCTTTCTCTTCCATACTGTGCGATCGGCTCAGACAGTTCGGCCCGCTGTTTCAACGGGCCGACAAGGACGGGTAAGCCGCATCCGAGGACCTTCGGAACATTTCCGCGGTTCCTGGGCAGGTATGCAAGAGAGGAGAAACTCATGTCACTTTCCATGGCAGTTTATAAATCGAGTATGCTACCCGCTTCGATATTTGGACTGAGAAGAAGGGGACAACTGAAGGACGGCATGTTTGCCGACATAACGATATTTGACCCCTCGGCAATAATGGATATATCAACCTTTGCATCACCCTTTGAGCGGCCGGAGGGCATACCTTATGTCCTTGTAAACGGTGTGCCGGTAGTATGGGAGGGAAGAGTCACCCGTGCCCGGCCCGGCAGAATGCTCGTACCTTAGCCGTGCATACACCCCCACTCATAGGCGTCACCACGGGAAACAGGGATAATTTCCCGAATCACCCTGAACAGTATATGATTGCGGTAAAAAATGCCGGCGGCATTGCTGAGTTCGTCTATCCCGGCGCAGGCAAAAAGGGGTTGGCAGATCATTACGACGGGTTTCTTATTCCCGGCGGCAAAGATATGAGCCCCATGCTGTATAATGAAAAACAACAGTGTGAGATCAGACCCGAAGAGGAAAGAAGGACAGCGTTCGAGCTGTTTCTGCTCAGAGAAGCCGTGGCCAGGAAAAAGCCGGTCCTCGGCATCTGCTACGGCGCACAGGTGATGAATGTTTTCTTTGGAGGATCTTTATATCAGGACATACTATCTCAACATCAGCGGGCTTATGACCACAGGCAGGGCTTTCATTTCGTTGAAATCAGACAGAATCCCCATCTTGCATGCGGGACCTATGCGGTGAACAGCAGCCATCATCAGGCAGTGAAGAGGACGGGAAAGGGATTGGTTCCCTTCGCCTTCTCCCCTGACGGTACAGTTGAGGCAATATATCTGGAAAATTTCCCTTTCATGATGGGAGTACAATGGCATCCGGAACGAACAGATACGGAACTGTCGAGCTCTGTGTTCAGGGCGCTAGTTGGGGCATGCAATGTACGTTAACAGATTTTCTTCTCCGATGATCCTGTTCCTGACCGCTCTTTTCGGATTTCTTGCCTATCGGATAATGAGCCCTTTTTTCACTGCTGTGGCATGGGCCATGGTCTTCAGTATAATTTTCTATCCGATCTATGCCTTTATCTTCCGATATGTCAGGATACGGGAAGTGGCCTCGGTAATTACCATTGCTATCATACTGGTCATTCTCATCGGTCCTATAGCCTATCTCTCAAATATCCTTATCACGGAGATGCGCGCGTTCCTGGAAAGAATGACCCCGGAGCGGATTGAGGATATAAAACGGTATTTCGAAGATCTGCGCTCGTCGCTTTTCTTCGAAAGAATCGCACCCTATGTCGGAGGAGAGGGCGGTCCATCCGAAGATATGATTATGGAAGGGGTAAGAAAGGCAGGAAGGTCACTGATTGAGCACCTGACGATCACCAACGTTTTATCTCTTTTCGCTGATTTCCTCTTTATGATCTTTACGATCTTTTTTCTGCTGCGTGACGGACCAATGTTTCTCTCTAAAGCACGCGATCTCATGCCGTTCAGCGAGCGCGAAAAGGATAGGCTTGCGACACAGGTAAAGGATATGATCGTTTCCACTGTCTACGGAGGTACAGTCGTTGCGATCATTCAGGGACTGCTTGGCGGCGTGGCATATTACTTTCTGGGCATCAACTCCCCCGTCATGTGGGGAGTTGTTATATCAGTCATGTCGTTTGTTCCTCTTGTCGGTACCTTCTCTGTATGGGGCCCTGCATCGGTTTTTCTCATCCTGACAGGCAATGTAATGAAAGGATTCGCCCTTTTGCTCTATGGTGTACTTATCATAAGCATGGTCGATAATATTCTGAGGCCTTTGATCATCGGATCGAGGACAAAGATGCCTACCATACTGATCCTCTTCAGCGTGCTCGGAGGGATCAAACTCTTCGGAATGATCGGGTTCATCATGGGACCTCTCATCATGGCAGTATTCCTGTCGGTGCTTGATATATTCCGGCATATCGAAGATGTCGAAGGAGGGCAGCCTGGTCCCGACAATCAGGTCTGAAGTGAGATATGTCAGGATCGTTACTGCGACTGTGCTCCTCGTTCTGTCGGTTTCGTGCAGTTCTCGGGACCGTGTCGACGGTTTCATCCACTACCGTCTGAACCACAACCCTACCACGCTCGACCCGGCGATGATCGTCGATGTGACGGGTGGTGCCATTGCGGCCAAACTTTTCAATGGGCTTGTCCGGCTTGATGATCAATATAGGGTCATTCCTGACATTGCGGAGCGGTGGGAGATTAGCGCTGACGGTAGAATATACACATTTCACCTGAAACGAAACGTTTTTTTTTATAATACTCACCTAGTTACATCTCTTGACTTCAAGTATAGCTTTAAGCGCATTCTGACGCCTGGCGGAAGGTCGCCCAACGGCTGGGTTCTTGATAAGATAGCGGGGGCGCGAGACTTTATGGATGGCAGGGCCGAGGATATTGCAGGGCTATCAGCGCCCGATCGGTACACGCTGCGTATTGAACTCGAAGAACCATTTTCCCCATTTCTCTATCTCCTTACTATGACCGCCGCTTATGTCGTTTCAAAAGAGGCGGTGGAGCAGGCTGGCTCCGATTTTTCGGTGAATCCGGTGGGAACCGGACCGTTTCAACTCAAGGAGTGGAGACACAACGACAGGGTCATTCTCAAACGGAACGATACCTATTTTGGGGGTTTGCCAACTCTCGCAGGCATCGTATACCGTATCATCCCGGAAGACCTTACGGCAGTTACGCAATTCGAACTGGGAAACCTGGATGTCCTGTCAGTGCCTGCATCGGACTACCGGCGCTTCCTGAATTCGGCCGAGTGGAAAGATCTTATCGTTTCAGTGCCGGGTATCAATACGTATTACCTCGGTTTCAACTGTTCACGGCCGCCATTTGATGATCCGCTTGTTCGCCGTGCCATATCCCAGGCCCTTGATCGCAAGAAGATACTCGAAACCTATTACGAAAAGAGAGGCGTACTTGCACGGGGGCCCGTACCGGATGTGCTCAGGGCGTGGTCCCTCCATGCTACGACTGCGTACGATCCTGCAGCGGCAGCTGAGACGATTCGGAAAACCGGTCTCAGGGATCACACCATTAATTTCTATATTACCTCCGACCAGGAGGTTACGGACATTGCGGAAATCATCCAGTACTTTCTCCGCCTTGTGGGACTGAACGTTTCAATCAAACAACTGGAATGGAGTTCCTATAAAGCAGCGCTTAATAAGGGTGAAGCGGATATGTTCTGGATAAGCTGGTGGGCTGATTACCCGGATCCTGAAAATTTTCTTTTCCCGCTTTTTCATTCTTCCAACCATGGCGCCAGCGGCAACCGAACCTGGTACACGAACCCCAAAGTGGATGCATTGGTTGAAAAGGGGCAAAAGTCTCAGGACAGGGCTGAACAGAACCTGGCTTATGGAGAGGCTGAAGAGCTCATCGTCCATGACGCTCCCTGGGTGCCTTTCTGGCACAAGTCAGATGTCACGGTCCGGCAGTCCACGATCAAGAACTTTCGGGCCTATCCTATTTACAGTATGGACAAAGGGTTGGAGGTCTCCTTTTGAAGATATTCATACTGAGACGCTTCGTGCTGCTGCTTCCCCTTCTGCTCGGCATCACTTTCATGACGTTCTCCCTCACCAAGGCGTTGCCGGGCGACCCTGTCTACAACATTGTGGGTGAGCGAAGTACACCTGAGGTGATCGAGAAGATCAGGAGGGAGGTCGGTGCAGATAAAAGTATCCTTCGCCAGTATGCCGGCTATCTCGCTCTCCTTTTGCAGGGTGAATTTGGAAGATCGCTCTTTACGAACCGGAAGGTTGCAGATGACATCCTGATGAAATTCCCGAACACCATGCGCCTCGCTTTTGCCGCAATGCTTCTTGCAGCGCCGATCGGCGTTTTTTTTGGCTTCATTTCCGCCAAAAATAGAGGGCGGCTGACCGACAAGACCATTACGATGATTTCCGTCTCTGCCATAAGCCTGCCGGTCTTCTGGAGCGGCCTCCTGTTAATGCTTCTTTTCAGTCTCAGGCTGCGTCTGCTGCCTCCATCGGGCACCGGCGGCATTCCGTATCTCATTCTGCCGGCGCTCACCCTTTCCCTTCCTGCAATTGCAACTCTCGTGCGCGTAACCCGGGTGACCGTGATCGATATCATGGATATGCCCTTTATCCGGACTGCACGGGCAAAGGGAATTACCGGGACCAGCGTCAATTTAGTCCATATATTCAAGAATGCTTTGATACCGGTCATCACGGTTATCGGGCTTGAATTTGGGAGCTACCTTAACGGAGCTGTACTTACAGAGACCATCTTCGGCTGGGACGGAATTGGACGGTACGCCATGGAAGGCATTGTGAAACGTGACTATCCCGTTATCATGGGCAGCATTCTTATCGGTACACTTGTCTTTGTATTGATGAATCTTATCGTCGATATCATATATCACTATGCGGATCCGCGCGTGAGGCTACATGGGACTGACCGGTAAGATATCCTTCGGTATTCTCATTCTCATCCTTATGCTTTCTGCAGCATCTCCGCTGATCGTCCCTTTTGATCCCGACGAGATAGATCTCGACAGCATCGGACAATCGCCGGGCGCAAAACATCCGCTTGGTACTGATAATAAGGGGAGGGATATCCTTGCCCGCATACTTCACGGCGGCAAAATCTCCATCGGCATAAGCCTGCTTGCAGCGGTCGTCAGTATGACCATTGGTCTTGTTATGGGTCTTGTCTCCGGTTATGCCGGAGGGAAGGTCGACACCGCACTTATGGCGTTGGTTGATCTCTTCCTGTCATTTCCGTCCTTCCTGCTTGCCATAGGCATCTCGATCCTTCTGCCTTCCGGCATCTATACCGTTATGATCGCGCTGTCAGCGGTGGGTTGGGCATCTTTTGCGCGACTGATCCGCGGCCATGTGCTCTCGCTGAAAGAGAGCGTATTCGTCGAGGCAGCACGGGCGCTCGGATGCGATGGCACCCGCATTGTCGTGGTCCATCTGCTGCCGCAATGCATTCCGCTTGCGCTGGTGATGGCTGGACTAAAGGCAGGGGGATACGTGCTGACCGAAGCCGGCCTCAGTTTCCTGGGGCTTGGCGCCCAGCCGCCGACGGCTACATGGGGGGCGATGATCAGCGCGAGCAGGGTCTATATAAATTCATCGCCCTGGATGGTGCTCTTCCCGGGCATCATGATAGCCATGACCGCGATCTGCTTCAATCTTCTCGGAGATGCGTTAAAGGAAAAATACGATGTTAAAGCTGGAGCGGACCTCTGATATCCGCAGGTCGCTCGAGAAAAAAGGAAAGACAAGGATCAGTGCTATTGCGATACCAGTAATTCTTCTTTTAAGCATGAAATCATGAAATGAAGATACCTGAACCGGGCGTTAAGTTAAAGCTCTTCTTCATCTGCCAAATCGGATGGAATATCAGGCAGATCAGTCCCTTCTTCAAGCTCGAATACTTCGTCCCCTTGTATCTCGGTCGACTCACCCCTTTCCTTTAGTTCGGAAAAGATATACGGCCGCGCGGAAGACGATATGCTCTCATCACTATAGAGTTCCCGGAGGTCGATCGTTTTCATGTCGGGTATGAAACGGATAATATGGGCCATGGGTGTATGATAATTCCTGATGAGGGCATACTTGATATTGTAGCGGAGCGACCACAGGGGATGTTCGCATACCCCGAGGACCACGGCAGGCCGTACCGCAGACTGGTTGATGAGCGTCCAGAGATGCGCTTCGGTGACCATATGGCTGTCAAGGCAGACCCTGATGACCTGACGGTCGCTGCGGTTCATTAGCGCCAGAACGATATTTGTGCTCGAACGCTTGGCAAGAGCCGACCTGATGCCTGCAGGAAGAGCCGGTATCTTTTCCTGGATCATAAGTTCGATCTTCTGGCGAACGGTCACAGGGACATTCTGGTCACGGGTAAGGTCACCCAGTTCAAAGACACGCAGGAACTTTAATAACGAAAATATGATGCGTTGCGGGGTCTTCGGATTCCGGCAGAGGGCAAGCTTCAGTTTCTGGCTGTCTTTGAATCGGGCGTCTCCTGCGAGAAAACCAAGTGCCTCCGCAGGTGCGTTACGTTTTTTGGCAATGACAAGGGCCATTTCTTCGGTGAGGTTCCTGTTCATCGTTGCGTTCAGTATCACCTGAGGATGAGCGTCACGAATCATGCTCCACAGTTCATCTCCCTGGACCGTATGGGCACGCCGTATACGCTCCTCAATATTCATGAAATGCGCTGCAGCAATCAGGGAATGATTTTGCGAATGTATATTTCTTTGGCGATCTCGGGATCAAGAGCTACCGTGGTTTCGTCGATCTGAAACACAAACGACGGCGTCTTCTGGACAAGCTTGATGACACTGCCCGCAGCAATACCCAGAGAGTTCAGCTTGCTGATCCTGTAAGGATCTGACGGCACAATGAACGTTATCTTTCCCGTGGCGCCTACTTCAAATTCCGACAGCCGTGTGACAACCGGGGTAACCTCGACCTTGAATTTCTTGCAGCATTCGCCGCGTGGTATGGGCTTGTCATGAGGACAGGTAGGCGGATGCCCCAAAAAGGTGCATACGCTTTCGGTGAGCTCCTCGCTCAGAATATGTTCCATCTTGCAGGCATCGTTCACAACGGTATCATCAGGCATCTCGAAAACGTCCGTGAAAAGCCTTTCCGCAAGACGCTGCCGCCGGATCAGGCCCCGAGCCGCCTTGTGACCCTTTTCCGTAAGACGGATCTCCTCACTCTGGATCGTTGCCAGGTCCTCATGAAGAAGGGTTTCAATCAAGGCCTCCGTGTCAGCGTCATCGGAGTTCTTCCTGAAGTGGTCGATATCAGGCTGTTGGTCTTCGTTGAGCACCCAGAGAAGTTCGAGCGCTTCGTCGATCCGTTCTCTGTCAGTGATTAACGCCATGACGTAATTATAGGACAAGAAACCATTTCATGACAACGAAAAAGGGAGCTCCGTGGTCATGACCTGCCTGAAGGACCTCCGGTGAATGGGGCAGGGGCCATGCAACGCAATGCTGTCCATATGGGCACGCGTACAGTATCCCTTATGCCGCTTGAAATTGTATTGAGGGTACATCACGTCAAAATGAAGCATCATCATATCCCTGACGTATTTTGCAATGATCGAAGCTGCCGCAACTGCCGCGCTGTGAGCATCTGCTTTTATGAGGGGAAACTGCCTGATGGTAATGCCAGGAATTGTAACGGCATCTATGATAAGCGCGTCGGGAATGGATCTAAGGTCTTCAGCAGCAAGTTTCATCGCGATTTTTGTTGCCTGAAGGATATTAATCCGGTCTATTTCCTGATTGTCGACAATGCCAACACCTATATCGGTCGCAGTGGTCAGAACTTCCCAGAAGAGTGTCGCGCGTTCCTTTTCAGGCACTTTTTTCGAATCACGAAGACCGTCGATTCTGACCGCGGGTGGAAGGATCACTGCTGCGGCAACTACGGGGCCCGCGATAGGGCCCCTGCCAGCTTCATCTATACCTGCTATGACCGGGAATCCCTTGTTCCTGAAGGAATCGTCATGCCGGTAGATGCTCATAACGGTAAATTACTGCGCTGAGAATTCTTTCTCTTTTATTTTTGCAGCCTTCCCCTTCTTGCTTCTCAGGTAGTAAAGCTTCGCCCTTCTAACTTTTCCCGCTTTGATCAGTTCCACCCGGTCGACGTTGGGAGAACAGACAGGGAATACCCGCTCTACACCGACGCCAAAGGATATCTTCCTGACGGTAAAGCTTTCACGGGTACCTCCGCCTTTCCTGCCGATTACGACGCCCTGGAACGGCTGGATCCTCTCTTTATCCCCTTCAACAACCTTGACATAGACCTTGACAGTATCACCTACATTGAAAGAGCCAATGTCCTTTTTGAACCCTTCCTCGATAGCATTGATCATGTTCATAACTGTTCCTCCTTTATCTGTTCAATAAGTATCTTCTCTTCATCAGAGAGCGTATATATCTTCAGCAGTTCGGGCCTCGTCCGCAACGTCGACTTGAGGGACTGCTGTTTTCTCCATTTGCGTATCTCTTCGTGGTTGCCCGACAGCAGCACCCTGGGGACATGCATTCCCCGGAACTCTTCCGGCCTCGTGAAATGCGGATAATCCAGCAATCCCTTGCTGAAGGATTCATCCTCTGCCGACTGGTCGTCACCCAGCACATCAGGAATCAACCGCGAAACGGCATCTATTATAACCAATGCCGGCAATTCTCCGCCAGTCAAAACATAATCGCCGATAGAAATTTCATCGTCAACAAGATGATCTCTTACCCTTTCATCGATAGCTTCATATCTCCCGCACAGAAATACCGGAACTCTCATGTCCTCGACGATTTCCCGCGCAACATCCTGGGAAAATACTCTTCCACGGGGAGAAAGCATAATGATCCGACGGGATTCTCGTGCAGGCCACAGGTCTTCTACTGCGCGATAGAACGGTTCGGGTTTCATGACCATGCCTGGCCCGCCACCGTAGGGATAGTCATCAACGGTCTTATGTTTGTCAGTGGCATAGTCGCGGAGGTTGTGGACTTCAACCGAGATAATGCCCTTTTCGATCGCCCGTTTCAGTATGCTGCAGCCAAGATAGCTTTTGACCATATCGGGGAATATCGTAATTATGCCGAACTTTTTCTGCATTGTGATCATCGTATAAATAGCTCAGTCCAGGAGACCTTCCATAGGTGTAATGAGAATGGTACCGGAACAGGGGTCTATCTTCGAAATGACGTCTTTTATCGCCGGGATAAGATATTCTCTGCTCCGCCCCTTTACTATATAGACATCATTGCTCCCCGTTTCCATGATCCCGGTGACCCTTCCAACTTCTCTCCCTTCAGGCGTTACCACCAGAAGTCCAATTATCTGGCGATGATAGTATTCGTTCTCCGCCAGCTGCGGAAGCGCTTTTTCATCAATCTCGATCAGTGCATTACGCAGTAAGGCTGCATCTTCCCTTCGGTCAAGCCCGTCGAAGGATATGAACAAAGCATGGTTGTCATCACGAACGGATCGAACGACACGAATTTCGCGTCTGCCTGACGGATAGAGGATATGGACTTCCGCGTTGACTGAAATCATCCTGGCTGCTGCGGAAAGAGGAAGGGCTTTGACTTCGCCCTTGATCCCCTGTTCTTTGATGATATGAGCTATTCCGACGAGTTCTAAGGAAGGATCTCCTCTATTCGAGGATTTCGAGAACACAGCGTTTGCCGAGCTTGGTACCTGAAGCGCTCAGAATCGTTCTCATGGCACGAGCGGTTTTACCCTGTTTACCAATGACCTTTCCGAGGTCTCCGGCAGCAACTCTCAGTTCATATACCGTAGTCTTTTCACCATCGATTTCGTTTACTGAAACGTCCTCAGGTCTGTCAACAAGAGCTCTTGCCATAACCTCAACCAATTCCTTCATCGTTGGCTACCTCCAGGTCAAAAGAGAATGATGTTACAGACCGGCCTTCTGCATCAGCCTTTTTGCGGTATCTGAGGGTTGCGCTCCCTTTCCCAGCCAGAATTTTGCCCGTTCCGTGTCTATCTTGATATCGGATGGCTCCTTGAGTGGATCATACGTGCCCAGTATCTCGATAAACGGTCCGTTCCTCCGTGTCTTTGAGTCGGTCACGATCATCCGGTAGAACGGTTTTTTATGTGACCCAAGTCTTGTCAGTCGAATCTTTACCAAAAAACACCTCCTCGTGAAAGTTATAAATTTTAATATAAGTTCTTGTTGAATGTAAAGGGATCAGAAGGGTAAAGACCGCGGGAGTTTGAGGTTCTTCTTGCCTTTGAACATCTTGAGCATCTTCTTGAGTTCCACGTACTGCTTAATGACACGGTTGACATCGGTCACGGTAGTTCCGCTTCCCTGGGCTATACGCTTTCTCCTGCTTCCGTTCAGAATATTATGGTTAGCGCGTTCCTTTTTCGTCATCGAACTGATGATCGCCTCGATCTTGACAAATTCCCGCTCATCGACCTGCATGTTCTTGACCTTGCTCATTCCGGGTATCATGCCGAGAATACTTTCAAGCGGCCCCATGTTCCTGATCTTCTTGAGCTGTTCCTTCAGGTCGTCGAACGTGAATGAGTCTTCGATAATCCTCTTTTGAAGGTTTTCTGCCTCTTTCTGGTCAAAGGATTTCTGGGCCTGTTCGATAAGGCTGAGGATATCACCCATACCGAGAATACGTGATGCAATACGGTCAGGATGGAACGGTTCAAGCATGTCTATCTTTTCACCCACGCCGATGTACTTGATCGGCTTTTGGGTTATCTCGCGGATGGAAAGAGCTGCTCCGCCCCGTGCATCACCATCCATCTTTGTGAGCACAATACCATCAATGCCGATCTGCTCATTGAACTGGCGGGCGATGTTCACTGCATCCTGTCCGGTCATGGCATCGGCAACAAAAAGGGTCTCCTTCGGGCCGATATTATCTCTGATCCCTTTAAGCTCAGCCATAAGGGAATCATCGACATGAAGTCTGCCGGCGGTGTCGACAATCATGATGTCGTGAGCTTCTGTCCTCGCCTTTTTCAATGCCTCCGATGTGACAACCACCGGGTCTTTCGTTTCACGTGACGAATAGACCGGAACACCGATCTGAGCTCCGAGCGTTACAAGCTGATCAATGGCAGCAGGCCTTTGAAGATCACATGCCACAAGAAGTGGACGTCTCCCTTCTTTTTTAAACATACGGGCAATCTTGGCAGATGTCGTTGTTTTACCCGAACCGTGAAGTCCGACCATCATGATAACCGTAGGAGGGTTAGGCGAAAGCAATATCCTCGCATTGGCACTTCCGAGGAGAGAGCAGAGTTCCTCATGAACGGTCTTAACGACCTGTTGGCCGGGGGTAAGGCTCTCCAGCACTTCCCTGCCGATGGCCTTTTCCCTGATTCGCCCGATAAATTCCTTGACAACCTTGAAATTGACGTCAGCTTCAAGGAGGGCCAGCCTGACCTCTTTCAGAGCTGCATCGATATCTGCTTCTCCAATGAGGCCTTTACCCTTCAGCTTTTTGAAAATCGATTCGAGTTTTTCGCTGATACTTTCGAACATTAGAGATGCTTTTCGATATCGGCAGAGACCTTTTTGCTGTAGCCGTCGAAATATCCGACATATGAAGCGATGACCGTACCATCCCTGCTGATCAGAAAACTGGTCGGTATGCTCATGACCTGATAAGCGGCAGGGACACTGTCGTCAGCTATCAGCAGCGGATAGACAATGCGGTTGTCAGAGGAGAAACGGGCAACCTTTGCCGCTGCATCTGGATCGGTGTCAAGGGACACCCCTATGACCGTAAATCCTCTTTCATGATATTTTTTTTGAAGTTCCAGCATTTCCGGTATCGATGCTTTGCACGGAGGACACCAGGTAGCCCAGAACTCAAGAAGCACTACCTTTCCCCTGAAGGAAGAAAGGGCAGTATCCTTGCCCTCAATGTCCTTGAGCGCAAAGTCCGGAGCAGCGCTGCCGATCTGCACGGACGATTCTACCGCAGATTTGCCGTCCTTTTTGCCGCATGAAGAGATGCCGAGGCACAACGAGACAATCAGGAAAGTGAAAAGTGCTTTTTTCATTCTGTGTCCAGGGAAATAAAGACGTTCTCAGCCGATAAGGGCATCTATCTTCGACTTTAACTGCGGTTTAGGAACCGCTCCGACAATACGGTCGGCCTCCTGTCCATTTTTGAAAAATATTATGGTAGGTATCCCCATGATCTTGTATTTGCTCGCAACATCGGGGTTTTCATCCGTGTTAAGCTTCATAACTTTCAGTTTCCCTGTATATTCTTTCGCAAGTTCCTCGACTGTCGGCGCAATCATTCTGCAGGGACCGCACCAAACAGCCCAGAAATCGATCATTACAACACCATCGTGCCCGATCACTTCTTTATCCCATACGGCAGATGTTGCTTCTGAAACATATTCGGACATAGTAAGACCTCCTAGGAAATTTCTTGATTATATTTCGTATATTCGCCTTTTGTCAATGCAAGACGATCCCGGAAATACCCGTAATTCTGTTTGTTTCAGCTGCTATTTCATTGACAGTATAGAACTCTATTTGTTATTTTTCTACGATGAAAAGGAAATGTTTTTTTTCTTTTTTTCTCGCGTTCCTGCTTTTTGGCTCATCACATGCCTTCGATATTGCCGGCCTCCAACCCCTCGCCCCTGACGGCGTTTTTTCAACGTTCAGCACCGAAAGCCTCCCTAAGAACAAGCTTTCCGCAGAAATTACGCTGGAACGGTCTCGAGAAGCAGATTTTTACAGGTCCACGGTCAAAGGAGCATACGGCATAAGCGATAATCTTGAGTTCATGATAGCTGTGCCATACGTGCTCCAGTTTGAGAACTCTGTTGACGGATTCGAGGATATTGCCATTGGATTCAAACACCGATTCTATGATGAGGGGAAATACGGCCCCTCGCTTGCATATGTGGTCACAGCGTCCATACCTGTCGGACGCGATGAATTCTCAACGGATGGCAGGGCAGGGATAGGACTTATCCTCAGCAAGAGGCTCGGCCCGTTTCAGGGGAGTTTCAATCTTTTCTATATGAAGCCCGGAAAGGGGGAACTTCAGGACGAAGTATCGTTTTCTTCGGGGATCGAATTTTCTGCAACCCACAATTCCGTGATCCTCGCAGAATTTCTCGCAAAGAAAAGCCACTTCACCAGCGAGTACGATCAACTGGAAACACGATTGGGATATCGGTTGAGAACGACAGATTCGTTGTTCACGACCATCGGCGCCGGGGTCGATCTCAAGAACCGCAACCCTGAATACCGCCTGCTTCTGACAATTACCTTTACAAATGCAAAACAGAAGAAGAAGATCAAAAAAATCTTTGAAGAAGAGGAATAAGTAGGCGTATGTTCGATATCGGTTTTCAGGAGCTTATCATCATCTTCATCGTGGCTCTCCTTGTTTTTGGTCCGAAGAAACTGCCGGAGCTGGCCAGGACGATGGGCAAATGGATAGCGGAAATCAAGCGGGGAGTATATATAGCCAAAGGCCAGATCGAACAGGAGCTTAATGTGGATTACAAGATCCCGGATGAGGATCTCATCAGGAATCTCCCCAAAGACTCCGATACTGCGGAAAGCCCGAATAAGCCAGAGGAAAAGGAATAATTTGGAAGACTCGCGCATGCCTCTGACAGATCATCTTTCCGAACTTCGCAAGCGAATATTCATTTCCCTGGGCTCGGTCGGAATACTTTTTTTGGTCTGTTTCAATTATTCAGAACAGCTTTTCGCTATTCTTATCTTTCCGCTGAGAGCGGAGGTCAGGGTGGTATTCACCAGCCCATTTTTCCAGATCACGGAGAAACCTGCCGCCTCCCTGGTATTTCTTGCTCCGGCCGAGGCATTCTGGATGCACCTGAAGGTCGCATTCATCGCGTCCCTGGTCGTTTCGCTTCCCGTCATATTCGCGCAGTTCTGGAAATTTATCGCGCCCGGATTGATGCCCAAGGAGAAAAAATATTTTTTGCCTTTTCTTTTTTCGGCAACGTTGTTGTTCACTGTTGGAGCCGCATTCTGTTTCATCATCGTTCTCCCGTTTGCCATGACATTTCTTCTGGGATATAAAACAGGGCACCTGACACCCATGCTCTCGGTGGGAAGTTATGTGGATTTCTGCCTGAAATTCATACTCGCCTTCGGAGCGATCTTCGAGTTGCCGCTGATCATCATTTTTCTGACGCGTTTCGGGATCGTCACACCATCCACACTCGCGCGCCACAGAAAATACGCCGTCCTTGTTGCGTTTATTCTTGCTGCCGCCCTTACGCCGACGCCCGATGCATTTAATCAGATCCTCATGGCGATACCCATCATCGTCCTCTACGAGATCGGAATCCTCTTTTCACGGATCATGCGTCCGAAAGAGTACCATGGGTAATGTCAGGGGGAAGAGCACCAAGGCTCTCACGGTAGATGTCGCTGAAGGATATGTGGCCGTCAATCCGCTCTTTCTTAAGTCCTTTGATCCTGATTCGCTCAAGGACTTTTATCATCAGCTTGATAAAACACAGAAGGAGCTGCGCGCGGAAAGATTCCCTACAAATGACGCCCAGGCGATACGGATGCGCAACCTTAAATTGCAGAGACTGTATTCGGCCCAGATGATCATTCGAAACTTTGCACGCGAGCGCAGGGTGCCGCTCATTTAGATGATATTGACACTGGCATGCACCTGTGATAGTTTTTGACCATGGAAATCAATGAAGATCTGAAAGCCGCAAAGGAGATTGTTCAGTCCATCCTGAGAGCAAAGAAAATCATCAGGATGTATCCCGCGAACAATCCTATTTATGTAAAGACCATCGAAGACTGCTTTGCGCGCTTCAGCGACTACTTCAATTACCGCGAAGATCTCGTCCTCAAGATCAGGCAGAATGAGATCAGTTGGGAGTCCGAGCAGGTATACGCGTCTGTTGAAAAGGAGGAGAACCTCGCTCTTTTCTTTTTCAAGGACGGTCTTCGGGAAGTGACATTCAAACGGGGGCTTTCCTCTGGAGAAATGGAAGACTTCCTGAAGATCATTGCGATGGATTTTGAACGGGATATCGTGGACGATGATATTGTAACGCTGCTCTGGGAACGTGATTTTCAGAACATACAATATATTGCTGACGATGCGATGCTGGCTGATGAAGACACCTATCAGGACCGCACCCTGGAAGAAATCGAGGAGCGCTCCAATGATCCGGACAATATCATGAAGGCCTACCAGGATGCTTTTTCCGAACAGGATATCTCATCCGAGGCAAGCATCGCCCCGCTGAGCGACGCTGACCTTCAGCAGTTAATGCAGATGCTCGATCATGAGGGTAGCGGCAAGACGGAGAAACTTGTTGATTTGCTTTTTGAGCTCCCCTATCTTTCTGAAACACGGGCTGACTTCGAGGAGCTGACGGTTTTTTTTACAAGTGCTTCCGAATTTGTCATGCAAAGCGGCGATCTTGTGATAATGAACAGCATCCTCTCGCGTCTGAGCGGACTGATCGGCGAGCCACATATCGATGATGAAATCAAGAAATATTTCAGGCGGGTCATATCGTACGCGGGCGGCAGCACCATCATCAAGCTTCTCGGGGAGATTCTTGACAGCGGTCAGGAAATCGAGGACAAAGTAGTAGAAGAATATGTCAGATATCTCGATAAGAGTGCCATACCTCCTCTCATGAATGTCCTTGGGGAACTGGAGAGCATTCATGCACGCAAGATTGTCATAGATGCGCTCATCTTCCTCGGTCCCAAGGATATAACGAGCCTTGCGAAGGGTCTTAATGACGCGCGCTGGTTTGTCGTAAGAAACATCATTTATATCTTCAGAAAGATAGCTGACAAGCGCGCGGTAGAATTTCTGCTGAAAACGGTTCGTCATACCGATATCAGAGTGAGAAAAGAAGTAATTCGCGCTCTCGGGGAACTGGGAGGAGGAGGAGTCTTCCAGACGCTGAGGGAGTGCCTGGAAGACCAGGAGCCGCAGATACGCTCCGCAGCGCTCAGGGCACTTGGCACGGTCGCATCTGAAGCTGCGAAAAGGATCATTTTGGACAAGATCAGCGACAAGGCATTCAAAGACGTCGATTTCGACGAAAAAAAAGAATACTTCGAGGTGTTGTCAAAATGGAAGGACAAGGATGTCTTTGCATTCCTTGTTGAGCTTCTCAAGAAGAAACCCTTCCTTTTCGGCAGCGCCAAGATGGAAGAAATTCGGGCATGTTCGGCGTATTCTCTCGGACTGCTCGGGAACAAGGATGCCATGCCGATTCTCACCAAATTCAAAGGAGACGCCAGCAAACTCGTAAGAGAATTTTCCTATACCGCGATCAAGAGGCTTGAGCATGGACAGTAAACAGGAGCGCGAACTTCATAAAAATGCCAAGGAACTGATCAACCAGATATCCGTTGTGCTTCGGACATCGCAAATCCATGACGCAAACAATGTCGCGCTGGCCTCGTCTATAAACCGGCTTGTAGCCATGATCAATGCCATGGTTTCACAGGAGAATATCCTTGTCCTTGAACTCAGGGGGGAATTCTTCTATATCAATGAGTACCGGATACGATATTCTCTTGAATATCTCCTGAACTTTGATTTCATGGTCCGTGAGTTCAAGAAACGGGAACTCGGAAATGTCACGTTCAAGGGTCAGATCCGGGCAGATGATATTAAAGCATTTATCAAGGCGTTTAATGATGCCTCGTTTTCGCAGGAACCCTTCAATACGATCCATGACGAAATGACCAATGTCCGGAACATTGATGTCGGTATTCTGAAAAAGGTTGTTGAAGACGACGCCCTCGATGTGCGAAAGATGGTCAAAAAGACGTACTTCAATGCTGTTTCATTTACGCAGGGTGTCATCAACAAAATCAAATCCGGTGAAAAGGTAAACATCAAGAAAGCCAAGAGAGTCGTCGAATCCATGGTCGATCAGATCCTCGAAGAAGAACAAATGCTCCTGGGCATGACCGCCATCAAAGATTATGATGAGTACACCTATCACCATTCGGTGAATGTCAGCATCCTTGCCATCGCCCTTGGCCAGAGACTCGGCATGAGCAGGCGCATGCTTACCGAACTTGGCATGGTGTCGCTCTTCCACGATATCGGCAAAATGGATATACCCAATGACATATTGAACAAACCCTCAAACTTTAATGATGACGAATGGAACATCATACGGAAGCATCCTGTGTGGGGTCTGAGGGCCATCCTGAAACTCAAGCGTTTTGACGACCTGACGATAAAATCAGCGATAGTCGCCTTTGAACATCATATGAACTTCGACCTGTCCGGCTATCCCAAGATAAGAAGAGGGATCAAGCTCGATTTGCTGAGCCGCATCGTGAGTCTGGCAGACCAGTATGATGCAATGACCTCAGCACGTGTTTATTCGAGAATACCTCTTTCGCCCGATAAAGCATTAAGCATCATGATGGAAAGGGCTGGTACGCAGCTGGATCCTCTGCTGTTCAAGTTCTTCACCAATATGGTCGGCGTCTATCCTATCGGCACCCTGGTAATGCTTGATTCGCGGGAACTCGGTCTTGTCTGCGAAAGCAATCAGCTTTTTCCGAATCGACCCCGGGTGATGATCATTGTAAATGATGCAGGAACCCGAACCAAGGGGACTGTTATAGATCTCACGGAAAAAAATGATAAGGATCTGTATATCAGGTCCATCAGAAAGACCCTTGACCCGAATAAATATAACATCAATCTTGCCGAATACCTTCTGTGATCCAACCCTTCAGTTTCCTGCTGCAGCTTATGCCAATATGTTGACATTTTTTGGCATATTGTTTTTAATAAGAGACTGGAGGTAAAACGAAATGTATGCAATAATTGACACTGAAGGGTTTCAGCACAAAGTTGCTCCGGGCGACACCGTCCGGGTTCAGAAGATACAGGGTGCTGTCGGGACTGCGGTTACGTTCGAAAAGGTACTTCTTGTCTCCGGTGACGATAAGACCCTGATTGGCAGCCCCTATGTAAAAAACGCTGCGGTCAAAGGGGAACTTCTGGCTGAAGAAAAGGGTAGGAAGGTCATTATTTTCAAAAAGAAGCCGAGAAAAGGACACCAGAAAACGATAGGTCATCGTCAGCAGTATTCACTCGTTTCAATCAAAGACATCGTAGTCGGAGGTTAGCATGGCACACAAAAAAGGTGTTGGAAGTTCGAGGAATGGTCGCGACAGTCAGTCACAACGACTTGGTATAAAGCGTTTCGGCGGACAGCTCGTTAAAGCTGGCAATATCCTTGTCAGACAGAGGGGCACCAAGTTTCACCCCGGCACGAATGTGCAGAAGGGGTCTGATGATACCCTTTTTTCGCTTGTTGACGGTATTGTCAAATTTGAAAGAAAAGATAAGACCAGAATGAAGGTAAGCGTATACCCGCCAGCTCAGCAGTAATATCGACCCTGAGAACAGACCAAAAAGGCAGATATCGATCTGCCTTTTTTATTTTTATATGCAATTCATAGATTATGCAGAAATCATGGTAACAGCCGGCAACGGCGGTCGCGGTTGCGTCAGCTTCCGCCGGGAAAAGTACGTCCCGAAGGGAGGACCCGACGGAGGGGACGGCGGGAGGGGCGGTCACGTTATATTCAGGGCAACCCGGGAACTGAACACCCTTCTGGATTTCCGGTATAAAAGGGAATATACGGCGCAAAAAGGACAACACGGAATGGGGCAGAGAATGCACGGAAAGGATGGTGCCGATCTCGTCATCCCCGTTCCTGTCGGCACGCTCATCCGTGATGCGGAGAGCGGCCGGATAGCCGATGATCTTGTCAGCGAAGGACAGAAGTTTATAGCGGCCCGAGGTGGACGGGGAGGGCAGGGCAACCAGCATTTTGCGACGGCGACCCGGCAGGTCCCCCGTTTTGCGCAGCCGGGAGAAGAAGGAGAGGTCAGGAGATTCAGCCTCGAACTGAAATTGCTTGCTGATGTCGGTCTTGTTGGGCTCCCCAATGCGGGCAAGTCAACTCTGATATCGGTAATTTCCTCTGCCCGCCCGAAAATAGCTGATTATCCTTTCACTACCATTGTCCCCAATCTTGGCGTTGTAAAGTTCGGTGACTATGCCAGTTTTGTTGTTGCAGACATCCCGGGACTGATCGAGGGTGCCCATCAGGGAGTGGGGCTGGGATTTCAGTTTCTCCGGCATATTGAACGCACCAGGATATTTCTGCATCTTGTCGATGTATCCGACGCAGCGGATGAGGATCCTGTCGCGCAATACAGGATAATAACCCGGGAACTTGAAATATACGGCAAAGAGATAACGGCAAAGCATCATGCAGTCGTTGCAACGAAAATTGACGCTGCTACGGACAAGAAGAAACTTGACTTGCTCATGAAATATTGCAAAACTAATCATATCGATTTTCATGCGATCTCTGCGGCTACGAACTCAGGTATCAAGGAATTGATCCGTTATCTCGCAGAGATCCTCAGCAAGGTGCGCAGTGAAGCGGATAGTCATTAAGATTGGCAGCAATATCATTGCCGGATCAGAAGAGGGTCTGGACATGTCTGTTATCAGCAGAATTGCCGAAGACATTTCACAGATTACTTCTGAAGGCAACGAAGTCGCTGTCGTATCATCAGGTGCGGTTGCTGCAGGCATGAAAAAGCTGGGATTGAAAACCCGTCCTACCGAGATCCGCCTCAAACAGGCGGCCGCAGCTGCAGGTCAAAGTAATCTCATGTGGGCCTATGAGCGTTCCTTTTCTTCGTTTGGCAGGAAGGTAGCGCAGGTGCTGCTTACCCGAGAGGATTTCGCTGACCGGAAGAGATATATCAACGCCAAGAACACCATGATGACGCTGCTTTCATACGGCATCATCCCGGTAATCAATGAAAATGACACCGTGGCAATAGATGAGATCAGGTTTGGTGACAATGACAGTCTGGCCTCTCTTGTCGCAATCAGCATAGAGGCGGATAATCTTTTCATCCTTTCTGACGTAGACGGTCTGTACGCGGATGATCCGAAAAAAAGTCAGCATGCTGAGCTTATATCGTATGTGGAATCCATTACCCCTGAGATCGAACAGCTGGCAGGGGCTACGGGAAGCATAGTCGGCACCGGGGGCATGTACTCCAAGGTGAAGGCTGCAAAAAAGGCCGCCTCACATGGCATCGGAGTATATATCATCAATGGGAGAAAAGCAGGACAGCTCATCCCCGCTGTTACGGGGCAGCACTGCGGCGGCACCTTTTTTAAGCCCCGCAAAAACAGGATACCCCAGCGAAAAGGGTGGATTGCTTACAGCAGCAGGGCAAAAGGTTCTCTGGTCATCGATGACGGCGCAGTAAAAGCGCTTAGGGAGAGCGGAAAGAGTCTGCTGCCTTCAGGAATCGTTTCGGTGGACGGTTCGTTTGAGACCGGCGATTCGGTATACTGCGTGACAGTACATGGCAAACGAATTGCAAAAGGATTGGCGAATTATGCCTCAGAAGATCTGCGGAAAATACAGGGGAAAAAGACAATCGAGATAGAAAAGATACTCGGGTACAAATACTCCGATGAAGTGATCCACAGGGATAATCTTGTGATCATCTAATGTCCTGTTTACCCTCTTTGCGCCTCAGTTCTTTTCGCACCATCTTGAACAGGTCAAGGCATCGCAGATCCCGGTAATCATAATACGTGTAGGGAAGGGGATTATATTGATTCCCCTGATAATACAGCTCAACTTCTCCGTAGATACCCTTTCCAAGATAGATCCTGTGAGAGTAATCCTTGGCAGAGGCCAGAACTACTCGGGAACGCATGATATAGCCGGGATCAATATTGACCCTCCGTTTGCCCTCCAAGGCGAATGAAGCTTCCAATCGGTTCGTTTCAAGCTTAATGTCCGGCAGAGCGAGAGGATCAAACGGTTCTCCAAAAAAGAGGAGCTTCCGGTACACCGGCGTTCCAAGCTCCCCATCATAATAATGTGTATGGTTCCAGCTGAACTCATCACTTTCCAGCAGAACATTGCCAAATCGACTGACAAGAAGCGGCATGACTGAAGAGTACATATCACGACGCGAAAACAACAGGGAAATGAACAACAAAGATGCTTCAGGCGGATGGGGAGTGCCCATTATTCAAGAAGAAGCGTATTGACGAATGCCCGTGTCTCGGCAGCATTCCAGTCGAGCGATCCGATGACCCGCTTTCTGAGAACGCCTTTCTTGTCTATTAGATAGGTTTCCGGTACTCCGGTCACCCTGAACCGTTCAGCAGTAGTGCCATTCTGATCCGTGAAAACAGGAAAAGAATAGCCATTGCCCTTCATGTAGTCATAGGCAGATTTTGGATTGTCCTTGTAAAGAATAGTGACCATGGCAAACCGTCTGTCGGAAAAAAGCTCCCGGTGAAGCGTCTCAATGGACGGGACTTCCTCACGGCATGGAGCGCACCACGTGGCCCAGAAATTGACAAATAATACCCGGCCTTCATAGTCTCTGAATTTTACCTTCTGGCCTGTCACGGGGTCCTGAATGTCAAGATGAGGGGCCCGGATGCCCTCCGCGACTTCCTTTGGGGGACCCTGACAGGAAATCAGGAAAAGAGCAATCGCCGCGACGCACATAAAGGCTCCCGCATAGTGCATGCGTCCACGGGTCGACCTATCAGATATCATGCCTAGTTGATTCCCAAAAGCGCGGGTGATTCATCAGCAACAACAAAGACCGGTGTATTAGCCTCAAGCAGCACCTTAATCTTATGGGACCCCCTGAAATTACCCTTAAGGATTTCCTCTGACAAGGGGTCTTCTATCTCTTTCTGTATGGCCCGCCTCATGGGTCGAGCACCATATGCGGGTTTGTAGTAATGATCAAGTAGCCATTCTTTTACATCCTGGGACAGTTCTACGATCAGTTCCTGATCAATGAGTTCCTTGTTCATCTCTTCAACAAGGAGGTCAATAATCGCCATGAGATGGTTTTTCTCAAGAGGGTGAAAGACCACCACTTCATCAACACGATTGAGAAATTCGGGATTGAATGTCTTCCTCAGTTCGTTGAGAACGTTATCCTTGATATTTTCATAGATCTCTCCCGCCTCACTTCTCTGGAAACCAAGAGGAGTGGCCTTTTCGATGAATCGGGCGCCGAGATTAGAGGTCATGATGATGACCGCGTTCCTGAAATCCACTTTCCTGCCGAAGTTGTCCGTCAGAACTCCTTCATCAAGGACCTGAAGCAGAAGATTGAAAACATCCGGATGGGCCTTTTCAATCTCATCGAACAGAATGACAGAATACGGTTTCTTTCTGACCTTTTCCGTGAGCATTCCGCCCTCTTCATATCCCACATATCCTGGAGGAGCGCCGGTCAGTTTTGAGACATTGAACCGTTCCATATATTCTGACATGTCAATCTTGACCAATGCGTTTTCGTCATTGAACAAAAACTCAGCAAGGGCTTTCGCGAGCTCTGTTTTTCCGACGCCCGTCGGCCCGAGGAAAAAGAACGACCCGATGGGTCTCTTGGAGCTTTTCAGGCCTGCACGTGAACGGCGTATCGCACGGGATACAGCCCTGATCGCTTCCTCCTGGGCGATGATCCTCAGATGAAGTTCATCCTCCATCCTGATAAGTTTTTCGGACTCCTTCTCTTCTATCTTGAAAATGGGAATGCCTGTCATCTTCGAAACAGTATACGCAACATCATCTTCGTTCATGACCGGTATTTCCCGATTGAGACTTTCTTTCCAGGACCTTTGAGTCTGATCAAGGATACCCCGTAATTTCTCCTCTTCCATCCTCACAGAGGAAGCTTTTTCGAGGTCGTGGAGCTTGATATACAGGTTCTTTTCCTTGGCAATCCTCTGGAGCCTGGATTCCAGGTCCTTGAGCTCGGATGGAGGCGTCAGTCTCTTGAGTTTGATTCTCGATCCCGTTTCGTCAAGGACATCGATAGCCTTGTCAGGCAGGAACCTGTCCTGAATATACCGGTCAGAAAGCTTTGCCGAGGCGGTCAGCGCCTCCGGTGCTATTTTGACCTTGTGATGCGATTCGTACCGTGATTTCAGGCCCGTCAGGATCTCTATTGATGTAGTTATGTCCGGCGGCTGCACATGGATAGGCTGGAACCGGCGCTCCAGAGCGCGATCCTTCTGAATATACTTGCGGTATTCATCGGGCGTTGTCGCTCCGATACACTGAATCTCACCCCTCGAAAGTGCCGGCTTCAGCATACTGGAAGCATCGATAGAGCCCTCCGCAGCTCCTGCACCGATAAGTGTATGGAGTTCGTCAATGAAAAGGATCACGTTGTCCGTCTGGGCTATCTCTTTCATTACGATCTTTAAGCGCTCTTCGAACTGTCCGCGGTACTTTGTCCCGGCGATGAGCGCTCCGAGATCAAGGGAAATGATCCTTTTGCCTATCAGGGTTTCCGGAATATCCCCCATGATGATACGCTGGCATAAGCCTTCAACAATGGCCGTCTTTCCGACCCCGGGTTCGCCGATAACTACAGGATTGTTCTTGACCCTTCGCCCCAGAACCTGCAACACCCTTTCGATCTCGTCCTCCCTGCCGATCACCGGATCAAGCTTGTTCTCCTTGGCCAGCATGGTAAGATCTCGGCCAAACTCATCAAGGGCAGGGGTGCTGCTCTTCTTTTCCCGGGCCTGTACATATGACTTCATCGAGAGGTTGATCGTGAGCTGTCGCGCGCCAAGGAGATTTGCACCAAGGTTTCTGAGTATCTTCCCGGCAATTCCTTCATCCTCCCGAATCAGGCCAAGAAGGAGATGCTCGCTGCCGATATAGTTATGTCCAAGGAGCCGTGCTTCCTCAACTGCGAGTTCGAGGACCTTCTTTGCCCGGGGGGTGAACGGAATGTCACCGAAGGTTAAAAGATTCATGCCGGCAGGGAGATTGCGCTCAATTTCCATCCTCAGCTCTTCGATAGTCAGTCCCATCTTCTTCAAAATCGCAACGGGCAGTCCATCTTCCTCCCGGAGAATTGCGAGAAGCAGATGCTCCGTGCCCAGATAGTCATTCTGCCGTTTTTCCGCCTCTTCCTTGGCAAAAATGATAACTTTTCTTCCGCGTTCCGTAAATTTTTCGAACATTAGTAACTCCTTATACGAGCGATTACTCTTTATTTAATATTACTGCGTTCTTCGGAGAATTGTCAATAAATGCTTTTTTTGCAATGGGTTAGAGATCGATCTAATGAACAGGTGCAAAGCGACCGAGTGCGCGATACGGATTCCCATGTTATCGCAGCGAACACGGGCTGAAGTGAAGTGCCAAGACCGTTATTCGGCCGTCACTCCTTCTCGGTATTCATAAGGTACTTGGCGGCAACGGACCCAAGGGAGCCCACGGTCTCTGATCCTTTTTCCAGTGAACGGAGCGTATCGATATCGGTCTTCCACGCAATATCGCCGGGAGCAAGAAGACACATGCTTTCAGGCTCATGCCTGAGAAGCAGTGAACCATCCTTGAAATAATAATGAGCCTGATTTATCTCCGTCGGGTAGGCACGCATAAAGGGAGGAATGTCAGTCGGCGCAAACCACAACTTGATCTCTCGCTCGGCGTCCTCATTCGTGGCAGATGCGTGGATAAGATTGTCCATACGCTCTCCAATAATGTTACCCGCCGCGTCCTTCAGCGGTACGAGAGTTCCGAGAGCGCGTATGCATCCCGGATTCTTCTCACGGGCTATATGAGGGTTAGTCGGACCGCAAATATTCCGGATCTTCTTGACCGCATCGACCCCCTGATACACAAGAGCTATGACCCGTCTCTTCCAAGGCTCATCAGGGTAATGGAGCTGTCCCATGATATATTCCAGTAATGACGGGAAAAAAACTTTTCCCCGATGTTCCGCATAATGCTCTTCGGCAAGCATCTGGCCCACGTAAACTATCTTGGAACCGGCAAAGCGCAACCCCGTGTGAAACTCGGAAAGCTGCGAGAGTACATACCCCGTCAGTGAATTTTTCAGTGCGTCCGGCTTTATCAGTACAAGTGTCTGTTCGAACTCTTTTCTGTGCGGCATATAATCCTCCATTCGTAGCTTCCAAGATTTACTATTATGCGTTCCCTGTTGCAGATGGAATTGCCGAGATACCCCGTATTGCCCACGCAGCTGGGGCATCGGTAATGCGGCGGGTACTCGACCCGTTACGGCAGCTTGAGCGTGTCGACCATAGCCCTGACAGCAGACGCCGATCTGTCGAACATTGCCCTTTCTTCTGTGGTAAGTTCAAGATCAACGATCTTTTCTACTCCGTTCCCTCCGAGGACGACCGGCACGCCGACGAACATACCGGCAGTGCCGTATTCACCATCAAGATACGCCGAACATGGCAACAATCTCTTTTCATCGAAAAGAATCGCTTTTGCCATCTGAACAGAGGAAGCAGCTGGCGCATAAAATGCACTGCCCGTCTTCAGAAGGCCCACGATTTCTGCGCCTCCATTCCGCGTGCGTTCTATAATGTGGTTGATGGTGTCGTCGTTGAGCAGTTCCGTTATGGGTATGCCTTTTACCGTCGTGAACCGCGGCATCGGGACCATCTGGTCTCCATGACCCCCAAGGACCAAGGCTTCGACATCCTGAGGAGAAACTCCCATCTCCATGGAGACAAATGTCCGAAACCTGGCGGAATCGAGGACTCCGCCCATCCCGACAACCCTTTTCCGTTCAAAGCGGGAGACCCGAAGGGCCGCATATGCCATAACATCCATAGGATTTGTCACCACGATGATAATGGCGTCAGGAGAATACTGTACCGTCCCCGCGGTAACTTCCTTGATCACATCTGCATTGGCATGAAGCAGGTCGTCCCTGCTCATTCCCGGTTTTCTCGGAAAACCAGCTGTGATAATGATTATATCTGAGCCTGCCGTATCCTCGAAATATGCTGTTCCTCTGACGGTAGCGGGAGAGCTCCAGAGGGGACATGCCTCGGAAATATCAAGCGCCTTTCCCCTGGCAATTCCCTCATGGACATCGAAAAGCACGACATCTGCGAAACCATCCCGCACGATAAGCTCAGCGGTCGTTGCCCCCACATTTCCTGCGCCGATAACCGATATTTTCTCTTTCATAGAAGACGTATTATAGATGATGAAATGATGAATGGCAAGAAAAAACACGGATAAATAACCTTGACTTAGCAACAAAGTTTGATATATAAAACGTTGCTATCGCTAACCACATCCGCACAGAGGAGTTTGAAAAAGCATGAGAGAAATTCGCATCGCTATTGCCGGGGTAGGGAACTGCGCAAGTTCGCTGATACAGGGACTGGAATTTTACAGGAAACTGCGCTCACCTAAACAGGCTCATGCACCGGGACTCATGCACTATCAGCTTGGTGGTTACCGGCCCGGAGACATCAGGGTTGTTGCAGCGTTCGATATCGATAAGAGAAAGGTCGGCAAGCAGCTACATCAGGCCATCTTCAGTAAACCTAACTGCACGAAAATCTTTCATCCAGTGTCGAAAGCCTTCTCCGTGCCTGTCAGAATGGGAAGGGTGCTCGACGGCGTGTCTCAACACATGGAGCGGTACCCCGAAGATAAACGATTTCTGGTCTCTGACACAAAACCCTGTGACGTGGTCAAGGTTCTCAGGGAGTCAGGAGCCGAAATCCTGCTGAATTATCTGCCGGTTGGTTCTGAAAAGGCTGTGGCTTTCTATGCAGACGCCTGCCTGAAGGCCGGTGTGAGCCTGGTCAATTGCGTTCCGGTATTTATCGCATCGAACACATCCTGGGCAAAAAAATTCGAGCGTCGCGGCATTCCTCTTGTCGGCGACGATATTAAAAGCCAGCTTGGTGCTACGATCATTCATCGTTGTCTGACAAAGCTTTTTGAGGACAGGGGAGTGACGATAGACAACACCTACCAGCTGAATGTCGGCGGAAACACCGATTTTCTCAATATGCTCAACAGAACCCGACTCACTATGAAAAAGATATCCAAAACTGAAGCCGTTCAGTCACAAATGAATAATCCGCTTTCTGAAGAAAATATACACATCGGCCCTTCAGATTATATACCGTGGCTGCATGACAACAAGGTCTGCTTCCTCAGGATAGAAGGCAAGGGTTTTGCGAATGTCCCCTTGCACGTCGAGATGAGGCTTTCGGTTGAAGATTCGCCGAACAGTGCCGGGGTCGTTATTGACGCGATCAGATGCTGCAAGATCGCTCGAGACAGAAATATCGGTGGACCGTTGATTTCCCCGTCCTCATACTTCATGAAACATCCGCCTCAACAATTTCCCGACGAGACTGCACGGGAAATGGTCGAAGAATTCATCTCAGCGAAAAGAGCCCGTTAGCGTCCGGCATGCTGGGAAAGAATATCGGCCGACGTCTTGAGCGCCCGCTGACCCGCTTCGCTCTTTTCATTCCCTTTTCACCAAACACCGTAACTGTCATCGGATTCGTGTTCATGATATTCGCATCTTCTCTGCTTGCAGTGGATCTTAGGACAGGTGGAATACTGGTGCTTGTCGCAGGTTTCCTCGACGTGCTGGACGGCGCAATAGCCCGCGCAAAGGGGATGGTTACTTCCTTCGGAGCCTATCTTGATTCTGTCCTCGACAGATATGCGGATGCGGCAGCCATGCTCGCTATAGCCTGGTATATGTACATGCACGGCAACGGTGTAGGCATTCTGCTGTCACTTGTGTCTTTCGTCGGATCTTTTCTTGTCAGTTATGCCCGGGCGAGGGCCGAAGGGCTCGGCGCATCATGCACCCACGGGCTGATGGAAAGACCGGAGAGAATCATTCTTCTGGCAGCAGGAGCGATAAGCGGATACATCATCCCCGCACTCTGGATAATGGCCGTTCTGACACATTTCACGGTCATCCAGAGAATCATCCATACGAAAAAACAGTTGAGCAGGAGAAAAGATTAGACCTCTATCCCTTTTCGCGCGGGTATGCCCCTGTCAAAGGGGTGCTTAATGTTCTGCATATTGGTAACATAATCAGCAAGCCTGATGATCCCATCTGTCGCGCCTCTCCCCGTGAGAACAACCTCGATTTTGGCGGGTTTGTCCGTAATGAACGACATAGCCTCCTGCTCGGAGAGGACATTCTCAGATACCAGACAGATGAACTCATCCAGGATCACGAGGTCCGGCAGCTGCTCAGAACATAAATGTCTTATGAGTTCCAGAGCTTTTATGGTTTCTGTCCTCAGGTAATCCCTGCTGATTGTAGGATAAAAAAAAGGCGATTTGATCGTGTCAAAAACAACGGTATTGATTCCCATCTGTTCAAGAAGAGGAATCTCGCTCAGTGAATCCCTTTCTTTAAAGAAATGAGCAAGAAGCACTCTCTTCCCGCGGCTTCTTGCCCTGACAGCAAGCCCAATAGCCGACGTCGTCTTTCCCTTTCCTTCACCGGTATAGATGTGTACTAAACCTTTATCGGGCATAATGGTTGCGAAATCGTTTTCCTGGTATGAGATTAAATGGAGCGGGCGATGGGATTCGAACCCACGACCTTCAGCTTGGGAAGCTAACACTCTACCACTGAGTTACGCCCGCGAATAGACATTTATAAATCAGATTATTCTCAAATGTCAAGAATATACCTGAGATGCCCGCTGTTTAGTCCACCATAAATGCAGCCGGAATCAGATACATCAATAAAAATTATCGCAGAGTGACACCTCATGATGTGAATGATAGGGCAGTGATCACTATAGCTCCTCTGCCGTTCGGTGAATCGCCGACAAGCGCGTTCGCCGGGTCGTTCCATAGTTCACAGGAGGAGCCATCGTGAAGAGCCTGATATAATGAATCTTGAGCTACTATTGCCGCCTGATGGGAATTCTAACGAATTATGGGTCACAAACCACAGAATAAAGAATTACTTTAGGTACTATCTAAATAAAATCTCCAAGGGTTCAAATATATGATATTTTATTCATTATCCTGCTATATTGGATTTGTAATATTATCTATCTACAATGATTAGTTATCTGATATATATGAAGCATAACTTTACAATTATTCGATTAATATGAAATATCTTTAACACTACTACTTTAAGAGTGAAATTCGATGTAGGACGGTTATATAAATAGGGCAGCCATTTACTGCCAGCAGTGGCAGCCAGCGGTCTTTGGGATCTCTATCGAATACTTGCACGTTAACATAATATATAACAAGCAAGAAGCATCTACAGGCCAGTCTAAACAAAAAGAAAGCACCTGCAAGCAGCAGGAACAGCCACCGGAAGTTCGCGTATCAACGGCGAGACTCAAACTTGTTCCGCTTCTCGCCGCCTACCGTACCACCAGAACAAACGTGGTCGAGGCCCTCATAAAGCCTTTCAGCCTAGGACAGCTGCAGCCGATCAGGGACGGCGTACGAGGGAGGGAAGGCACGAAGGAACAGCCGGAGAATCGCCCCGATCCAGTTGGACCCACGGCCCAGAACCTCCAGACGTTCCCTGAAAGATGCATGATTGAATCTCACAAGAGGGTTTCCATCCTCGTAAAGGTCGTAAATGCCCTCAGAACGCTTTATAATCGCGTACCTGGCCTTAGACATGGACAGACCTTACTTTACATAATATATCTTATCAGACGTTAGCTATGCACACAATCTGTTCATATATTGTTGGTATCTCAGTTAAGAATATTGCCCTTTCTCATGTATTTCGGCTAATGACAGTATTGATCATGAATTGGGCAGGCATTTTTCCATTGTATTTCAAATGGTTGCGGCTATGCTACAACAAACCCGGTGAGTGTGCTTCCTTCGATGCCCGTGAGCCTAGCAAATATAAGGGTTCCCCGCTGCACAGCTTCGCTTGATGCCCGTATCTTCAAGTAATTGCTTGCTGTTCCGAGGGTATGGCCGTGCTCATCATTCTCTTCCGCAATAACATCAAGCGTCCTATTCAGGTGACACTTGGCATACAACTCTCTTTTTTCGATGCTTAGACGTTTCAATGCTGCTACACGTTCTGAAACTGCTGAATTCGGCACGGTCCTCCGCATTTTTGCTGCAGCCGTCCCTCCTCGGGGTGAAAAAGGGAATATATGAAGATAGGCAAACGGCAGTTCTCTGACCATCCTGTACGTATCATCAAAGTCTTCCTTCTTCTCGCCAGGGAATCCAACGATCACATCAGACCCTATGGCGATATCTCTGAATATGTCAGTAATGGCAGTCATTTTCTTTCTGAAATGATCTACCGAATAATTTCTGTTCATCAGTCTGAGCACGTCATTGCTCCCGCTTTGCAACGGCAGATGAAGATGCCGGCAAACTCTCTCATCATACAACACCTCAAGCAGCTCATCATCCACCTCGTTGATCTCAAGGGAACTAAGCCTGATTCTCCTTATACCGGTCCGCTTGATAATCTCCTTGATGAGTTTCGCAAGAGAGGACTGCTCCGGCAGATCCCTGCCGTAACTGCCAAGATGGATACCCGTAAGGACGACCTCATGATATCCTTCGGCGCCTATTCTGTTTGCCCGCTCAACGGCGGTTTCAGGGGGCACACTCCGGGACCTGCCTCTGGCCATCGGAACAGCACAATATGAACAGGAAAAGTTGCAGCCATCCTGTATTTTCAGATAGGGACGCGCACGATTATGAAATTGATAGAGTGTTTCCGTCGCCTGTCCAAGAATAATGCTGACAATCTCTTCCTTGTTCTCGATCGGTACAACGTGGACAACGCCATCCATGCGTAGTACTTCATCCCGATTGAGCTGCGAGTAACATCCGGTAACAATGACCTGCGAACCTTCCCTCGCGGCCCTGCGTATAAGCTGCCGGGAGTTTGCATCGCTCCTTCCCGTTACCGTACAGGTATTGATGATGCAAAAGCCGGGTTTCTCCTCAATGGGGACTACAGCAATACCGTGATGTCTAAGAGTGCCTTCAATTACTGAACTTTCCGCCTGGTTTACCCTGCATCCAAGGGTCACGACTGCCGCTGTTACCTGCGATTTCCGCATAATCAACCGTCTCATTTCCTGCCGTCAAGGGAATGATGCCTTGCCCTATGGATCTTAACGGAAAGCATCGCTCCTTCCTGCTCACCGTCATTGCGAATGGTTACAATCTTGTTCGTCCTGCTCCTGCCCATCAGCATGTCATGATCGGTCTCTGACGGTCCCTCTATCAGGATCTCCTGTACCGAGCCTTCCAGGGACCTATTTCTCCGCAATGTAATGTCCTCCTGGATTCTTAATAGCCTGTTCAGCCGCGTTGCCTTGATATCTTCGGGAATCTGATCTTCCATGCCAAAGGCCTTCGTGCCTTTTCTCTTTGAGTATTTAAATCCGAACATGCCATCAAACCCGATTTCTTCAATAGCATCAACGGTAGCCTCGTAATCCCGGTCGCGTTCGCCCGGGAAACCAACGATGATGTCCGTTGTGATCGCAACCCCTGGAATGCGCTCCCTGATCATCAGGACTTTTTCACGATATGACGCATAGGTATATTTTCTGTTCATGCGCTCAAGTACCCTGTCGGAGCCCGACTGCAGCGGCAAATGGAGGTGTTCGCAAACAGATGATATGTCTGCCATGGTCTGTATAAGCGACGGAGACAGGTCCCTCGGATGAGATGTTACGAAACGGACCCTGTCCAGCCCGATCCTGCCTACCTCATACAGGAGCTGGACAAAATCCACGTCGCTGCGATATGAATTCACATTCTGTCCCAAGAGCGTGACTTCGCGGTATCCCCTTTCCCTGAGATCCCTGATTTCGGAGAGGATACTGCTGCTGGGACGGGAAATCTCCCTTCCCCTGGTGTACGGTACAATGCAGTAGCTGCAGAAGTTATTGCACCCGTACATGATGGACACCCATGCACGAGAAGATGATTGCCGCCGCATCTCATATTCCTGTGTTGAGATACCAGGGTTCTCTCCTACCAGCGTCTGTTTCGGTACATGAAACAGATTCTTCACATGATGGATATTCTGCGGGCCGAGCACAAAATCAACATAAGGCGCTCTTTTCCTGATCTCGTCCTTCGATTCCTGCGCAACGCACCCGGCCACCGCAATCTTTATTTGAGGATTTTTTCTTTTCAGAAACTTTGTTCTGCCGAGCTGACTGAAAAATTTCTGCTCGGCCTTTGCGCGAATAGCGCACGTATTAAAGATAATAAGATCAGCGCTGTCAGGTGATTCTGCCGCCGCATATCCCGCCTCTTCCAGAGTTCCCAGCATCTTCTCGGAATCATGGACGTTCATCTGGCATCCGTAGGTATAGATATAAAAGGTCTTTTCCACTATTGAATTTACCACGGCAGTCCATTTTTCATCAAATTTCCTTGATTTTCAATGATTTACTTAATGCCTTCCTTGAAATAAAACGCTGCATTCATTTAATATGTACTATGTTAAACATACTGAAAAAGATCATAGGAACAAAGAACGAACGAGAGATAAACAGGATATCTTCAACCGTTGAGAAGATCAATGCTCTGGAGCCGGTGATATCTGCACTGACGGATATGGACCTCAAGGCTAAGACTGATGAGTTCAGGACCCGCATCTCCGAAGGAGAGACCCTTGATGACCTTCTCTCCGAGGCCTTCGCCGTATGCAGAGAGGCTTCAAAACGCGTTTTGAAGATGCGCCACTTTGATGTTCAACTGCTCGGCGGTATAGTCCTGCACGAAGGAAGAATAGCTGAAATGAAAACGGGTGAGGGTAAGACCCTCGTGGCCACCCTGCCCGTCTATCTGAACGCGCTTGACGGAAGGGGCGTCCATGTTGTCACCGTCAACGATTACCTGGCGCGACGGGATGCTCAATGGATGAGCCCTCTGTATCAGTTCCTCGGCCTGAGTGTCGGGATCATCGTCCATGGTCTCACCGATGAGCAGAGACAGGTGTCGTATAATGCCGACATTACCTACGGCACCAACAACGAATTCGGTTTCGATTACCTCAGGGACAACATGAAGTACGACAGCTCACAGTTTGCCCAGAGAGAACTTAACTACGCGATCGTTGACGAGGTTGACAGCATCCTGATCGACGAAGCACGGACCCCGCTCATCATATCCGGGCCATCGGAAGAGTCAACGGACAAGTATTACAAAATTGACAAGATCATCCCAAAGCTCAAACCCGGTGAAGATTTTACCGTTGACGAGAAGGCCAGGACGGTCATTCTTACGGAGGACGGCAACATCAAGGCTGAAAAGCTGCTCGGCGCGGGAAACCTCTATGATCCTTCCAATATAGACCTTGTTCATCACATTCTGCAGGGGCTCAAGGCCTATAGTCTTTTCAAGCGCGATGTCGACTATGTGGTAAAGGACGGGGAAGTCATCATTGTCGATGAATTTACGGGTCGGCTCATGCCGGGCCGGCGCTGGTCCGACGGTCTGCATCAGGCCGTAGAGGCAAAGGAAGGCGTGAAGATCGAAAACGAGAACCAGACGCTCGCTACCATAACGTTCCAGAACTACTTCAGGATGTACAACAAGCTTTCCGGCATGACGGGAACGGCAGAGACCGAGGCAGAGGAGTTCGCAAAGATCTACAATCTCGATGTCATCGTCATCCCCACGAACAGGCCCATGGTCAGACAGGACCATTCCGATCTGATCTATAAGACGGAAAAGGGCAAGTTTGATTCCGTCATTCTTGATATAGAAGATTGCTACAAGAGAGGACAGCCGGTCCTTGTCGGAACTATTTCCATTGAAAAATCGGAGCATCTGAGCAGCCTGCTGAAAAAGAACGGAATACGGCACTCTGTCCTGAACGCGAAATATCATGACAAGGAAGCGGAGATAATCGCACAGGCCGGCAGGAGCCAAGCGGTAACCATCGCCACGAACATGGCAGGGAGAGGAACGGACATTATTCTCGGCGGCAATCCTTCAGGCCTTGCGCGGGAAATGCTGAGCGACAAGCCTGATGTTGCAGATGAAGACTGGAACAGGGCGCTTGCAGAAGCAGAAAAGAAATGCGAAGAGGACAGGAAGATCGTACTGCAGGCCGGGGGCCTGCATATCCTCGGGACTGAGCGTCATGAGGCGCGAAGGATTGACAACCAGCTCAGGGGTCGCTCCGGAAGGCAGGGCGATCCGGGGTCTTCCCGTTTTTATCTGTCCCTGGAAGATGATCTCATGAGAATATTTTATTCCGACCGCGTTTCCGGCCTGATGGGCAAGCTCGGCATGGACGACAGTATTCCGATCGAGAACAAGATGGTCTCCAAAGCCATCGAGAATGCGCAGAAACGCGTTGAATCACAGAACTTCGATATCAGGAAGCATCTGCTTGAATATGACGACGTCATGAACAAGCAAAGAACGGAGATCTACGCATTCAGACGCGAACTTCTGCAGGGCGCTGACGTGAGAGACAGGATCTTCGGCATGATCGATGACTCTATCGATGAACTCATGGCGGTGCACTGTCCTGAGGACAAGCATAAGGAAGACTGGGACATCAAAGCCCTCAGGGATTCCGTTTACGGGATGTTTGACATTTCGCTGGGTGATGTGCCGGATACAGCTGATGGGCTTCGGGATATGCTGTCCTTGGAAGCGCGGAACCGCTATAAGGAAAAAGAAGAGGATATCGGCGAGGACCTGATGCGGCAGATGGAAAAATGGATGCTGCTTCAGATCGTCGACTCGCAGTGGAAAGACCACCTCCTGGCCATGGACCATCTCAAGGAAGGCATCGGCCTCCGGGGATATGCGCAGCGGGACCCCCTTGTGGAGTATAAGAAAGAAGCCTTTGATATCTTCGCAGAGCTGTCCGGCAGGATCACCACTGAAGTCGTCATGCGACTGTTCAAAATACAGGTGCAGAAAAACCAGGAAGAACGGATAAAGACCCAGCAACAGAAAGTATCGCTGAACTATAACCGCGGAGAGACCGCATCTCAGCAGACGGTCGCCAAGGGTAAGAAGGTCGGGAGAAACGATCCCTGCCCTTGCGGAAGCGGCAAAAAATACAAGAAATGCTGCGGAGTGAATGATTAAGATTTTCCTTATAGGCTCCGCCGGATTTACCCGGGAGATCGAAGATAACCTTATGGGAAAAGGCGCGAGCACGCAACGCTTCCGCTCGGTCAACTCAATCAAGCACCGGCAGGAGGATGCTCCTGATCTCCTCATCATTGAACGTTCCCAAAGCAGGGAACCGTCCTTCAGAGAGTTTCTCAACAGGTATAGAGAGACACCCAAGATTGTCATAACTGACGGCCCTGCCCTTGCCGGAATGGCTCCCTGGATGAAGACGGACCTCATGCATCCTCTGCTGACGCGTTCACCGAGAGAGCTCGAATTCGCCATGAAGCGGATACTTCACGAAAAACACCTTGCTGCGGAAAACCGCATTCTCAAGACCGGACTTGCGGGGATGAAAAAGGAACTCGATTTTTTTGAGGAAGTGAACAGGACTCTTACCTCGTCCCTTGAACTCGGCGCTGTTCTCCGTACGATCATGAAAAAAACAAAAACCCTGGTACAGGCAGAGGCCTGCTCGATCCTGCTTATTGATGAAGAGACCGGGGACCTGGTATTCGAAAAAACAACTGGAAAGAAAGAAACCAAAAAGAAGATCCGACGGGAACGCCTGAAGATCGGAGAAGGAATAGCAGGCTGGGTTGCACGGGAGCATGTGCCGGTCATCGTTCCCGACGTTTCTAAGGATCCGCGTTTCAACCCGCGGATAGACATGGAAACGGATTTCAAGACGAAGTCCATTATGTGCGTCCCTATCCAGAATAAGGGCAATATCCTCGGCGTTCTTGAGATTGTGAACAAAACCAACAACGAACCCTTTACCAAAGATGACCTGGCACTGATCCTTCGCATCGTCGATCATGCTGCCATAGCCATAGAGAGGTCTTCCCTCTATCAGAAGATGGCCGAAATGTCCGTCACCGATGACCTCACAAAACTTTTCAATACCCGTTATCTTAATCGGACGCTCGAGATAGAGCTTACCAGGGCGACCAGACATCACACGTCTCTTTCCCTGATATTCATGGACGTAGACCATTTCAAGAACATCAATGATAATTACGGACACCTTGTGGGAAGCAAACTTCTTGTGGAGATGGGCCAGCTGCTTCTTAAGAGCTTGCGCACGGTCGATATCGTTGCCCGTTATGGCGGGGACGAGTTTGTCATGGTCCTTCCTCAGACGAGCCCGAAAAATGCTCTTCAGATAGCGGAAAGGATCAGGAGGTCCATTGAGCACAATGTATTCATGAAAAAGGACGGCTATTCTTTCAAGGTCACCGCAAGCTTCGGGGTCGCTTCCTATCCTGAAAGTGCAAAGTCGAAGGATGAGCTTATGAAGCTCGCTGATGAGGCAATGTACCGCGTCAAGAACCAGACAAGAAACGGTGTTTATGCTATAGTATAGCAATGGCACTGTTCAATTATGCTACCAAGGAAATTACGCTCAAAATAGTTTATTACGGTCCCGGTCTCAGCGGAAAAACCACTAACCTGCAGCACCTTCATACAGTCCTTAACCCGGAGACAAAAGGCAAACTCCTGTCCCTGTCGACGGAATCCGACAGGACGCTTTTCTTCGATTTTCTGCCGGTCGAACTCGGCAAGATCAGAGACTTCTCGATCCGTTTTCAGCTTTACACCGTCCCCGGCCAGGTCAGATATAATGCAACGCGCAAAGTCGTCCTCAAGGGCGCCGACGCGGTCGTCTTTGTCGCAGACTCGCAGGAGGACATGAGGGATCAGAACATCGAAAGCTTTGAGAATATGCGGGAAAACCTCATCTCCAACAATATCAACCCCGACACCATACCGGTGATACTTCAGTACAACAAACGGGATCTCGACAATATTCTGAGTGTTGAGGCCCTCAACCAGGACCTTAATCAGGATGACTCGCGCGAAGTGCTGGAAGCCGTGGCTGTGCAGGGCAAAGGTGTTGAGGAAACATTCAAGAAAATCACCAAGCTTCTCCTGAAGGATATCTCGCGAAAACATAAAATAGAGATCCAGACATCCGAGGACAAGAGGGAAGCGGCGGTACCCATAAAACCTGCTCCGGAACCTCGCCCGCTGCCTTCGAGGCAAGATATCTTCCCCGAGACGCCCCTTGATGAGATACGGATCCCGGAGCCCAAAACATTGCCGGCTGCAGCATTTGAAATACCGACTCCGGTATTAGCCATGGAGGACGCCGGCGCTGAACCTGAATATGAGATCGAAGAGGCAGAACTCATCGAAACGGAACCGCTAACAGCAGCACCCGCAGATGTTGATTCTGAAGATATATTGTCGATACCTGAACCTGTTGATGTCGGGACGTCCCCAGAATATGAGATCGAAGAAGCTGAATTGGCTGAGGAGGCTGAGCCTCTGGAAACATTTGCGATCCCTGAACCCTCCACCGAGACTACAGAGGTCATTCCGGAATTTACAGAAAAAGGCATCACCAACGAACCACGAAATATTGTTGAGCAGCCTGGGACGGTCCTCGTGCCTGAATTGGCCGATACGGTACGGAATGTGACAGCTCAACCTTTTCTTGGGGATGAGATCGGCGATATGTCTGTCAGGATAAGCGAGTTGTCCTTACAGGTAAGCGGGATATCTGAAGCTGTCGACGTTCTCCGGCAGACGTTAGCCGACCTGAAGGGCGAAGTCAGGGGTCTCAGGGAGCATGTGGCTACAGCTCATGGTCAGGGGGAGCAGGAGCCTGCATTCAAAGACTCAAAGGAATTCAAGGAGCTGAAACGAAATCAGAAAGAGATATCAGACCTTCTGAGAGACGTCGTTGAGATGCTTAATTCCCTGAAAGAAAAAAGAAGCTGGTTCAGGCTTTAGTACCTGCCCGTCAGAGTACGATCGGTCTTCCCTGATCAATCGAAGCAGCGCAGCACCTATCAGGTGTATTGTCTCTTCTTCCGGAATATTGCTATGGCAGTGCCGGCATCTCGTTTCAGCCAGAAAAAACAGATAAGGGCCGACGCAAACGCAAAGAGCGAGAGAATTCTTTCTCCCCTGGCGAACATCATAATACCGCCAACCAGAAGGAACAACAGAAAACCTGCCGGGCTCACGAGTCGGGAAAATATCTCTCTTTTGGGAGACAGTCTTTCAAAACATTCCTTTGCCTTTTCGCACTCGCCGAGCTTCTCATGGAGCATTCCCTTATTAAGCAGTGCCATGCTGAAATTGCGGTCCATTTCGAGAACACGGCCATAGTAGGCAAGCGCCCGCTCCGGGTCTGATTCCTGGAGTTGCAGGGCCAGACGGAACCACATATTAAACAGACTTCCCGCCTTTGCGTAGCACTTGACGGCGACATCTTCCTTGCCGGTTTCTTCAAGGATGACGCCTTTAAGGAACCAGCCACGGTGAAATTGAGGATTCCCCTCAAGTAACGCATCGACAAACTTCTCCGCCTGGGCGTACTCCTTTTTTTCGTATGATGCAAGTGCATCTTCAAGTAATTGTCCGGTTGATTCCAACGCTCAGCTCCTTTGTTCTCCCAAGAATTTCTGTTTCAGTCGGTGAAGCACCTTCTGATGCGTAAAGATTGGCAGGGGATATATCCCCTGCCAATCTTTAAGTCACTCTATCCTACAGTCTTTCCTTCACGAGGTTATCGACCACCGAAGGATCTGCGAGGGTGGAGGTATCGCCCAGTTCATCGACCTGGTTATGGGCGATCTTCCTGAGG
>VEOY01000047.1 GCA_012026685.1 Nitrospirota bacterium
ATCAGGAAGAGAATGAGATACGTCCATATCCCGTATGCCTGGATCACGCCGCCGAGATGTTTGTCCAGATGCTTGAAGATATCAAAAAAGGTCCTTATCAGCTCCACGTATGTTCCTTTATGCTATTTTCTGTCATAAACGCATGCACACGTTCACGCATCGACGCGTCTGCGCATGCAGTTACAGCCATTTCTTTTTTCTGAAATAGATGAGCATGAAGACCCCTATGAGGATCATGACCGTCCATATCAGAAAATATCCGTAGCGCCATTCGAGCTCGGGCATATATTTGAAGTTCATGCCGTAGACCCCGGCGATGAAGGTGAGCGGCATGAAGATGGTGGCGATGATCGTAAGCATCTTCATCACCGCGTTCAGCCTGTTGCTCACGCTCGAAAGATATATATCGAGCATGCCCGAGACCATGTCCCGGTACGTTTCGATCGTGTCGATCACCTGGACCGTGTGGTCGTACACATCCCGCAGGTAGAGGCGCGTCGCATCCTGGACAAGCGGCGAGTCCCCCCGTTGAAGGCTGCTGATGACCTCCCGCAGAGGCCAGACCGATTTTCTCAGGAAGATCATTTCCCGTTTCAGGTAATGGATCGCGCGCAGCGTCTCTGAGGTCGGACTGGTGACGAGCTTTTCCTCAAGGGATTCTATCTGCTCCCCGAGCGTTTCAAGCACAAGGAAATAATTGTCTACCACGGCATCGATCAGCGAATAGACGAGGTAGTCCGCGCCGAGCTTCCTTGCCTTTCCCTGTTCGCTCCTGAGCCGTTCACGGACATGCCCGAAGACGTCTCCCTCTATTCCTTCCTGAAACGAGATGACATGATTCCTGCCAAGCACAAGACTGATCTGTTCTGTCGAGACCTCCACATCGGTTCCGCCCGCGTGCAGCATCTTCATGACGATGTACAGATAGTCATCGTAATTCTCGACCTTCGGCCGTTGTTCCGTGTTCAGAATGTCCTCCATCACCAGGGGATGGAGATCATAGCAGGCGCCGAGCTTCTCAAGGATGTCCGTCTGATGAATGCCGTCAATATTGATCCAGGTGATCGCGGGGCTTTCCCTGAAGGGGATGCAGGCTTCCACGCTGTCAAAGGACTGCTCCGTGAACTGTGTTTCGTCGTAGGAGATGACCGTTATTTTGGTCTTTTCAACACGCTGCACGCCGATGTGCACCAGGGAGCCGGGCGGCAGCCCTGACTTCTGCGATCTCTTGCGGACAGTTTTTCCGGCGCGGTGTTGCATACGATGCTTACGATGATACCACGGTGGCTGCGGAGAAGGAAACCGGAGCCTACCGCAGCCTGAGACGGCTCAGTACGAAGCCGAGATACCGGTTCAGGAAGTGCCTGCGGGGCAGGAACGAAAATACGGGAGGTTTTCTGACGCCAATGGTCCCGAGCAGTTGACGGATCTCCGGCTCATCTCCCTGCGCAAGACCCTTCCTGAGCGTCTCGAGACAATCGGTCTTGCGGTCTGCCTTCAGATAGACCTTTGCCAGATTGAGATAGTGCCTGGGCTCATGAGGCTCCAGCGCTATCGCGCCTTCGCACAGGACAATGCCATCGGAAACCTTCCCTCGCTCCGTAGCCATGCAGAGGCCGTAATACGATGCTGTCAACGGTGTTTTCCGCTCGGCATAGGCCTTTTCGAAATATGCCAGGGCCGAAAGGAAATTTTTTTGTTGCAGTGCCTGTCTGCCTTTTTGCAGGAGCTCATCTGGATCAGCGTGCACAACCATGTGCGTTCATTATAGAACATGCAACAGAACATTGGCGAGAGGAGAAAAGCCGTGACGCTCTCAGCTGCCATCGCGGGAACCTGCTGCAACCGCACAGGAAGTCATCATGAAAATGCTACAGATTGAAGGGAAATCCTCAGTCTGGAATTCAAGAATGCCCGGGAAACGAGCAGACACCCGCTGGCGATCGGCGTTGGCAATACCGGTCAGGCGCCTGCCTGGAGAATGGAGGCAAGTGTGTCCAGAAGGACGACATGGCCGAAGTCCTGGATAAAATGGTTGCTGCCGACGTGATAGACATGGAAACGCATGTTTATTTCTTCACCATGAAAGGACAGATGAAAACACTGATCGACAGGACCGTTCCGAGATATACCGAGATCAGCAATAAGGGTTTTTACTTCATTGTCGCGGCCGCGGACAGCAGGAAGCAGGCAATGGAGAGGACTTTGGAAGGATTCAGGGCATTCACATCCTGTTTGAACCGGTCAAAAGAAAAGGGGATCATCTACGGGACCGGCGCGTGGAAGAAGGGAGATATTAAAGGAAGCAGGGCAATGACCCAGGCATACGAAATGGGGACGAAAGTTTAAGAAGAGGAGGATCACGTGAAACAGACCGCATTACTGATCGCTCTTTTGTGTTTTTGCGGCAACCTGCAGGCGGAAGACCGGCAGCAGATCCAACATAAAGAGAGGACCCGAAAAATGGAAATTAAACCGAGTGGTTCACAGCCCTCTGTCAAAGGCTCGGCCGACTATTTCACCGGCACCGTGCGCATTGACCCGCTGTTCCAGGCAAACGATCCGGCACGCGCGTCCGGCGCCAGTGTCACGTTCGAGCCCGGCAGCCGCACGCTCTGGCACAGCCACCCGCTTGGTCAGACCCTGATCGTGACGGCAGGCTCTGGCCTGGTGCAGCGCTGGGGAGGCCCGATCGAGGAGATTCGGCCGGGTGACGTGGTCCGGATCGCACCTGGTGAAAAGCATTGGCATGGCGCCGCACCGGCCACGGCCATGACCCATATCGCCGTTCAGGAACAGCTCGACGGCAAAGTCGTTGAGTGGATGGAAAAGGTCAGCGATGAACAATACCCGGCCGGATCGAGGGCCAAATAAAAGGAAACAACTCAGCTTGAAAAATCTCCCCTCACCCCTGCCTACCGGACAGGCAGGCCTCTTTGCCAAAGAGAGGCAATATTCCTCCCTTTGGCAAAGGGAGGTTAGGAGGGATTTATAGATGTCTTCATGATTCCGCCCCTTCTCCTCTCTGACTCCGTTGACAGCGGGATGCGGCTGTTGGTAGTATTTATTCATACCGACAAAAGGAGAGAAACAATGGCGATAGCGGTTAAAAAGACCATATCTCTGCCGCCTGACCTCGCCACAGAGGCCGAAACCCGTGCAAAAGAAGAGGGGAAAACACTGAGCGCGGTCATACAGGACGCCTTAAGGCTCGCCCGGCAGGAAAGGCTGAGGAAAGAAATCCGGGATATGCAGGGATACTGGTCCAAGAAAGCAAGAGAAAAAGGAATACTGACGGAGAAAGACCTCGAAAGATATCTCAGGAAATGAGGGTTGTCTTTGACACCAATATCTTTATCTCCGCATTGATCCTGCCCGGCGGCAAGGCCGACGATGCCGTAATGAGGATTATCCGCGGTAAAGACACTCTCGTTATTTCCCATGAGATCATGGACGAAGTCCTTACAGTCCTGGCCAGGAAATTTAGCAAGGACGCGGAGGCATTAAGCAGGGTAGCAGTCAATCTTGCGAGCATGGGCGAGATCGCACGTCCTGTTCATAAACTGAAAGTCCTCGATGATGAATCTGATAACCGCATACTCGAATGCGCAGTGGCAGGCAATGCAGAGGCGATCGTCACCGGCGATAAGGCCATGCTTATGCTCAAAAACTACCGGCATATAAGAATTATCTCCCTTGGTGAGTTTTTGAGACAAGCAAAATAATACAGCTCCTTAAACTCTATCCCGGAAGAGCAGAAGACCCGACTTGCCCAGCAGATAGTGAAGGACGTTGTCGACATCCTGCAGTGCGAAGAAAAAGTGGTTTCCGTGGTTATCGAGGATGTGAAGCCGGAGGATTGGCCAGAGAAGGTCTATCGACCGGATATTCTTGACAAGCAGGAGAAGCTGTACAAGAAACCGGGATATAACCCGTTTGCATAGAACGGAAATTGCTTGCTGGCTGGCAGCACAATAAGTCAACTAATTCACAACATCCCGCTCAGCCTTCCCTTGTAAAGAACCACATGCTGTGGTATATGTTTAATATGTCGAGCGCATCTTCTTCACGCCCAACGGGCTGGCGCATCCTCGGGTTCGGCAAACATCCGGAGATCGCGGCCGCCGTCCAGGAGAAACTCCGTTCGCTCGGATTCCAGGCCACCACCTTCGTGCTCACGAACGATGAAGCCGGGGACGCGCGGCTGGGCTCGGAACTGAAGCAGGCCGGGTACGACGGCGTGGCCATCGGCGGCTACATCAACGGACAGGATGCCGTGAATTTCCCTGCCACGGAAGAGACCACTGCCTGGTTCAATCGCGTTCTCAACATCATCCACGCGAATGCGCCGCGCACGAAGATCATCCTCGTGCGGGGGCCGGAGGACGTTGTGCCGGCGATCGAACGGGTGCTCGGGAAAAGCCGTCCGTAAATAAATCCCCTCAACGCGGTCAGGCGCAGCAGGGGATATCCTCAGATCTCGACGATCCGGGTGCTGATCTCGATTGCGGTCTCTGCGCCCTGGCCTGCCGAAATAATCGCCTGCGAGTGGCCCTGCCGCAGCGCCCCGAGTACGAAGAGGCCTGCCACGCTTGATTCGCCGTTGGGCTTCGTCATGATCTTGAACCCCTCGGCATCGCGCTCCAGATCGAACATTTCGAGGTACTCGTCGTTGAGCGAAATGCCGCCCCACCCAAGGATCACCTCGCAGGGTATGACGCTGCCGTCGGACATGCGCAGGCCTTCAAGGACCGTTTCTCCCAGAAGCTCCTCGGGCTTGCCCGCGACCCGGCCGATCCCCTCGTCGTCAAGGATCTGCGCGTAGTAGGGAGAGAGGGAGAACCCGTGGCTGATAAAGGTTACGTCACTGGTATACATCTGCTTCATCCCGATGCTCGTACGGACACCGTTGATCGTTCGGTCGATCACGACAAGCTTCTTGCCGGTGATACGGTAGCCGTCGCAGATCATGCAGGTGAAGTACGAGATACCGAAGAACCGGGCCAGGTTCTTAAACGGCGCGATCGTCTCCTTCGCTCCCGAAGCAGCGATTACGTAGCGGGAGCGGTATGTCTTCCCGCCTGCCAGTACCTCGAAGTTTCCCTCTGTGCCGCTGACGCGTTCAACTTTCGCGTTCTCGACCCGGGTGCCGAAGCTCTGGGCCTGGACAAGCCCGGTTTCGATCAACTCTCCGCCCGAGACCGACCGGATGCCGAGGTAATTCTCGATATGCCGCGCGTGGTGAGTCCTGCCGCCGGGACGGTGGAACATCAGGACGCGGAAGTTATTGCGTCCGAGGTGGATAGCTGCCTGCAGCCCGCCGGGCCCTGCGCCCACAATGATGCAGTCGAACCGCTCAGCGCTGTCTGTGACGTCTGTCTGTGCCATCGGACCTCATGATTATACCGGTATAGAGCCAGTATACCATCATATCCGGAGGAGTGTTCCGGGGGTACCGTTAAAGCCGTTGTCGCCATTGCAACGTGCGAAGAAAGAGGAAGGCTATTGCGTGCAGAGTACAAGCGGAAGTTCTTGTCCAGGGCTGCGGTAACAGGTTTGAGAAATAAGTTAACTAATTCATCACCGTCCCTCAAATTGTTGTGCATGCTGATGTTATGTGTTTAATAATTTTTCAAATTTTGGTGTCCAATATCCA
>VEOY01000025.1 GCA_012026685.1 Nitrospirota bacterium
AACCCTTCCTTTCCCTGTGCCGCCGTTCGAGGCAACCGTCAGCAGATTCTGCACGGCATCAGGGACCTCAAGATAGGCGAGCATGCCGCCCGGCGCCTCGGCAGCATTGCTCATGTACAGCCTGCGGTCATAGACCGGGATGTAGCCCGCGGAAGCGGGGTTCGTCAGGATGGCATCAAAGGTCTTTCCCGCGTGAAGGTCCAGAGAGTAGCGGTCGAATTGCAGGTTGGCAGCCTTCAGGTTGCCGTCTTCAGCTATCACCAGCATGGATTGACCCTGAAGCAGGGGCACGTAGGTATCGACGCCGGCATTTGCAAAACGAAGCAGTGTCGTCGACCCTGTTGCGCCTATCGCAATAGGATCATTACCCGGGAACGGTTTCCCATTGATCAGAAAATATTTGGGCTGGTAGTTGTTGGTACTGGGAAAGCTTTTCGCCACGTCATCCGCGGCATTGTGGATATACGGGTCGATCTCGCTGAAAAGCAGCGTGGTCTCCTGATTGTATGCCGGCCACGCTGCTCCTGTGACCGTCAGCACGCCGTAAATGCCCATCGGCACCTGGAGCCCTTGATGGGTGCCGCTCATGATGAGATAGGTCCCTGCCTTCAGACCAGGCCATATATACGTCTGGGCAGCGCCCGGCGCACCGGCCGCTCCGGCCACGGTCTCATGGCTTAAGGACCTGACCCGGTATTTATAGGCAGGGTCATTGGGATCGTCCGGTGTTGTCGGCGTCGGCCTGCTTCCGACAGCGGTTGCGCCGGTATAGGGATTCGCAATATCAGCAAGCCAGACAGGTCCGTTGTTCGGGGTCAGCACCTGGCCGGGTATCACAAGAGAAACAGGGATTCCCAGTTCGTTGCTCACGGTAATGGTCAGGGAATCGCCCTCAGCCGCGGTGATTTTGAAGCTGCCGGGAGCCAGATAGGCCGCTCCGACGTTGTCATAGGGCAGCCACATCACGATCGTTCCCGCAGGGCAGGTTATCGGCGGTACCCCTTGAGGGGCAGTTACCGTCCCGTCAGGCATGCTGATGCAAGCCTTCTTGATCGTAATGTCCGTCGGCCCTGCCACGGCAGCATCAGCCATGCCTGGCGCAACTGCCATAAGGAGGACCCCCAAGAGGACAAGCACTGTATAGGTCATTCTGATCGTTCGATTTTTCATATCTCCTCCTTCCCTATTGCACCGGCGCCGACGGCGGTTCCACGATCAGGAAGGTCGCCATACCGCCCGGGAAGATATTAAAGTTTGTCAGTTCCCTCTCGCTGTGCGAGTGCTGCATAAAGAAGAATCCCGCGTTGGCATTGAATCCGCCCTCGCCCGGAGGCAGCGCACCGAAGGCGCCCAGGAAGGGGCTGCCGCTATAGAACATGCCGAAGGTAAGGTCCTGGATGTTCGGCATGATGACCGGGAGCGGCACGCAGTGGGCGGCCGGGTCCTCGCCCGGTTGCGCCAGGTTGTTGGCATCGTTGCACTGGTCATATACGCCATTGCCGTTGTTGTCAAAGTCCTCAGGCCCCGGGGCGCCTCCTGTTGAAAAGCCGAGGGGCGGATTATCGATATCGCTCGCGTGGCCGTAGACATCCCACCCTATGCCCTGGCCTGTCCAGGTCATGAGGGCGTCAAAGGTGTCGCCCGGATACACAGCGGTCGTAAAAGCATTCCAGGCAAGGGACGCGCCTGCTCCCATCAGCTGACCCTGGCTCCCGATATTCAGATGGTGATTCCCATGGGTATGGAAGGGGTGGCCGTCCCTGCCTGCGCCGATCATGCGATAGAGGATCGTCTGGCCCGGATTCAGCCTCGCGATAGCATTATAGGGCTGAAAGGGAAGCAGCGGCGTGTTCTGGGCCGCCAGGGTATCAGGAAGGTTCCTCCCGTTGATGAACCAGTATTCGCGGCGGTAATCGGCAAAGTCGATATTTGTCAGATTTCCGTTCTCCACGGCATTATGGAAGCGGACATCGATGTCGGTCAGCAGGAAGAGATTTTCGTGGGTGTAGGTGCTCGCCGGATCATTGTAAGCGATCCTGTTGGTCACCGCATCGTACCCGGCAGGCCTTACGATGAGCGCCCCCAAAAGCCCCATTTCGACCTCCAGGGAAGGGTTGGTCCCGCTGTGGTAGAGGTATGTCCCCGGCTGTGTGGCGGTAAAGGTGTACGCCACGGTCGTTGCGCCGTTGTCGGCAGGGACCTCTTTTGTCAGGATCCCCGGGAGTGCCGGCCCGGGGCCGGCCGCTACTGCTGCTGTAACGTTCATGCCGGGGATGACAAGGGAAACCGGTACGGGGAGGTTGTTCGTCAGATTGATGGTAACCGTGTCCCCCTCGTTGACGATGAGCGTCGGTCCGGTATACTGAACGGTGCCGCCTGCCACTCCGAAGAGCCACATATGCACCTGGTTGCCCTCACCGGTCACGACAGTCCCGGTGCCTGTGGTCAGATTGAACACCGGACTGCCCGGCGTGCCTGTGATGCCCGGGATATCATATGCCCCGGCAACAAGAGGAACCAGCAATAACAGGGAAAGAACGACGGCTGTCTGGTATGCCTTTATTAATGTGTTATTCATGGTTATTCCTCCTATGGTGCGATGACGATCTCGGTCATCATGCCGCCGAATTCCTGCAGGTTGTTCGCAAGCTCGTTGAGATTCGAGGTGTAAAGGAAATACGTGCCCGGGGCTATGCCGGTCGTATCGATAAGCAGGTCAAAGGACTCGCCGCCGCCGATGTTGACCGAATTTACCGTCTGGAACAGGGGGGTTCCCGCGGGATTACTCTGGCCCTTATAGATCCTCGCGTCCTTGCCCACGATCTGCAGCGGCAGCCCGCCGGCCGTGATCGTGTAAATGTCCACGGTTGCGAGACTTGACAAACGCAGCAGGATAGTCTGCCCGGCCGTTGCCGTGATGCGGGACGGCACCTTCTGGGACGACTGGGTCGGGCTTATGGTCTCAATGCTGGCCCTGCCGTCTATCTTCTGCTGGGGAGGCGGCAGATCATTGGGGTTGATGGTGTCCGGATACCCCCTCCCGTTGAACATGGGATAGACATCGAGCATCTCGGCAAAAGGCAGGGGCTGGATGTCCTGGTCCGCCTGATGGAACTTCGGGTCAAAGGATATGACCTGGATCGGGTATTCCACGTCGAAACCCGTGTCAGCCGTGTTGTATGCAGTGGTATCGTCAGCCGCCCGTACGAACAGGTTCCCGAGCATGCCCATCTGCATATGCTCCGACGCCTCGACGTGACAGTGATACATGTATGTGCCGGGCCGGCCGGTGAGGTTGTAATAGTACGTCAGGCTCGCCCCCTGGTTGGTAGAGATGGACGACATCGGCTCGCCGTCAAAGATCGCCGAGGCGTTGGGGTAGCCGTGGAAGTGCACCGTATGCGGGTCGAAGAGATCAGGCCGTATGACCATCGGCACAATGGACAGGGTAAGGTAAAAATCCTGGTTTTCCTGGACATTGATGGTCGGCGCCGAAGTCTCGGCAGCCAGCAGCCCGTCCGTGGAAACGATAGCGTCTGCCTCGTCCTTTGTGGCATACACTCCGTTGGGCGGGTACAGATTGGTCACGTCATGGAAACCGAAGATATAGGTCTCGCTTCCATCCGCCGTGGTGGCGAAGCCGTCGCCGGCGGTCATGTGCTTGCAGGCGATGCTCTGCCCTCCAACGCTGCATTCGATATTGCCGTGGGCCTTGACCACACCGGTTGCTGCCGGGTCGTCGAGACAGGGGCACTGGAAAAAGACATGCGCCTGAGCCGATGACAGACCGAATGCGATGAACATCAGAAGAAACGCCGGAATAATGATCAGTCCCTTCTTCATCGCTGAGCTCCTTTCATTTTTTGATTCGTCATATGTTGCATATCCTCTCATGTTCTTTCCGTCCATCATCTGCTACTGGGCCGGCAGGATCGTGAAGAAGGTGTTGCTCTGATCCTTGCCGATCAGATTGCCGGAGCCGTCAAAGAGCAGGACCCGTACTGTTGCCGTGGTCTTGCCCTTGTGCACAGTCGGCACTGTCCAGGTCTCCTGATGCAATGTGTTCTCAGCAGGGAACTTATGCACCAGCACCTTCTGCCAGGTCGCCCCGCCGTCGATCGAGAGCTCGATCCTCGCCTTTTTGACCGTGGCCTTCATGTCGTTCAGCCTCCAGTTGATGCCGAAAGGCGGACTGAGCGTCAATCCGGACCCTACCTCAACTGTCGCATCGGAAGGGTAAATTACCTTCACCACTTCGACCTCGAAGACATTGTCAGAGACATCCTGTCCGATCTTGGTTGTCCCGTTAAAGGCCTGCACCCTGATGAGGGAGTTCCTCATGTTCTGGTTCCTGGCAGGAACGGTCCAAATAAAGGACGTGGTCGTAAGGGCCTCGGCACCGGGGATCGGCTTCCACGAACTCCCGTTGTCATAGGACACCTGCAACCGGTAGGTCACGCCGACGGGGAAACCGGCAGGAGCCTCCCAGAATATGGTCTGGGTGCTTCCTGTTGCGATGACCTCACCGCCGTTCGGGGTGACAAGGGTGATATTTGCCGGCGCGTAGAATTCATCGGCCCCTATGTCACCCAATCCGGATGCCGCATCAGGCCTCACCTCGCCGTCATAATCCGTAGCAAGTTCCGGTATCACGGTTGCCGCTGCCAGATTGATCGCGGGAGAATCCGGCCTCAGGTGGTAGTCGCCCTGGGGCCCGATCGGTTTGATGCTCACCTGCACCGTATTTCCGCCCTCGCCCGGAGCTGCAGCGGTCCGGAGCAGGTAGACATAGTCGTTCATAAAGCTCGGGTCCACGACGATATTCGTCAGGTCGGTACCGCCGACAGTGTAATCCACGCCGTCGGGTCCCGTAAGGCTTGCGAGGATGCAGCTGCCCGGATCAAGCACCTGGCCCGGATCAGTGGCCCCGAAGACCTGAAGGTCCCAATACGTACTGGGATGAGGGACGAGACCTCCGGCGCCGTTGTTAATAGTAGGGTCATACGAATAGGAACCGTTGTTGCGGATGATGTTGTTGAGCAGTTCCGGGTTCGCGTAGGTCTGGCCCGAGACATTTGCCAGGCTCAGGGAATGGATCCCGCTGACAAGGCCCGCGCCCTGCGGTATGGTCGGCTGATTGAGGCCGACTCCCAGCAGTGCGTTGGCTCCGCTTGAGGTGCTGCTGTTGTTCACGATCGTGTTGTGGTCGACCCTGACCTTTGCGGCATCCTGGAGGAATACGCCTCCTCCCATCCAGCCTGCCACGTTGTTGGCTACGATATTGTTGAAGATGTCGATGGCATACCAGGTCGTATTGTCTGCCGGCGAGGCATTCACATCAAGACCGTTGGCGAAGGTGACGAAGATTCCGCCGCCCTTTCCGTTGCCTGCCATATTGGCCTGGATGAGATTGCCGTTCACCTTTACTGAACCCGTGCCCGGCGTAAAGTACAGCACGCCCGGTACCGGCGGGACCGGCACGCGCGCAGGTTCTCCCTGGATATAGATGCCTCCTCCTTCACCGCCGGTCAGACTGTTGAACGAACTTTCGTTCAGGAGGATCTTGTTGCCCGCGATCAGGCCGTTGGGACTGAGACCGATATGGGCAATGCCGCCGCCCTTATTGGTCGTGAAGTTGCCGCAGACGTAATTGTCCGTAACGCGGTAATTGTCAGCCCCGTTGAAGATAGCTATGCCTCCGCCTCCGGTCGTTGCGCCGACCGAGCCGTTTTCGAGGATGTGGTTGTTGTGGATCGAGATATTGTCGTTGCCGCTGCTGCAATAGAGCTCGCCGGCAGGATCGCACGCCGGGTCCGTCAGGCCGGGGGTGCCGACCCTGATGCCGCCGCCATAGGAGCCTGCATTGTTGGTCACCCTGTTATTGCTGATCTCGAGATAGTGGGCATAGCCGTTGACGGTGACACCGCCTCCGCTCGTCGCAGAAATGAGCGTGAAACCGTCGATCCTTCCGTGAGGATCCGCAGTGAAAACGCCGTCGTTGGCGAGCACCGTGATGGCGGCATATTCAATGTGCTGGTCCAGAATCTCGCCGGGCACGAGGGATACGGCGCCTGCGGTGAGAAGATCCTGGATCTTCTGTTTGAAGGCCTGCAGGTTTTCAGGCAATGTCGGCGCAGAATTGATGAACGTGGAAAAGGCACCCGAGCCCTGCAGCTTTACGTTCTTGTCCATGATGATATTTTCGTTATACCTGCCCGGCCGGACGATGATAAGGTCGCCGGTCGCAGCAGCATCTATCGCTACCTGGATGGACCCGCCGGGGTTCACAACCGTCGGCGCAGGGCCGCCGATCGTCACGGTGATGCCGGTGACGGTCGACTGTCCGTTATCGCCGCGGACCACTTCGAGCTGCCCTGTCGTGGCACCGGCAGGGACAACCGCCGTGATGGTCTTGTTGCCCCAGGTCACATTCGCCTTGGGGACCTCAACTCCGTTGATCCTGACCGTGCCCTTGTCAGTGCCGAAGCCATAGTCACGCGTAATGAGCGGGTTGCACTGCGGGTCGAACCTCGACTGGCAGTCAGGGTTTTCTACCTTGACGTTGCCCGGCGATTTGATGGTCAGCGTCTTTCCTGCAGCTGCCACATACGGCCCGACATTGTGAGGTCCGGTCACATCCGAGATTACCGGCGTCCCGTCAGGGAACTGGCAATCGAGCGACGCGTCATACACTGCCGTGTAGGCAGCAACAGGGATGACCGGCGTGTCGAGATACGTTGTCTTGCCCGGCCAGAAATCCAGGGTATAGCAGGTCAGGCTGTACCTCCTGTCGAAGAAGGGGTCTGTTATGAACTGTGAGGGATTGTTGGGGTTCGGGATCGGACCCGGATGGTTCAGGCAGATCCTCTCCATGCTCGGCGACACTCCTGTCGGCACAGGGATATTGACGCTGTAGTTCGACGGGGTCAAGAAGTTATATACACCGAACTGGTCAGTATACACCCTTGTCAGCTCATGCCCGTTCAGGTCCTGTACGGATATGGGCATCCAGACCACGCCCAACTTTTCACCGATGTTCGGGTTGTTCGGATCTTGCGTTATGGCCACGTCATTGGTTATCAAGCCAATCCCCCTTGCTGACTTGGGCACCGTAGTGAAGAGGTGAAAATCAGCTGCCGCGTTCGTCTTGTCCGCAAGAAGTATCTGTTTCATGTTGCAGAGAGGCGTTGTTTCGCCTGCCCTGTATGCAGGTAATTGAGCGTCAGGGAAGAGGTCAAGGAACGCCGGCACGACATGCTTCGGCTGCTTATTGGCAACCGTACCGACGCAGGGTGCAGGCAGGATCAGCGGGCTCGGCACATAGGAGTCGCCGAAGTCCACGTTTTTGTCTTCCTCTTTCGTGATCTCAAAGCCCGGAGGCGGAACAGTCTCTACGATGTACATCCTGTCCACGGGCAGAGTGATCGCTGCATCGGGATTTCTGAAGAGGCCCGGGCCGAAGGGATAATAGACATCAAAGGCGTAGCCGCCGTCAAACACCCCGGGTCTCATGGTGTTCCAGGTCTGGAGCGCCTCGGCGCACTCAACAATGGGCTGGCCGAAGACATATTGTGTGGGCCCCTGGCAGCCTGTGGGCATATTGTCATCCCAGCTGTCAGAGGTGGAGACGTTCAGTGCATCGCCTCGGTCAAAAATACCGTTACTGTTGCGGTCTATGTCTTCAGGACCGGGGAAGTTGCCGAAGGGGTAATTGTCCACATCGGCAAGCTGTATTTTGCCGTTGGCGTCAGCGTCATCGATAAGTCCGTCATTGTTCCAGTCAGCATACAGGTTGAACTGGACCCTCGGGATGCCCGGCTCCCAGGGGTCAGTGGCAGCAAGCATGGGATCGTTCTCGGCCCGGGTGGTATTGTACACGGCAACACCCGTGATGCCTCCGTGCTCGCCTGTCTGATAGTTGACCTTGCCCCAGTCAATTTTATTTGTCTGGTCCGCGTAAACCGTCGTTGCCTCAAGAAGCACCACCCCCTGCTCCAGGCGTGCAAGGTTATTGCCGGTAAAGGGATGAATGATCGACTGTCCGACCGTTGTGCAGAGCACGTCATCGGCCGTCCCGGCGGTCTTGTCAGCCCCGTAATCGGCAATTGTCCCATTGGCGATGTCAGACAGGGTGCAGAACTGGGCCTGAGGGTTGAGCTTGCCGTAAGAGGGCATTGCCCAGGGGTCGAGCGGGTTGAAAGGTGGGATGTCCCCGCCGTCATCAACAATGATCGTGGCGCCTGTTGCCTTGAAACGGGCAAAATCGACCTCGAGGATATAATTCCTGAATAGCGGAAAGACCTCGGTCATTGAGGACTCGCCGTTTATGTCTGTCGGCTGGAACTGGTAGATCGAACCGTCCCTCCACCGGAGGTTGATGTTCTGGGCTTCGATGCCGATCTCATCGCCTGCGAGAGCATCATTGCACAGAGGCGTGACGCAGTCCCGGAACCCGTTCTGGTTCGCATCGTAAAAGACCGTATTGTCGATATTCCCGAACCACTGGTTCATGAAGTTCGTGTCCGTAAGATCTACCAGCGTGCCGGATCCGTCCACAATGAACGTGGTGAAATAAAAGATATGATCGAGAGGCCTATCCCAGGCAACGAGCTGGTACGTGCCCGGAGGGACATTGGGGATCGTAAACGTGCTGTCTGCATTGCAGGGCGCGACATAAATACCGGTATTGGTCCCAAACTCGAGGCCGTTGATGCCGATAAAGCACTCCTCCACGACCGGCCCGGGGGTGATCCCGAACTGCGCTTTTGTTGAATGCACCCTCCTGATATTTCCCGTTACGGTCGATTCCGTGCAGTTGACAGGGGTGCAGGTCTCTACCGGCGGGTCCCCCGCTATTACGCAGACAGGCGGCGCAGATGCGCAGAGGTCGCGAAGCGTCTGGAAACTATCGAAATTCTGAACAAAGCCGATGAACACATGGTATAGGGCAGGGCCGAACTCTACCAGCCTGTTCGGCTCATTGGCCTTTACCCATGAGTCGATGCCCGGCGTTCCTTCGATCGTTGATGTCTGGGTCCATGTCTGTCCGGGAGGCGGAACAGCGCGGGTCCCGTACTTTCCCGGGGGGATGAATTTGATCAGCACTTCGCCGACTGCGTTGCATTCTTTCGGCATGGTCGAATAATCGAGCGGCAGAATGGCCTGCCAGGCTTTATACGCGTCGACATCGGCCTGCACGCAGGTCTGGATCTCTCCGTTCCCGGGCGACTTGATCACCGGTGTGCCGTCGGCATTGAACTGGAATGTCCCGTCAGGGTTCCTCTGATAGGTTGTGCCGAGCTGGTTGCCAAAGGCGTCCTGCGATACCTGGCCTAGCTGGTCAAAAAGGAGGATCGAGAAGTCTCCCAGCCCCGGCTCGCCTATGTCAGGCGCGTTGTTGACCGGCGCGTTATCATTAAAAATAAATACCGATATCTGGGCCGTAAGCACGCCGGCATCGACGATCTTGTTGACAACGACCGTGACATTGTCAGCTCCCTTTTCGACAAGATGGCCGCTTGCCGTATACCGCGGGCTGCCAACAGCGCTGCCGTCGGGCAGGATGGTAACGAGCCATCTCTTGTTCGATGGTACGTCGATGGTCGCATGGCTCGATGCCGAGTGTCCCTTCTTCTGTACCGGCGCGTAGGTTGTGTGGATGTTCACTCCCAGGGTCCTGGCCGAGAAGGTGCCGGGGGGCACCACATTCGTGGTGTCTTCCTCGACAAGCCACCGGTAGTTTTTCACCGGATCACCGGCGTCATCCTTCACCTTCAGGGTGAAGGCCTCTGCATCAAGCAGGGCCGAGAAGCTTAGCAGCAAAACAAAAACGCCCACGTGTAATGCCCTCGCCGCATATTCTTTCAGCTTGCGTTTCATAAAATCCTCCTTCCGGCGTGTCCGGTCAAGATATCTTCAGATTATGTCTATGGTTCGTTTATGCCATGGTAATAGCAAGGAATTGCTATTAAACTACCAAAAAGATCGCCCACTAACAATAAGACAAGAAACAACAAAGAGTAAGATTATCCCTACAACGTTAAAATTTATATTTTTAACTTATTAAAATTAATTTAATTATACTGGTTTTTTTAAACCTGTCAATATTTTATTTATACATATATTTTTATACTTATTATCGAAAAATGGGGGTTTAATTTTTGAATTGAATGCAAGTCGTAATTCAATACACCAGAGCAATATCATTGATTTAACATGATTTTTATAAAATACCGGCCTGGCTTGGAGCTTTTTCTCAGGCCGGCAGATGAAGAGAGCAGAAATCCCTGAGTAATTCATTGCCTGCCAGAGTCCGGCAAGAATCTATATATAAAGAGTTCGTGCTTTGAATAGTCTTAGAAACTGAAAGATAGCAAACCGCTCTGATGACATGCGCGATGCTACAATACTTCAGCGCACCATCAGATTCCTGATCTCAAGATCCCCGATCACCACGGTTACGGTGTCACCCTTTTTCACGTGTTTGGCAGGGTTCCCGAAGATAATGTAGTAGTTCTTCTCAGAATCGGGTTTCCTTGTCTGGCGAAGCGCACCGAACCTCTGAGTTTCAGCTGCTGATAATCTCTCGCCCGATGCCTGGACCAGAAGATACGGCTTGATATTGTGACTGAATAATAAGGCTGCGGGCAAAGGGCAGAGAGAAGAATTGCCGGTGCTCTTTGCCGAGGAATGAGAAACGCATAACGGAGATCCTCGAAGAAAAGGGCCTGCCGTACCAGTGCATAGGGAGGACCGCAAAACAAAAGAAGATCCTTCTGTCCGTTAATGGCGTGCAAGTCCTTGCGGATGATATGCGCAAACTCAGAGGCGCCTGGGAGGAGACGGGCTGTCAGCTTTCATTCTGCAGGGAAACAGGCATCGAAAATGCTCTTATGAGCTGGGCATGCCCGTTGAAAAAGTTCTCGATCTGCTCGGCAAGATGATGCGCATGCAGAAGCTGCTGTTCCTGAAATCGGGAGGTGACCTCCTTCTTGCTTGAATCATGGAGGAGACCAATAATGAAAACGACCGACAGGAGCAGGACGATAATAGCAGCGATTACTGCCTTATTCTGTTTCATGCTGACTTTTTAAGCATATCATATCGAACGCGAACTTCCGGCATCAGGCAGGGGAAAGATTATTCGAGCACGAACGTAGTGAAGACCATCTTGTAGGCCGAAAACAGAGTAAAGATCAGGTAAAGGATCACAGCGGCAAGGGCAAGCCGCTTCTGTATGGAGGGGACGACGCAGGCAAGACTCCCTATTGTCCTGAACGGCTGGAGCATGCCGGTGCCGATGCCGGCGACAGCACCGCAGAGGAGAGCGGCATACATCAGATATCCGATGTAATGATATTCCCTCTTGAGGATGCAGAACGGGCAGTGGTGCGTAGGGATCTCATAGATGTAAAGCGAGATGAAGAGCATGAGCGCGAGCGCAGATACAAAAAAGGACAAGAGGCTGAGAGCGGAAAAGAGATACGCCCCCTTCCCGGTACCATACAGATAGATGCCTGAGGCAGTAACACATGCCGCCAGAGCAAAAAACAGCGCCCGCACCGGGCCGACCGGCAGGCTGAGAAAGGTCTGGACCGTACCCTTGCCCTCGGAGCTGAAGAGGCTCCCGCAGCAGGAGGTAATGACATCGGCATGGAGGCTGAAGAAGTAGACCGCCTGGAGGACCGTCTCTGCCAGCACGAAGGGCATGATCAGCAGAAGCAGGAAATACTTCTTCCGGATGAGCGGATAATCCTCCGCGCGGTTGTCCGTGAAGTTCAAGGTGAGCCAGAGGCCAGCGAAAAGGAAGTTGGCGATCTTCAGGATGAAGACCGGATAGCCATAGCTGTTGACCGCGAGCGTTCCCGCGGCGCACATGGCGCCCGTGAACATGCTGCAGAGGCTGTCTGCCGTGTGGATGAAGAGGAAGAGCGAGATGATCTGGAACCCGAAGGCATACGCCATGACCGTTGAGATCAGGTAGGTCTTCTTTTCGAGCCCGAGCTGCTGTTCGCTGCCGGACGACAGGTCCCACTTCCTGATGATCTGCAGGCCGAACCACGAGGCGACGATGATCATGAAGCCCGTGACAGCAGAGCCTGCGACAAGGGCCAGTATGGCGGGATGGAGGATCATGCCAAATACGTAAATGCGTAAAAGCGCGGACGCGAGAATGCGGCAAAGCGAAAAAGCGCAAATGCATGAACTGCCAACAGCCAGTTCTTGTCGGAACGCATATCCGCTTCTACACTTCTGCGCGTTTTCATGAAATTATTTCCCCGTCCCGCATCTCCACGGTCCTGTCCACCAGAGGCGATGCGTAGACGACCGGGTCGTGGCTCGCGATGATGATGGTCCTGCCCTCCCGGTGAAGCCTGTCCATGATCTCCATGAACTCCTGCGACAACTTCGTGTCGAGGTGTGCGGTCGGCTCGTCGGCAACGATGACCGGGGGATTGTTGATCAGCGCCCGCGCGATCGCAACCCGCTGCGCCTCTCCCCCTGACAGGAACTGCACCTTCGCTGCGGACTTTGCCGAAAGGTTGAAGAGTTCCAGGAGCCCGCCGGCGCGCTCCCGGAGAAGGCCGTACTTTTCACCGTTGGGATAGGCCGGCAGCATCACGTTTTCAATGGCCGATATGCCGCGGATGAGGTTGAACTGCTGGAAGATGAAGCCGAAGGTCTGCCTCCTGATGCCGGTGAGGAAACGCTCCGGGAGACTCGTGATCTCGCGGTCCCCGAGCCATATCCTTCCGGCTGTCGGCCTCGCCATGCAGCCGATGACACTCAGGAGCGTGGTCTTGCCTGAGCCGCTCGGCCCCTTGAGCACCGTTACCTTCCCGTCTTCGACGGCAAGACTCGCATCCCGGACAGCTACCTGCTCGTTCGGTCTCCCCTGGTTGAAGACCTTTCTCACGTTATCGAGTGTGATCATATTCAGTGTTCAGTACTGACAACTGTTCACGGTCACTGTAATCACGTCCTCATCACCGCGTCAGGGTCGACCGTGGCAGCGCGCCATGACGGTATGACCGTTGCGGTCGTATAGGGCACAACCGTGAGGAAAAAGAGTGTCGCGATCTGGTAGAAGTCGATGAACGGCACGATCCTGAATTCAGGATAGAGCACTGCCCATCCTTTCATCACCGGCTCGAAAAGCGATGCGGAGCCGAAAAAGACGTGGACATAGGCCAGGATCAACCCCGCGGTGAAGGATGTGAAGGATATCACCATGCCCTCCCAGAACTTCATGAGGAGCACGTCGGATGTCTCCCACCCCGTTGCCTTCAGAATGCCGATCTCGCGCTTCTCCTCGGCGCTCAGGCCGGATGCCTTGTCCCACGCGAAGATGACGAATGCCAGCAGAGCCCCCGACAGGATGACCAGCATGATCCCGCTCCTCCAGTCGAAGATCGCGTCATACGTTCTGACGATCTCCTCCCTGATGACCGGCCTCGTGTCAGGCAGCTGCTGCCTGATCTTGGTCGCGATCGTCAGCACTTCCAGCGGGTTTGCCACGCTTACGGCAAGGTCCGTCACACGGTCCTTCGGCAGGTTGAAAAAGGCCCGGAAATCGGCCTCTCCCATCATGACCATGTCCGATGAGACCAGTTCAGATTCGGCCGGCAGGATCTCCTTAACCCTGAAGCTCACCAGCTTGCCGTCGCTGCCGAAAAAAGGCATGATGTTGTCCTCGGAGGTCACGCCTGCGCGCGCCACGCCGGCGCCGATGATGATATCCCCCTCGCCGTACCTGAACTCGTCGGGCACCAGCAGCGTGTAGTTGGCCCGGAACAGCTGATCGTAGTAATAGCCCCAGAGCCTCGGCTTGACCGAGCTCACACCCGTTATCTTTTCCACCACGCCTGCGTATGAGGAGGGCATGAGGTCATGCCTGCCCGCCACCATCCGCTGGAGCACGATCTCCGGCGCGTCCCGCAGCACGATCCCTGCCTCGCGCTTGAGCGCGTGGGTGAAGAGCATCACCGAGGCGAGGACAAAGCCCACCGCGGTGTAGACGAGCACCAGCGCTGCGTTCTTGCCCTTTCTCCTCAGGAGGGACGAGAGGGTGAAGTCGATCACGTTTCTCTGTTTATCTGTCCAGGCCATGTCAGTGGTCAATAATGAACAACGAGCAATGAGTAATTTGCTTCAACATGCATATCCATTATACGCATTTGCAGACCGGTCTGCACTGTACCGTCCTCATTGCTCATCGCTTTTTACTGGTGGCTGTTTCTGACCGCCGGGGGCACCGGCACGAGCGATCCTGAGGGGAAATGCTCGAAGGAAAACGGGTAGTCCTGAAATGCCGAGTTGAGATCGGCGACCGAGGGGTTGCGCGTGTAGCGGGCCTCGGTAAACAGGCTGAGGTCGGTCAGCCGGAATTGCTTCACGAACGCGGTATTCCGCTCAAGCGCCGGTCCAGCTTCCCTGCGTGCAAAGGAGGCATGCATTGCCAGCCCGGACAGGACCACAAGGCTGAGCACACTGTATGCAAGGAATATGGTTGATCTTCTCATTCTTTCAGCAGGTAAAGCGTAGAAGCGTCAAAGGGTATATGTGACAAAACAACGTACACGCGTAAACGTGTTTACGCATAGATGCGTAGGACTCATC
>VEOY01000202.1 GCA_012026685.1 Nitrospirota bacterium
CTGATATCTCGTGATGAACTGATCTGCTCTGCTGCCGCTCCGGTTTCCCTTTTGATGTCTCTATGTAACGCCTCTCATTTCATGGCTCGGCATATTGACGGTAGATGAGCTCTCACATCTGCCCGACATCTCTCCTTTGGCCAGTCAGCCCATGGTCCTCTTTGTGAGACCAACAGCAGAGGTGAAGAGCGTACAGAGCTTATTGCATCAGCCAGGGCCAAGCCCGGACAGCTCAAGTTCGGCACTCCCGGCATCGGCCAGTACCGCTCATCTCGCTGCCGAGAAATTCAAGAGCAGCGGGGATAGAGCCACAATAGTTCTCGGCACCTTGGCAATCTTCTGGACAAAAGAAAAGGGCCGGGTGGACTCCCGGCCCTTCCTGGGTACACGGAACGGATATCTTATTTTGAGTTCAGGGCTTCCTTGAGTGCTTTGCCGACCTTGAAATAAAGGACCTTTTTGCCCGGCACTTCCACGCTCTCTCCGGTCTTCGGGTTGCGCGCCTTGCGGGGTTTCCGGTTCTTGAGCCTGAAGTTCCCGAACCCTCTGATCTCGATCTTCTCGCCGCTCATGAGCGCCTTTTTGATGCTTTCGAACACTGTCTCGACAACGATCTCTGTCTGGTTTCGGGTGAGCCCCTCGACCTTTTCGGATACTTTTTCGATCAGGACTGATTTTGTCATGTGCCCTCCTTTACGGTGCGTACAGGAATTTTATCTTTACGGATGGGAATATATCCGCTATCTCCTTGGGAAACTTGGACCTCAGCATGTCGATGAACGAGATCTTGTCCTTTTTTGACACCACCTCAGGTTCGCCGGAAATGCCTGCCAGTTCGGCAGCTTTCCGTATGGCATCTTCAAGCGTGCCGAGCTCGTCCACCAGCCGGAGCCCTTTTGCCTGCTCCCCCGTGAAGATCCTGCCGTCTGCAATAGGACGCAACCCATCAACTGTCAGCTTTCTCCCTTCAGCTACGGCCCTGATGAACTGCTCATGAACATTGTCCAGCACGCCCTGCAGGATATCACGGTCTTCCTTATCCATCTTTTTGAATGCCGAAGCCATATCTTTGTGCTTGCCGCTTTTGATCACCTCGGTCTGAACGCCGATCTTCGACATGAGCCCTTCGATGTTCGGGATCTCCATGATGACGCCGATGGAGCCGGTCAAAGTGCCGGGATTGGCAAAGATCATGTCAGCAGGGGATGCGATATAATAACCGCCGGAAGCCGCGATTGAACCCATGGAGACGACAACATGTTTTTCCGCAGAGGCCTTTTTGACCTCTTCATAGATTTCCTGTGAAGGACCGACCGCGCCGCCGGGGCTGTCTATCCTCAGGATGATCGCCCTGATGGAATGGTCCTTGACATACTCCTTGATCTCGTCGACCACATCCACGGAGTCCAGGATCGGTCCCTCGATGTTCACGAGGGCCACTTTGCTCCTGAGCGGAATGTTCTTCTGGAAGAGGGCCAGCGTGAGGCTCACGACCAGAAGAAGGAGCAGCGCAATACTGACGACAACGCATGCCTTTTTCATTGATCCTGCCGCTTGACGTTCCTCATGCTCAAACCGATCTTTCGCTCTTCCGTATCAATTCTGATGATCCGGGCGGTGATCTCATCCCCCTCCTTCAGGGGAGCGCCGTCCTCAGGCTGCACGATCTCCGAGGAATAGATCAGCCCTTCAACGCCGCCTTCCATCTCAAGGAAAATGCCGAAGTCGGTCATCTTCAGCACCCTGCCGCTGATCTCATCGCCGAGCCGGAACTGCGCAGGTATCTTGTCGATCCAGGGATCGGGTTCAAGCTGCTTGAGCCCCAGCGCGATCTTTTCCCTGTCAGGATCTATGCTCAGGATCACGGCGTCCACTTTCTGCCCTTTTTTCAGGAGTTCGGAAGGATGTTTGATATGCTTGGTCCACGAAAGGTCAGAAATATGGATCAGGCCATCAACGCCTTCCGGAAGACCGACAAAGGCACCGAAGTCGGTGATGCTCTTGACCTTGCCTGATATCGTCTGGCCGGACCGATAATGTTCGCTGATCAGCTGCCATGGGCTCGGTTTTGTCTGGCGAATGCTCAGGGACAGTTTGCGTTCTTCGGGGGCGACCTTGAGCACGACGGCTTCTACGGTCTCTCCCACGGAAAGATACTTTGACGGATGCTTGGGACGGGATGACCAGTCGATCTCCGAGACATGGGCAAGTCCTTCAAGCCCCGGATCGATTTCGATGAATGCCCCATAGTCCGTGATGCTGACGACCTTTCCCTTGACCCGCGTCCCGACCGCATATTTTTCTGCTATGTTCGACCAGGGATCCGGGTGCTTCTGCTTAAAGCCGAGGGTCACGCGGTCGTTTTCCTGGTCATATTTCAGTACGAGGACCTCTATTTCATCGCCGACAGTGAAAAACTCCGAAGGATGGCTGATCCTGCCCCAGGAAATATCAGAGATATGCAGAAGGCCGTCTATGCCGCCAAGGTCAACGAATACGCCGTAGTCCGTGATGTTCTTGACGCCCCCCTTCATAAGGGCGCCTTCGGATATCCTCGTCAGGGTTTCGACCCTTTTATGTGCGCGTTCTTCTTCGAGGATCACCCTGCGAGAGACAATGATGTTGGAGCGTTTGCTGGTGACCTTCAGTATCCTGAAGAGCATCTTCCTGCCGATCAGGCTGTCGAGATCCCTGATGATCCTGGTGTCGATCTGCGAGGAGGGCAGAAAAGCCTTGACGCCGTCGATATCGACCGTCATGCCGCCTTTGGTCTTCTCCGTGATCCTGCCTTCAACCGGTGTATTTTCACGGAGCGCTTTTTCAATAACATCCCAGGTCTTCATCTTGGTCGCCCGCTCTTTGGAAAGCCGCATCACGCCCTCGGAATCCCTGATCTGCTCCACATACACTTCGATGGGGTCTCCCGGCCTGAGCGTCCGGACCTCCTCGTCGGTGAACTCTTCCCTCTTTACATAGCCCTCGGACTTATACCCTATGTCAACAATCACGTTGTCCGGCTTCACCGCGATAACTCTGCCGTGAAGCAGCGCCCCGACCTGAATGGTCTGGAACGTCTCCGCGTAGAGTTTCTCCATCTCATTGTTCTTCATTTCATCCATTACTGGCTTCCCCTTCCTGTATCTTGAATTCGTTTCGCAACTCTGGAAATGATCCAGTCAGGCGTCGAAGCGCCCGCCGTAATGCCGATCCTCCGTGCATTTCTGAACCACGAGACATCTATCTCTTCATCAGTTTCGATGTGATATGTCGCGACCGACATGGTCCTGCAGAGGTTTGCAAGCTGTGTCGTGTTAGCGCTGTTCTTGCCTCCGACAACGATCATTACATCGACCTTGCGGGCCATCTCTTCCGTCTCTTTCAGACGGAGGGCCGTGGAATTGCATATCGTATTATATACCTTAACTTCCTTGGCATGCTCAATGATCCTTGAGAGGACGTTCTTGAGCGCTTCGATGGGTTGCGTGGTCTGGACGACAACACCGACTTTGGGCTTCAGTCGCGGCAGGGGGGAGTCGCCGTCCACTACGAGAGCGTCATCACCCGCATAGCTCATGATGCCCTTGACCTCAGGATGGTTCTTGTCGCCCAGGATCACAACCTGATAGCCGTTTTCTTTTAAAAGTTTAGCATAATGCTGGGCGTTTTTCACGAACGGACAGGTGGCATCGATGATCCTGATGCCACGCCCCGAAATCATATCGTACAGCTGGAAGGGTATGCCGTGCGTCCTTATGATCAGCGAGGTGACCTTGCCGCTTTCGATCTCACTGATGTCGATGGGCGATATGCCTTCCTCCCTGAGCTTCTCTATGACCTGCGGATTGTGTATGATCGGCCCAAGGGTATAGAGCCCCTCCTGTATCTCCTTTGCCATCTCAACGGTGAGGTCCATTGCACGCTTGACGCCGAAGCAGAAGCCGGCACGTTTCGCAACGAGGATGTCCATCTGCTTCCGGTCATTGTTCTCTGTCACTGCCTGCCCTCCCGTATGACGTCGAGGATATGGCGGAACACATCCTCGACGGAAAGCCCCGTGGAGTCAATGAACATCGCGTCATCTGCCCTCTTGAGCGGAGCAATGTCCCTGCCCGAGTCCCGGGCGTCACGCTCAAGGATATCGAGCCGGATTTTTTCTTCATCGATGTCATAGCCTTTTGCCCGCAGTTCAAGCGCACGCCGCCGCGCACGCTCCTGCGCAGAGGCATCGAGATAGAATTTCCAGGAAGCGTAGGGAAAGACGACGGTTGTCATGTCACGGCCTTCTGCAACCAGGTTCGCATGATGCAACGCTTCACGCTGGGTGTCGAGGAGAAATTCCCGTACGGCCCGGCGGGCCGAGAAGACCGATGCGTAATGACTTGCTTCAGGGGAGCGGATATCTTCGGAGACGTCCTTGCGATCGAGAAAGACCTTGCCCTCCCTGAACGAGACCGTTGTCCGGTCGAGAGCGGCAATGATCTCGGCGTCAGTCGATTCTTCGTTGAGGCCGTGCTGCAGCAGTCCAAGGGCAACCGCCCGGTAGAGCGCTCCGGTATCAAGATACTGATATCCGAGTTCACGCGCGAGAAGCCTGGCAATGGTGCTCTTGCCGGCTCCCGACGGGCCGTCAATGGCGATCACTGCATTCATGCCGTCAATCCGCGGATGAGTGAAAAGAAACCGGGGAATGATATGTCTACAGCGCCAGCGCCGTGGATCGTCGTTGTTCCGGCTGCCGAAAGCCCTGCCACGGCCATGGCCCATGGCGATCCTGTGGTCGCCGTGACTGTAAACGTCTGCTCCCGAGAGAGTGTCCGTGCCGGTTATATCGATACCGTCGGGGTGTTCTTCGACGGCTGCCCCCATCCTGATCATCTCCTTTGCCATGGCCTTGATCCGGTCAGACTCCTTGACCCGCAGTTCCTCCGCTCCCCTGATCATGGTCGTGCCCTCAGCCCGGGCAGCCGCTATGCAGAGGATCGGGAACTCGTCGATAAGGGACGGAACCATATCTCCCGCAACTGTCGCTGCTTTCAGCCCTGACGTACCCCTGCAGACGATGTCGGCAACAGGTTCACCTGAAACCGACCGTGTGTTCATGATCCGGATATCAGCCCCCATGGACTGGAGAACGCTGATCAGCCCGGTGCGCGTCGGATTGATCCCCACGTTCTTCAGCAGGACCTCTGAGCCCGGGATGATGATCGCGGCAACCATGAAGAAGGCGGCAGACGAGAAGTCCCCCGGCACATCGATCTCCTGGCTGTAGAGTTCCCTGCCGCCCTGAACGGACACGGTCAGTCCATCTGTCCTGAGATCGGCGCCAAAGGCCGGGAGCATGCGTTCCGTGTGGTCGCGCGACCTGACCGGCTCCTTCACCATGGTGATACCCTCCGTATAGAGGCTTGCGAGAAGGACTGAGGATTTCACCTGCGCACTGGCGATCGGCATATCATAGGAAATGGGATTCAGTTTTCTGCCGCTGATGGCCAGAGGCGCAAGACGGTTGCCGTCCCTTCCTGAGATAAGCGCACCCATCATGCTGAGCGGTGTAATGACCCGCTTCATGGGGCGGGACCGGAGGGAACTGTCCCCCGTCAGCACGGAAAAAAACGGGTTTGCCGAGAGGATGCCCGTCAGCAGGCGCATGGTCGTGCCGGAATTGCCGCAGTCGATCACATCGTTCGCCTCCCTAAGGCCATGCAGTCCCTTACCATGGATCAGAAGCACGTCGCCGTTGTCCTCGATCTCTATGCCAAGCGTCCGGAACGCTGCCATCGTGCTCTCGGTATCCTGGGCCCGGAGAAAGTTCCTGACCACTCCCCTGCCTTTAGCGAGAGAGGAGAGCATGACTGCCCGGTGCGATATGGACTTGTCCGGCGGAGGGGCCAGTTCTCCGGAAAGCCGCGCAGCTCCTGTTATCTCAATCTTGTCCAATGCTCTTCCTCGATTCGCTGGCCCTGGCAAAATGCTTCTTCAGGGCATCTGCGTCCTGTGCCTTCAGGTGTGCATCCATCGCGTCCAGGTTTTGTGTGAATATCGCTATCATTTCCCGAATGTTTCCCCCATTCAGAAGGGCGATGTCCGTCCATATCTCGGGTGAACTTGCGGCTATCCGGGTCATGTCCCTGAAGCCCTGCCCGCAGTATGAAAGGAACGACCGGTCGACGTCAGAGACCGTGTTGACCATGGCATACGCAATGATGTGGGGGAGATGGCTTACCGCGGCGTAGACGCGATCATGCTGATCGGGGTCCATGTGCACCACCTTTGCTCCAAGCCGCTGCCACAGGTCCGCAACGGTGCTGACGGCAGCAGCATCCGAGTGCTCCGTAGGGGTCAGCATGCAGAGCGCATCCCTGAAAAGATCTTTATCTGCATGCTGGATGCCTGAACGGTCGCTGCCCGCGATCGGGTGGCTGCCGACAAAATGCACACCCGGCGGCATGATGCCTTCCAGTTCACGAACCAGTCTGCCTTTTACACTTCCCACATCGGTAACGACAGCACCCTTCTTCAGTGACGATGACGCGCGTTTTGCCAGTTCCGCGAAGGAACCCACCGGAGCAGCGAGCAGAACGAGATCGGCGTTGCTGCATGCGGCTGCCGGGTCCGAGGCAAAGGAGTCGATGATCCCCATCTCTTTTGCCTGCTCAAGATTGGCCGTGCTCCTGCCGAATCCGCATATTTCGCCGCAGAGGCCGTTCCTTTTCAGCGCAAGGCTGAAGGAGGCACCCAGCAGCCCGACGCCGAGTATCGCTGTTTTATTGAATATCAAGGGTCAGATTTCCCTTCCTACTGCTTCGGCTATCGGTCTGAGTTCCTTCATGAGCTTTTCGAACTGATCAGGCTTCAGAGACTGGTCGCCGTCTGACATGGCCTCCTCGGGGTTGGTATGCACCTCAATGATGAGCGCATCGGCCCCGGCCGCGACCGCGGCCTTTGCCATCGGAGCGACAAGGTCTCTTTTCCCTACTCCGTGGCTCGGATCAACAACAACGGGCAGGTGGGTAAGCTGTTTCAGCACCGGCACGGCGCTGAGGTCGAGCGTGTTCCTTGTCGCAGTCTCGAACGTCCTGATGCCGCGCTCGCAGAGCATGACATTGTGGTTGCCCCGGGACATGATATATTCAGCAGACATGAGCCATTCCTTTATGGTGGAAGAAAGACCGCGCTTGAGCAATACCGGTTTGTCCGAGGTCCCGACCTCAAGCAGCAGCCTGAAGTTCTGCATGTTCCGGGCGCCGATCTGTATGATGTCCGTGTACCTGGTGATCACATCCATGTCGCGGGGGTCCATGATCTCGGTTATGATCGGCAGACCGGTCTTTTCCCGTGCTTCCGCAAGGTATTGAAGACCTTCCTCCCCAAGCCCCTGAAATGCATAGGGTGATGTCCTTGGTTTGAACGCACCGCCGCGCAGGAACAGTGCCCCCGCCGACTTCACCTTTTCTGCAATGCTGGTGAGTACGGTTCTGTTCTCGACAGCGCAGGGACCGGCCATGACCGGTATCCTCCTGCCGCCGATCTCAATGCCGCGCACCGTGATGACCGTGTTCTCTTTTTGGAACTCGCGGCTTGCGAGCTTGAAGGGCTTGACGATCCTGACAACATTTTCGACACCGGAGGCTGCCCGGAACGAATCCTCTTCCTCCTCCGTGACCTTCGAGGTGTCGCCGATAACACCGATGATCGTCCGCTCGGTGCCTTTCGAGATATGCGCCTGCAGACCCCGGCCTTCCAGCTTCTTGACGATGTGCCGAATGTCCTCTTCAGTTGCTTCAGAACCTAATACGATGATATCCATTTGGTGCTCCTCCGGAGTTTATGTCCGTGTCAGAAAAGAAATTGTCAGCGACCGCTTCCGTGTCAGGAGAACATATCCTTCGAACTGACACAGACCACCGACATTTTTCACGGCAAGCTGTCACTGATGACTGATCTTAACGCCTCGATGAACCTTCTGTTCTCTTCAGGGAGCCCGATGGTCACACGGATGGCCCCCGGCCCCATAGGCCGTATGATGACGCCCTTTTTCAGGAGGCTGTTGTATACGGCCATGGAATCGTCCATCGGGATATAGATGAAATTGGCCTCTGTCGGCACGCAGGAGATGCCGAGAGTTTTTAGTTCCTGATAGAGATACTGTTTGCCCGCATTGTTGGTCTCCCGCGAACGTGTCACATGCGCCTTGTCATCCAGCGCGGCAAGCGCCGCCTTCTGGGAAAGAGAGCTGGTGTTGAAGGGTTCCCTGAGCCGGTTCATGTCGGCCAGGACCTCGCGCTTCGCAATGCCATAGCCGATACGCAGGCCGGCAAGTCCGTAGATCTTCGAGAAGGTCCGGAGGATCAGGATATTCCTTCCCGCTCTGAAATGCTTCATGCTGTCGGCATAGTCAGCAGCGGTCACATATTCGTAATAGGCCTCGTCGACGACCACGAGCATATCCTCATGCGCCTTCTTCATCAACTGGTCGAACTCGCTTCCCGCATTGTATGTGCCGGTCGGGTTGTTCGGATTGGCAAGGAAGAGCATCCTGGTCCGCGGCGTTATCGCGTCAGCCATGGCAGCAAGATCATGGATGTGGTCCTTGAGCGGCACCTGAACGGATGTCCCTCCCACCGACTGGACGGCCATGCGGTAAACGACGAACGAAGGTGCGCCCATGATTGCCTCGTCACCGGCCGTCAGGAACGTGCGGGCCGCGATATCCAGCAGTTCGTTCGACCCATTGCCGAGGATAAGTTCGTCTTCGCTGACGCCGAGCTTGTCCGACAGCGCCTTCTTGAGATAATAGCCGGCACCGTCAGGGTACCGGTTGAGGTCGCCGAAAACGTCCCTGATCGCTGCCGTCGCCATGGGCGACGGGCCGAGCGGGTTTTCATTCGATGCAAGCTTAATCGAATGGGAGATCCCGAGTTCCCGTTCGAGCTCTTCGATCGGCTTTCCCGGGACATACGGCTGAATGGCACGGATATAATCTGGCGCTTGTATCATGACACCTTCCCCTGCGGATATGATCCGAGGATCTTGAGATAGAGACAATTTTCGGAAAGCGCGTCAATGGCCTTACGTATCTTCTTGTCCTCGACATGGCCTTCCATGTCGACGAAGAAGATATATTCCCAGGCCTTTCTCTTTGAAGGACGGGATTCTATCTTGGTCAGGTTGATCTTCGTCCGTTTGAACGGCATCAGGACGTCGTAAAGCGATCCCGGTTTATGCTTTATCGAGAACATGACCGAGGTCTTGTCATTGCCGGTGCGGTGGGGGAATTCCTTGGAGATGACGAGAAACCGGGTGATGTTCCGCCTGTTGTCCTGGATGTTCCTCTCCAGGATGCTGAGGTCGTACATGCGCGCCGCGATATCGCTCGCAATGGCCGCGGCGTTCGCTTCCTTTGCCGCCAGTTCAGCGGCCTTTGCCGTACTGGTGGTTTCAGCGACCGGGACACCGGGCATATTCGCCTCAAGCCATCCCCTGCACTGCGCGAGCCCCTGGGGATGCGAGTAAATCTTCCGTATCTTCGAGCGGTCTGTCTGCTTTGAAAGCAGGTTGTGCGAGATCTCGATGATGATCTCCGCAACGACCTGGAGTTCGGAGTCGATAAACATGTCGAGCGTATGGCTCACCACTCCTTCATTCGAGTTCTCGATCGGCACGACGCCATACTCAGCCTTGCCGGTCTCGACATTCTCAAAGACCTTCTTTATGCTGTCAACGGGCAGGAAGGCGGCAGATGACCCGAAATGGCGCAGTGCCGCAAGATGGGTGTAGGTTGCAAGGGGGCCGAGGCAGGATACCTTCAGCGGTTCCTCAAGCGAGACCGACGCGGAGAGGATTTCCCGGTAGATCGCCTTGAGCGCATCGTTCGGGAACGGACCCCTGTTCTTTTCGGTGAGACGCTCGAGGATCTGGCGTTCACGGTCCGGCTTGTAGAAGCGCGATTTTTCCGCGCGCTTGATGGTGCCGACCTCGATCACGATCTCTGAGCGCCGGTTCAGGAGCTCAAGGATCTCGTCATCGATGTCATCAATTCTCTTTCTGAGCTTATTCAGTTCACTCATGATCGGCAGATACTCCCCCTATACGTGTTCGAGGCATGTAGAGTTGTAATATTACCCGAGATTTCCTTATTTTTTCAAGGAGTTGTGAAATTTTCGTTTTCTCCGTGCTATAGTTAATGCCTTATGAACGCGCAAGACGCCAACAGGCATCTGCCATTTCATTACGGTTGGGTTATCGTGTTTACCGGCATGCTCTGCGTCATGGCGTGCCTGGGCATCGGCAGGTTTGCCATCGGCATGCTCCTTCCGTCCATGGCCGCAACGCTCCATCTTACCTATTCCCAGATGGGGTTTATCAGCACGGCAAATTTCCTCGGGTACCTGGTCTCCGTGATCATCAGCGGCCACGTCGCCATGCGCACCGGCCCCCGGCCGTTCATTTTCTGTTCCCTTCTTGTCGTCGGCATATCCATGGCCCTCGTCAGCCAGTCGAGATCGTTCTACCATGTTCTTCTGCTCTATATGCTGACCGGCATCGGGAGCGGTGCGACGAATGTCCCGGTCATGGGACTCGTATCGGCCTGGTTCAAGGCGAAAAAAAGGGGCAAGGCTGCCGGCTTTATCGTCATCGGCAGCGGGTTCGCCATCATGCTTTCGGGCAAGCTGATCCCCTATGTGAATGCTGTCGGCGGCAGCGAGGGATGGAGGACCAGCTGGATGATCCTGAGCGTCGTTGTTATGATGATCGCGGCGGTCAGCCTCCTGCTTCTCAGGAACAGGCCCGAAGACAAAGGGCTGCTGCCTGTGGGCACTGAGCCGGAAGACGGCACGCCGTTTCCGGCCGCGCAAAGATCCCACATCAATGTCTATAAGGAAGGGATGATCTATTATCTGGGCGTCATCTATTTCCTCTTCGGCTACACGTATGTGATATATGCGACATTTATCGTCACAACCCTTGTCAGGGAGAGGGGATTTTCCGAGTCTGTTGCGGGTAATTTCTGGGCGTGGGTGGGATTTCTGAGCCTTTTCTCGGGACCGGTCTTCGGCACGCTCTCTGACCGGCTGGGGAGGAAGGCAGGACTGATTACGGTCTTTTCTCTCCAGACCCTCTCATATCTTCTTGCCGCATCAGGGCTGCCCGGCGGATTCCTCTATCTGTCGATCTTCTTTTACGGGATCGTCGCCTGGTCCATCCCGTCTATCATGGCGGCTGCTGTCGGCGACTATGTGGGTGCGCGCAATGCTGCGGCCGCGTTCGGCCTCATAACCTTCATATTCGGCTTCGGCCAGATATCCGGCCCTTCTGTCGCGGGGATCCTTGCAGAACGAACCGGAAGTTTTTCGAGCAGTTTTTATATGGCGGCAGGCTTTGCAGGTGTTGCGATCCTGCTTGCGTCATTTCTGAAAAAACCACGGGCAGCATAGGGTTGACCCGTGCTGCCCGCTATAACGTTTTGCGTGGATAGAAGCTAATCTGTCCGTGTGCCGAGGCGTCTTCCTTTCAGGGCTTTCATCCTTTTCTTCCGGGCCTCTCTGCGTTTCCGCTTGTCTTTCTCCGAAGGCTTTTCATAAAAGCTGCGCTGCTTGATCTCCCTGAACAGGCCGTCTTTCTGAAGCTGGCGTTTCAGGGATTTCAGCGCTTTTTCTACGTCATTGCCGATAACTTTGATATCCAAGATGTATTATCCCCGTCCTCTTCCCGGTCCTCTGCCGCCACCGAAAC
>VEOY01000191.1 GCA_012026685.1 Nitrospirota bacterium
CCCGGAAGACCAGTGGATCCATGTGAAGCCTGAAAAAAGTCACTGGAACGACGGCTTCTATATCGCGCGGCCGGTGCTTGACGCGGAGTGTGTTGTGTCGACCTGCTGCCTCAAGACGCACGGATACGGCGGTGTCTTTACCATGTCCCTGAAACTGTCGATCGGTGTTGTCCACAAGCGGAACATGGCAGAGCTTCATAGCTCCCTCAGGTCCATGCGCAAGATGATCGCCGAGGTCAACCAGGCATATCAACCGTCACTCATCGTTATGGATGCGATCGAGGCGTTTGTGGACCGGGGCCCCATGGAAGGGAAGCGGAAGAGGGCGGATGCCATACTGGCAGGAACCGACCGGGTCGCGATCGACGCCGTTGGCATCGCGATCCTCAAGGACCTCGGCAGCAATGATGCCATCATGGAGAAAAAGATCTTCGAACAGGAACAGATCAGCCGCGCCGTGGAACTCGGCCTTGGCGTGAGCAGACCTGAAGATATCGAGATCGTCACCGGCGATCCAACAAGCAGGAAATACGCTGAAAAGCTGAAGGGAATACTGCTCAAAGGATAGGTGCTCATGTCAGGGACGAAGATCTGTGCCGGTACCAGCGGGTATGGATACGCGGAATGGAAGGGAAAATTCTATCCTGAAAAGATCCCGGCCGGGGATATGCTCCGCTTTTATTCGGAGCGCCTCGGCACGGTAGAGATCAATAACACCTTTTACCGGATGCCCAGGGAGAGCATTCTCGCATCCTGGGCTGAACAGGTCCCCGACGATTTTGTCTTTGCGATAAAAGCGCCGCAGGTGATCACGCATCTGAAGCGGCTGAAGAATGTGGAGGAAGAGACCGAATACCTCTTCCGGTCCCTGTCGGCCCTGGGCGATAAACTGGGTCCCGTCCTTTTTCAGTTCCCCGGGAGTTTTCGCGCGGACCGCCCTGTGCTGGAGAATTTTCTCAGCCTGCTCTCCGGCAATACGGCCTGCGCATTTGAGTTCCGCAACAAATCCTGGCTTGACCATGGGATCCCGGACCTTCTGCAAAAGAAGGGATGCAGTCTCTGCATCGCGGATACCGACGAAGATGCGGCAAAGGAGATCATCAGCACGGCGAAGTGGGGATATCTGCGCCTGCGCCGCTCCGATTATACTGATGCCGATCTGGCGCAATGGTTGGCGAGAATACTTTCACAGAAATGGGACAGGGCGTTCGTCTTTTTCAAGCATGAGGAAGGCGCCAGAGGCCCCGAACTGGCGATGCGTTTTCGCGAGCTGGCGGGGTCGGGGACGAAGGAACACAGGAAAGGGAAATAATGAAAGCACGACAGATGGAAGGTATCTGCACGTCTTCATGTCATTCCCGCTTGCCGGGAATCCTTCCGATAAGTTCGGGCCTGAAGAAAGATTCCGGCCTGATCCCGGACAATGCCGGGACAAGAGCCAGAATGACAGCGGTGAAACGCAGAATGTGCGGGTAAAATGAGACGACATATTTTATCATTCTGGTGATCAATCCATGCCCAGAAAGTCCCAAACAGTGAGCGTTGGCAAGCGTAAGATCGAGCTTTCGAATCTCGGCAAGGTACTTTATCCCGACGACCAGATACTGAAGTCAGAGCTGATCCAGTACTATTTCAAGGCCGCTCCGACCATCCTCGCTCATCTGAAGGGGCGTCCGCTTTCGCTTGTACGCTATCCCGACGGCATTGACGGCGAGAGGTTCTTCCAGAAGAACAGGCCCGAATGGGCGCCCGAATGGATAGGACATGTTCTTCTGGGCGAGGCTGAGAAGGAAGAGAAGATAGATTATGTCATCGCAACCGAAGAGGCCTCGCTTGTCTGGCTCGCAAACCTCGCATGCATTGAACTCCATCAGATGCATTGCCGCTCGCCCCATTTCGACAAACCCGATTACTTTGTTTTTGATCTCGACCCTCCTGAGGACTTTAAGTTCGGGGATCTGGTAAGTATCGCTCGTGAGATGAAAGAACATATCGAGGACTTCGGCTACCGCCCGTTCGTAAAGACAACAGGGAGAAAGGGTCTTCATATCCTTGTCCCTATCGAACCGAAATGGACCTTCGAAAAAGTCTTTGACGCTGCGAAACAAGTTGCCGGACCGTTCGTTGATGCGCACAGCCGGTCGACCACCCTGCATGTCAGGAAGGAGATGCGCAGGGGAAGGGTTCTCGTGGACATCTATCGCAATCGTCCCCATCAGACCATTGTGTCTGCATACAGTGTGCGGGGCCTTCCGGGGGCTCCTGTGTCCATGCCGCTGCGGTGGGAGCAATTGGCCGGCCTCGGCAGTTCGGCCGATTTCAAGATGAGAGGCATGCCGGAGCACATCATGAGCAACGGAGATGCCTGGGAGGGGATCGAGGCGTATGCCGCAGCTCTTCATACCGTTCGCAAAGGGTTGGCGGGAAAGAAAGACCGTGCTTCAGCCGGAAAGCGCAAGGGCCCTGGCGCGCTCGGCGAATACGCCGGAAAACGGAGATTCGCGAAAACCCCGGAACCGCTGCCCGCGCTGGCCGTGGGAGAAGGCAATGCGTTCGTCCTGCACAGGCACCACGCAACCCGGCTGCATTATGATCTGCG
>VEOY01000142.1 GCA_012026685.1 Nitrospirota bacterium
CCGCTCCCCGAGCTTGATCCGGGGGCCGTGGATGAGGACGAGACAGAATCTGAGAAAGCACCGCTGAGCGATCCGACGAATGTATCGGCAGAGAACATGCCCAGTGACGTCCCGTGCTACCAGGCAGGCTGGTAGCCCTCCGCAGCAGCCTTTGACAGCACCGATGCGAACTGCTCAGCCCATTGCTGCTCCACATTGAGCGCAAGTGCATAGGGAAGAAATCTTTCGAAGGTTTCAGGCGTCCGGTCGGAGGGGTTCATCATGTTCATCCGGTCCTTCTCCGTCGCGCTCAGGAACATCCTGAATCCTTCTACCGCATCGAGGACCGTTCTGCCGGCCCGTGTCGGCGCCTTCAGCAGATGGAAAAAAAGATAGTTGACCGCCATGGAGATGATCAGAAAGACCACGACCATGACAGAGGAGAATTTGGCCAGCATCGTCATGCCGACGATCTCTCCGGCAATGAAGGGCAGGGAGAAAAGGGTGAGGAAGACCGCTCCGGCCCCGTTCAGCGCAGTATGAGAACCGCCATGGAATGTTGCCTTCCACCTCTCCATGACCTGAAGGACAAGCACGATGACGCCGACGCTCCAGCCGGTAAGCCAGACGCAGATGAAGATGAAGGCCGGGACCATCTGCTTCTGGTGTGCGAGGCCGAACCCGCTCGCAAGCAGCAGGAGAGCCGTTATCACGAGCCCGGTGATGAAATACCTTCTGTTCGTGATGAAATAGACCTTCTCATACTTCTGTTTGAGATATTCCTTCAGCGCCGTAACAGCGCCTCTGATCGAGGCATGGTTCCGTTGAACGAGCCCGATCTCAGGAGCCGAGCCGAGCAGTTTGTCGAGCATCTTTTTTTCTTCAGGGGCAAGAGGGGCACTCCCGCCATCCTGCTTCTTTAGCCGGTATTCGCCGCCGTCTTCATGCACGGCTACATGGCCCTTTACTGCCATATTGATGAGGGCTGCTGCAAAGCACTTGTCATCATATCCCATCTGCATGATGAACCGCATGACCGCCGGCGTCATGTCTGACGGCGGCGTGTAGCGAACCATGACGCTGCCGGCTTCAGGGTCCCGGCCGACCCGGGACCAGACCAGCATATAGAAGGAAATGAGGATGAGGATACCGATGCCCGCATAGGCAGCCCCTGCTCCGGATACCATCTCCTCCGCTTCCGCGACGGGCCTGTCCGGAGGTTTCACGACATATCCCTTGGGCCAGGAGACCGCAACGGTCAGCCCCTCGCGCACACCCAGGGCCCGCGTAGTTGAAAACGATATGCTGCCGGAGGCCGGCCGCTCCTCCTCAAAGTCCGTTCCCTTCGAACCCTGGGGCCCGGTGTACCCTGCGGTCGAGATGATCTTTCCGCCGGCATCGTCCGGAAGGTGTATTTCCGCGGAAGCCTTATCAATGGGGAAATCCCAGCCATTGCCGGTAACGTTCCAGTAAAGCTCGTCGAAATCCTGGAAGAACCCGAGCTGATGATCCGTCGTATAGGTCAGGACATAGGTATATTCCCCGTGCCGGAGGAATGCGTTCTTCTCCCCAATATAGACGCGTTCACCGTTTTGCATGCTGGTTGTATGATATGGCTCCGGCGACCCGTCCCGGGCGACACTTTCCACCCGGAACCCGACAACATAGGGGTTGCCCCTGCTGTCCTCGTACTTTGTGGGAAAGTCGCGAAAGATGCCGCGCTTGATCTGCACCCCTTCGGCCCGGACAGTGATCGTCTCTTTCACGGTCATGGTCGCGTCCTGATGCACCGTGATCTCGCTGTGGAAATCAAGGACCCGTTCCTCTGCGGCCGCAAAAGGGATCTGCAGGCATACCAGAAGAATCAGGACGCACAGACCCCGGATCAATATCCTTGCGGATGTTCTCTTCCTGACGCTCATCACTTTCATTATACGCATCCCTCCCGGTCCGGGCCATAAGGAATTCCAAATCCCCGGGACCGCAATCATTTTGTGCATTTCAGGCTCAAATTAGGTAAAGTATATGGGTATGCGTTTTGAAGATCTTGATATCCCTGCCCCCGTACGTGAAGGAATAAAGGCTGCAGGTTTTGCAGAATGCACCCCTATCCAGGCAATGACCCTGCCCGAAGCTCTGAAAGGAAGGGATATCGCTGCGCAGGCCCAGACCGGCACCGGAAAGACGGCAGCCTTTCTCATCTCGATATTCTCCCGCATGCTCGCTACCCCTTCCGTCGGGTATGGCCCCTCGCCACGTGCGCTGGTCATTGCTCCGACACGCGAGCTCGTGGTGCAGATAGAGGCGGAGGCAAAACTGCTGTGCGGAACCGCTGATTTCAGGATCGTCTCTGCCTTCGGCGGCATGGACTATATCAAACAGCGCGACGATATCGCAAAAGGCGTTGACATGCTCATTGGCACACCCGGCAGGCTGATCGACTATCTCAAGCAGCGTGTCTACAGCCTGAAGAAGACCGCATTCCTGGTGATCGACGAGGCAGACCGCATGTTCGACATGGGATTCATCGCCGACCTCCGCTTCATGCTCAGGAGGATGTCTCCCTACGACCAGCGGCAGTCCATGCTCTTTTCCGCGACTCTTTCCACCCGGGTCATGGAGCTCTGCTACGAGCATATGAATAACCCGGAACGCTTCTCCGCCACGCCCGAGAAAATGACGGTCGATGTGGTCGACCAGGAGCTTTATCATGTGAGCAAGGACGAGAAGTTCGGCCTGCTGCTCGGGCTGTTGAAGCGCGAGGCAGGCGGTCACTACATCATCTTCTGCAACATGAAATCGACCGCGGACAGGCTGAAGCTTCACCTGAACGCCAACGGGTTCACTGCTGCTGCCATTACCGGAGATATCCCGCAGGAAAAAAGGATGAAGGTGCTCAACCGCTTCAAGGATGGTTCTCTGTCCATACTTATTGCAACGGATGTCGCAAGCAGGGGGCTTCATGTGGATGGCATCACCCATGTGATCAATTACGACCTGCCGCAGGATGCTGAGGATTATGTCCACCGCATCGGGAGGACAGCGCGCGCAGGGGCGGGCGGCAAGGCCATCAGCCTCGCCTGTGAGGATTACGTCTTTTCACTCCCGGACATTGAAGAGTTCATCAGACAGAAGATCCCTGTTTTACCGGTGACCGACGAACTGGTGGTCACTGACTTTAAGACCGTGTCCGGCGCATACCGGCAGAAGAGCGGTCAGCATCCGAAAAAAGCGGGTCAGGAAAAACGACGGGGCAGGGACAGCCATATGAAGCCTGCTCCGCGGCAGGGGAGTTCTCAGAAGGGAACTGAAGAGAAAAAGCGGCCGAGACGCAGGCGCAAACCTCCCGGCACCGCCCCTTCCCCTCAGGGATGACCCTCGTACGGTGAAAAATCGGGGCACCGGCAAGATCGCCGGGCCTCTTCAGAAAGCGGCGATCCATGAATTGCCGCCGCAGTGAACATCCGAAAATTCGATGAAACATCTCGCACGCAAGCAGGTGATAGATATCGCCGCATCAACCGGCGACCTCTCCGGCTTTGATCTGTCGGGGCTCGATCTGGCGAATCTCGACCTCATCGCCGTCAATTTCAGGGGATCGGATTTCAAAGGTACAAATCTGTCAAAATCGAACTTCAGCATGTCCAGCTTCGAAGGCGCGGACCTTTCGAACTGCGATCTC
>VEOY01000082.1 GCA_012026685.1 Nitrospirota bacterium
CGAACATATTGACAGACTTCTTGAGCTTATGAAGAAATGGGATAAGAGAAGATAGGTTATGCGCTGGGGATCGAGAATATGCAGGACGGACTGCCCTGCCCGATGCACTGCTCCATGGTAACATTACGGTTCAGGAGTTCCCGGTACATCTGAAGTTCCTGCACGCACGCCTCGTTGAATTCGCCGGCAACCTTGTTGATCGGGCAGTTATAGGTCTTGAGCCGGTACGAGCCGTTCTCCTTGTCGAGTTCCACCAGGTGACCTTCGGATTCCATCATGCTCTTAAGGCCGTGCAGCGTATCCTCGATTCCGGACAGTCCGGATAGTGCCTCTTTCTTTTGCTTTACCATCCTGTCCTTGCGCCAGCTGAATATCTTGTTCACTTTTTCCTGGCCGTCGTATTTTTTCATGTCCCGGAGGACGTCAAGGGCGAGGGTGTCATATGACTTGGGGAAAAGGTCATCTGCCGAATCCGTAAGCATGTAAATGAACCCCGGCCGTCCGATGCCATGTTTTTTTGCAATATACGTTACTATGCCCTTTATTTCGAGTGAGAGCAGGTGCTGCCTGATGCCCATGGGCGTAATGCTGATCCTCTTGCTCAGTTCTTCAATGGACATGCCGCCGCTTTTTTTCAGAAGCGTGATAATGCTCTGGCGGGTCGGGTTTTCGTCAAATACAGGATTCATATGTCCCAAAATAGCATAAAAATAATATTTTGTAAATATATAAATTAATTGGTATTTGCTGTTTATACCCGATAAGATATTTTTAAATAGTAAGAGCCAACCGGCGCAGCTTCTCTAACAATCGAAAATCCTCAGCCTTTTCAGCATTTTTTGGTATGATAGTACGAGTATACGACTCAGAAAACATATTTCAGAAGAGAATAAAGGAGTTTTGTATGATCACAGGGAAAGAAGACCTGCTTACCGCGCTCATCGAAGCATATCTTATGGAAAAGGGGACGAACGAATTTTATGTCCAGGCCGCAGAAAAGGCATCAGAGCAAATAGCGGAAAAGACATTCGGTGAACTCTCCCGATGGGAAGAGCAGCATATGGAGTACATACAATACCTCTATCTGTCCGTCAGTGAGGACAGGGACATACAGGGGTTCCATGACTTCAGCGTGAGGACCCCTTCTCCGGACACTGAGGCCGGTATCCCGGTCAAGGATCTCGAGAAGAAACTCGACATGCCGCAATACTCTGATGAGCGGGGCGCTGTGGCACTTGCACTTAATATCGAGGGAAGGGCGTTCAATCTTTACCGGAAGCTTTCCGAAAGCGCGACGGACAGCAATGCGCGCATGGTCTTCAGGGAGATGATGGAGCAGGAACAGAAGCACATCGATTATCTGAACAAGATGAGGGAAAAGCTTGCTTAAACTGCGCGACGGTGTCGTGGAGCTGTACAGAAAGGTTGCAACTTCACTTCCCCCGGATGTTGAGGAGGCGGTCAAGGCTTCCTGCGCACAGGAGGAAGAAGGTTCGACCGCTGCATCCATGCTTTCCGTGATCGCCGAGAATATCAGACGGGCCCGCGAGACGTTCAGGCCCATGTGTCAGGATACCGGCGTGCCGGTGTTCTATGTGAAGGTCCCCGTCGGGCTGAGCCATGCGGAACTGAAGAATACGATCGTGGAAGCCACGCGAGAGGCCACAGAGAAGGTTCCCCTCAGAGCAAATGCCGTTGATGTGATAACGGAAAAGAACTCAGGCGATAATACGGGTGAGGGCTTTCCCGTCATCTATTTTGAGGAAACTTCTGCAGGGACGCTGACGATCGACCTGATGCTTAAAGGCGCGGGGAGCGAGAACGCAGGGCAGCTGTATAAACTGCCTCTGCCGGAGATAGGGGCCCAGCGTGATCTCGAAGGCGTACGGAGATGCGTGCTTGACGCTGTACAAAAGGCACAGGGCAGGGGCTGTCCGCCCTATATCATCGGGGTTGGCATCGGCGCGACAAAGGACCAGGTTACCCGTCTCGCCAAACAGCAGCTGATGAGGAAACTGAATGATACCAACAAGGTCGCTGAACTTGCAGAGCTTGAGCAGCGGCTCTTGGCGGATATCAACCGCCTCGGTGTAGGCCCCATGGGTCTTGGCGGCAGGACAACGGCGCTTGGCGTGAAGATCGGGGTCAACCACCGTCATCCGGCATCGTATTTTGTGGACGTTTCCATTGGATGCTGGGCTATGCGAAGAGGACGACTGATATGGTAAGTCCGAAGAGTCTCACCCTGCCTCTGTCCGCTGAAGACGTTGCCTCTCTCAGGGCCGGGGACATCATCCTGCTGAACGGCCCCCTGGTTACCGGAAGGGACAAGGTGCATAAATATCTTGTCGAAAAACGTCCACAAAAGACAGAGATACCCTTCGAATTGGCGGGTTCGGTGCTGTATCACTGCGGCCCTATCATGCGAAAGACGGATACGGGATATAACGTGGTTGCAGCAGGCCCGACAACCAGCATACGCGTCGAGATGTACGAAGCAGACGTGATCAGGCAGTACGGTCTGCGCGGTATTATGGGAAAAGGCGGGATGGGCGAGAATACTCTGAGGGCAATGCAGGAAGCTGGCTGTGTATACCTGCATACTGTTGGGGGAGCTGCCGCTTATCTTGCTGACAGAATAAAGAAAACGCTCAATGTCTGGCTGCTCGAGGAATTCGGCGCGACCGAAGCAATGTGGCTCTTTGAGGTTGAGTCGTTCCCTGCCATCGTGACCATGGATGCTCATGGCAAAAGCATGCATAAAGAGATAGAAGATCTTTCGTTCGGAAAATTCAAAGAACTTATGAACAGATAATGGGGCCGGGCCCGGACCCTGAAGGCAATGCAGGGCTGCTGCCCGGTTCCTGATCACGGGAACACCCGGAGGACCCCATGATCGTCATTGCGGGAGCATCGGGCTTTGTCGGCGGACATCTTGTCGACAACCTGCTTTCTGCAGGAAGCGACTTTTCCTGTCTTGCGCGTTCAGAAACCGCCTCGAATGCACTTCTCTCGAAAGGCTGCCGTGTGGTCCGCGGGGACATCACCAGACCCGATACACTGGACGGTATCCTCCATCAGGGCGACTTTGTCATACATCTCGTCGGTATCCTTGAAGAAAAGGGACCGGCTACCTTTCAAACAGTTCATGTCAACGGGACAAAGAGCCTGGTTGCCGAGGCAAAAAGGGCCGGCGTCAGGCATTTTTTCTATCAGTCAGCCCTCGGGGCAGACAGCGGATCATGGTCGGGATACCTGAGAACGAAGGCAGAGGCTGAGAATATTGTGAAGCAGAGCGGCATTCCCTGCACGATCTTCAGGCCGTCGCTCATTATCGGCCCCTGGGACGGATTCACCAGGAAACTTGCAGATATGATAAAACTCTCGCCGGTTCTGCCCCTGCCGGGCAAAGGTGAAGCGAAATTCCAGCCTGTCTACATCAAGGACTGGCTGAGATGCATACGCAGGGTCATCGATGATCCTGAAGGCTTTTCCGGTACGTACGAGATCGGCGGACCGGAGTATCTGACCTACCGGGAGATCGTTGAACACCTCTCAAATGCCATGGGGTACAGGAAGCCTGTTTTCAGCATTCCGATGGGGTTCGTGAAGCTGGGCACTTCGGTCCTGAACCGTTTTATGCCGTCTCCGCTGGTTACGACGGATCAGCTTCGTCTTCTCGAACAGGACAATATCGGCGCACGGGATGCCATAGAACTGAATTTCGGTTTTACGCCGAAGAGGTTTGACGACATGCTCAAGGAATTTGTCCGGTGATGCTTGTTGCGCTGATGCGGTCATTTCCGGTCTGACGCACCATCACCTGCGTCAGCTATTTCACCACAAGGACCGAGCAGGGAGCATTATCGACGATCTTTGATGAAACGCTCCCAAGCAGGAACCTGCGGGCGCCGTGTCTGCCGTGTGACCCGGTAACGACGAGACTCGCTTTTATCTTCTCCGCCGCATCAAGTATCTCGACTGCCGGGCTGCCGAATTTGATCAGCGTTTTTATCCGGGCGACACCGGTCGCGCGTTCCCTGAGTCCGGCAAGGGCATTCTTGGCATCTTTACTGAGGGTGTCGATGATGCGCATCCGGTCAAATTCCACCACTTCGGCAAGATAGGGTTCCGGTATGACCGCTATCACGGTCAGAGATGATCCGAACTCCCGCGCAAGAGAAATAGCCGTCAGGACAGCTTTTTCCGATTCTTTTGAGCCGTCGTACGCCGCAAGTATCTTTTTCATGGCAGCCGCTCCTTTCATTCCCTGATTCCATGGTATCAGGGAATGAAAGCAATGTCTTTGTATTTTTTTGGCAAGAAAATATAAAATATAAAATTACGTTTTTTGAAAGGAGTACGCCCATGCCCAGAAAGAACTACTTTTTCACGTCCGAATCCGTTACGGAAGGCCATCCTGACAAGATAGCTGACCAGATATCGGACTCTATCCTTGACGCGATCATAGCGCAGGACCCTGTGGCCAGGGTGGCATGCGAAACCATGGTGACAACCGGTCTTGCCTTTGTCGCCGGAGAGATATCAACAACATGCTACGTGCATATCCCTGACATCGTTCGCGAGACAATAAAGAACATCGGATATACCCGGGCCAAATACGGCTTCGATTATGAAACCTGCTCGGTCATCACGTCCATAGACCAGCAATCTTCAGATATCGCGATGGGTGTGGACACCGGGGGTGCGGGTGACCAGGGTCTCATGTTCGGATATGCCTGCAATGAGACCCCGGAACTGATGCCCATGCCGATCATGCTTGCGCACAAGATCGCGATGCGGCTCTCCGAGGTGAGGAAGAAGGATATCCTCGGATATCTCAGACCTGACGGCAAATCGCAGGTGACTGTCGAGTACCGGGACGGGAAGCCGTTCCGCATCGATACGGTTGTCGTGTCCTCTCAGCACAGTCCTGAGGTGCACATGAAGGACATGCGGGAGGACATCATCGAAAAGGTGATCAGGCCGGTCGTGCCGAAGGAACTGCTCGACGAAGAGACCGTGAAATATTATATCAATCCGACGGGCCGCTTTGTCGTGGGCGGGCCCATGGGCGACACGGGCCTAACCGGCAGAAAGATCATTGTTGACAGCTACGGCGGCGTCGGCAGCCACGGAGGCGGCGCTTTCTCGGGGAAGGACCCAACGAAAGTTGACCGTTCGGGAGCCTATATCTCCCGCTATATCGCAAAGAACATTGTCGCTGCAGGACTCGCGGACAAGGTCGAGGTGCAACTTGCCTATGCGATCGGTGTGCCGGAGCCGGTCTCGATCCTCGTTGATACCTATGGTACCGGCAAGGTAAAGGAAGAGATCATCGCAAAGCTTATCAGGAGCAATTTCAACCTCACGCCAAAGGGGATCATCGATCATCTGCAGCTGAGGAGGCCGATCTTCAAAAAGACCGCGGCGTACGGACACTTCGGCAAGAATGACCCGGATTTCACGTGGGAACTGACGGACAAGGCGGAGACACTGAGAAAAGAGGCAGGAATTTAATGAAGCAGGAAAGAGGCAAAGGTAGAGGTAAAGAAACTTCCTGTTCTTAATCTCTGCCTGTACCTTTACCTGAATTGGAGGTTACATGGTAAAGCATGACGTGAAGGATATCAATCTTGCAAAGAAGGGCGCTCTCAGGATCGAATGGGCAGCCAGGGAGATGCCGGTGCTCCGTTCCATCAGGGAACGGTTCGCGAAAGAAAAGCCGCTGAAGGGCCTCCGGCTCGCTGCGTGTCTGCACGTAACGACCGAGAC
>VEOY01000087.1 GCA_012026685.1 Nitrospirota bacterium
CCATAAAACCCGCCAAATCCACCGCCATGATACCCGCGGCCGCCTGCGGAAAAAAGCGATGGCAGGAGAAGTCCCGCGATAAGGCCGACAACTCCGATGATCACAGCAGCGGTCAGTCCGAGCGGCGAGAGGATCATATGGACCATGGCCGGCAGCCCGACAGCACCGACCCCGGCAGAAAGGAAACGCGAGATGCTACCCAGCATGAGCAGGGCTATGCCGCCGAATATGAGGAAGGTTATGAACCGCGACGACATATCCCTGTTCCGCGAATGGGCTTTTTCTTCCCCGGTATTCGGCGTGAACTCGCCGCGTACTGCGTCGATCAGGGCATGAACTCCGCTGACAAACCCTCCGTCAAAATCGCCCCTCTTGAAGCGGGGCTTGACCACGAGGTCAAGGATCCTGCCTGCCATGAGATCGGTCAGCTTGCCTTCAAGTCCGCGGCCGACCTCGATGCGCGTTTTTCGCTCCTGTTGTGCCGCGAGAAAGATAATGCCGTTGTCTTTCCCTTTCTGTCCTATCTTCCAGGCGTCGGCAACCTTCATGCTGTACTCTTCGAGCGCTTCTCCCTGGAGGGAAGGGATGGTAAGGATCACGATCTGCGTCGAATCCGACTGCTCAAATGCGCGCAGTTCATTCTCGAGTACTGCCTTGGTCTGCGGGGAGATCATGCCCGCATGGTCATTGACATGGCCGGTCAGTCCCGGGACGTCAAGGGCACAGGAATTTCCCTGCAGGAAGAAACACAACAACAAGATGATAAATGCATGCCCGACAAGGCTGCCGCGAGCGATATGGAGTTTTTCCGGGTACTGCTGCCTGGCGAAATGAAGCGTCAGGCAGCCGGTACTGTCCGAGTCCAAAAGGGACGAGTTTACCGGCTGCCGCGGAACGAGCTTAGCGCGGTCGAAAAGACTCCCGGCAAAGCGGGAGGCATCCATGCCGGACAGGCGGCTACTTGCTGAAATCAACTTTCGGCGCTTTTTCCGCACCTGCTTCCGCCTTAAACGGTTCCTTCAGCTTCAGGTGCAGGAGTACAGAGTTCGTGATGCTGTTCGGGAATATCCTGATGGATGTGTTGAAGGTCTCGACCGTCTTGTTATAGCGGGAGCGGGCAACGTTGATCCTGTTCTCTGTGCCTTCGAGCTGGTGCTGAAGATCCAGGAAGTTCTGATTGGCCTTGAGATCGGGATATTGTTCGACCACCACCATGAGCCGGGAGAGGGCACTGCTCATGGCCCCCTGCGCCTCCTGGAACTGGGTGAACGCCTTCGGATCGTCGAGCAGGGCCCTGGACATCTGGATGCTGCCAACCTTTGCCCTTGCCTCGGTCACTGCCTGCAAGGTCTCTTTCTCGTGCTTTGCATATCCCTTAACGACCTCGACCAGGTTCGGTATGAGGTCGTTTCTGCGCTGATAGGCTGATTCGACGTCGCCCCATGCAGCCTTGACAGCCTCCTCGTTCGCCTGCATGGTATTGTACCCGCAGCCGTACAAGCCGGAAAGCATAGCTGCAAGCAGAAGTACGAATAGTGTCTTTTTCATGATCTCCTCCGATAGAATAATTTATGAGCGTTGTGCTGCAAGCTCTTCGAGCACTTTTAACTTCGATATCTCTCCGAGGGCGATGAGCATGTCCCCTTCCCTGATGGCGCTCCGGAACGTCGGATTGAACATCATATCACCGTTTGGTTTCCTGATCGCAACAATGATGATGCCGAGTTCTCTCCCTATGCCCGATTCATCAAGCGTCTTTCCGACGAGCTGCGATTTTTCACCAATGCTTACCTCTTCCATCTGAAGGTCTATGTTGCCGCTCTTCGTGGCAAATTCGATGAAATCGACAACGGCAGGTTTGAGGACCGTGTGTGCGATCCTGAGACCGCCGATCTGGTACGGCGAGACCACCTTGTCCGCCCCGGCACGAAGCAGTTTCTGCTCGGACCCCTCTTCCCCCGCCCTGGCAACGATGGTAAGTTTCGGGTTCAGGACCCTGGCGCTGAGGACGACAAAAAGATTCTCTGCATCCGTGGGAAGAACCGATATCAATCCTTTCGCCCGCTCTATGCCGACCTCTTTGAGCACTTCATCCTTTGTCGCATCTCCCGGATAGACAAGGAGGTCATCGTCTCTCGTAAGAACATCCTCCAGTTTTTCGATCACCACGAAGGGGATATCTTTTTCATGCAGTTCCCTGCAGATGATCTTTCCCATCCTGCCATAGCCGCACACGATGTAATGATTGCTTAGTTCCCTGATCTTCTTTTCCAATCTTCGCCTCCCGTATACTTCCTGCAGTTCACCTTCAAGGATGATCTTGGCGCCTGTGCTGAGCGCATAGGCCACCGAACCAACGCCGCCGATGATGAGGAACATGGTAAAAATCCTGCCGATGAATGAAAGATCGTGGATCTCCTTGAATCCCACACTGGCGAGGGTGATGACCGTCATGTACAGAGCGTCGATGAAGTCCCACCGTTCGATCGTCATATACCCCACCGTGCCGAAGGATACAACGAGAAGGACAAGGCCGACGGCAAATATGAATTTTCGTCTTAATTCGGCATACTTGCTGTGTATCTCCTTAAAAAAATGCATGGCTCTATATTAAACGATTATCTTCTGAATATGTGCTGAAGGGGCGGTCCGTGAGCGCAAGCGCTGCCGGTGATCGAGAAGGATCTGCGCGATCTTCTGGAGTATGGTCACCGCCGGAACGGCCAGGATCATCCCCAGGATGCCGAAGAGCTTCTGTCCGGCGATTATGCTTATGATCAGCAGCATGGGGTGGAGCCTCACGCTCCTGCCTATGGTCATCGGTTGAATGAAAAAATCGTCGGCGAGCTTGACCACGATATAGAGCCCCAGCACATGTACAACCGCACCCGCACTTTTGAACTGAACGAAGGCGATCAATGCGGCTGCGGTGCAGGAAATGACAGGGCCAACGTAGGGTATGACATTGGCAGCTCCGGTGATGACCCCCAGGGTAAAGGGATAGCTGATCCCCATCATCCAGAGTCCCGCCGATGCTATGCAGCCGACCGAGAAACAGTCTATGGCGAGCCCGCGAAGGTACTTGCCGGCCAGGACATTTATCTCCTCAAGAGTGGCGACCGCTGTTTCGACATATGCTGCCGGCAGCCGCCGCATCACTGCTTTCAGCATATCAGGCCAGTCCTTGAGTATAAAGAAGGTAAAGAACGGAATGAGGATGAGGGCGAAGGCAAGAGATGCCGCCTGGCTGAACAGTTCGGGCAGATTCAACACCCTGCTGAGCAGATGGCCGGGGCGCGCAATGCCTTCAAGGACCTTATCGACAAGTTCTTCGGCAAACGGATACCCTTTCAGATCGCTGAAGGCATCTTCAGCCTGCCGGGAGATGTCGGGCAGGCGTGTCGTGAGATTCTCGGATTCGTGCTTCAGATAGGGAAGAAACAGAACGTCAGCGCCTATCAATAAGAGGAAGGCTGCGGCATAGAGGACCGCAACTGCCACATTTCTTCTGATGCCGAAGTATTGGATCCTCTTGATGAGCGATGAGAAGAGATAGGCGATTATTCCCGATATCAGAAGAATGGCAAAAAGACCTGCGGTATACCAGGCAAGGACAACCAGTACGCCGACCGCGATCAGCCCAATGACCCAGCGGGGAGTCTGGTGGTGGATCTTTTTGATCTCCCGCAGGAACTCTTCTTCAGGATATCTCATCTCGGTCACTCATGTGCACTGCATGGTTCTTTCTGATATAGGCGGAAAGAAGCTCAACAATATTCAGCAAGAGATGGGCCGACATCGTATTGCTGCTCCTAATGAGATCGTCGAAATAAGACTTGTACATGATCAGCAGGTTCGTTTTTTCCAATGCGATTGCCGACGCGAAGCGGGGCATCTGATCGATGATGGCGAGTTCGCCGAAAAAGGAGCCCATGGAAAGGGTCGCAAGGACCTTGTCCTCACTGCCGCATTTCTTTACGATCGAGACAGAGCCGTCAAGAATGATATAAAGGGCCTTTCCCGGTTCACCTTCAGTGAAGATGACATCCCCCTGCTGATATTCTTTTTCAACAAGATCGACAAGGAGTTTCATGAGAAAGTTGCGGCGAAGTCCCTTAAAGAGGTTCACCCGCTGAAGGATCGAAAGCCTGTGGTCTTTTTCCCGGTCAAATGCCCAAAGGAAGAGTTTCTTCATCACACCCCCGCTACAGGGATTTTACCTTCTCGGTCCGGTCAATGACAATAGCTAACTTTCGTATTTTCCTTGAAAACTCGCGATGAATCTGTTATTCAATTAGCATATATGGGGGAGAGCGAAAAGAGAGTCACGCCTGATGACCGCCTGACCGGACTCGAAAAACGGGTCAATGACCTGCAGATGCTTATCGATGTATCGGCGATCATATCTTCCACGCTCGATCTGAACGAACTGACGGCACTCGTCATGGAAAAGGCAAAACACGTCATGCGCGCCGATGCCTGCTCTATCCTTCTGTTCAACCATAAGACCGGAAGGCTCGAGTTCGACGTGGCGATGGGCAGCGATGCCCGTGACGGAGAGATACTGAAACGGCATGTGACGCTCGGGCTGGGTGAGGGCATAGCGGGGTGGGTTGCCGAGAACTGCGAACCGGTGCTTGTGGAGCATGCTGCGAGAGATGATCGTTTCTTCTCGCGTGCGGACGACCTCACCGGATTTACCACAAAGAGCCTCATTGCAGTACCTTTGCTCGGCAGGGGAGGGCTGCTTGGCGTGGCTGAGATCCTGAACCCCAGGGAGCGGGATAGTTTTTCCGGCCATGACCTCGAGTTATTCCAGGCGCTCTGCAGGCAGGTCGCGGTGGCCATGGAAAATGCCCTGTATCATAAGGATGCGCTTGAGCGGCAGCGTCTCAGACAGGAGCTTGAACTTGCTGCGACCATCCAGCGGAGTTTTCTGCCAGACACCCCGGTTAAGGTATTTGGTCAGATACGGCTTTCAGGGTTCACCCTGCCGGCCCGGCACGTCGGCGGAGACCTGTACGATTTTGTGGAGCCATTGCCCGGCATGGCCGGGATATTCATTGGGGATGTATCGGGAAAGGGGGTCTCCGCTGCGCTTTTCATGGCAAAGGTAATGAGTGATTTCAGATATCAGGCGCATGGCACCGCGGACCCCGGTCTTGTGCTCCGGCGTCTCAACCAGCAGCTTTCCGATACGCCGCGGGGAATGTTCCTGACCGCGATCTATGCAATCGCTGACCAAAGGTCCGGCGCAGTCGCTCTTGCCGTTGCAGGCCATCCTCCTTTTCTTCATATCACGCCGGCGGGAGTTACGGTCGTGAACCCTGATGCGGGACCTCCTGCGGGGATCATGGATACCGACTTCCCGGTGACGGATCTCATACTTTCACCGGGGGACCGGCTTATCATGATGACGGACGGGGCTTTTGATGCCAAAGACGGCGGCGGAAAAAGGCTCTGTTTTGATGACATTGTTTCCTTTGCCGTTCGCAACGGACGGGAGGACCGGCTAACGGATCTCATCGCAGGATTTGTGACCGATTTTACCGGCGCTGCGGACAGGGCAGACGACCTCACCATTGTCGAGATGAGGTATGGCATATGATCGATGATTTGACCGTCCGGGTATTTTCCCACCCCCGGTATCTTAGCCTGATCCGCGATGTCACGTTCCGGTTCTGCGGCATCTGCGGTCTCGAGGAGGAACTGGCCGGAAACCTCAGGCTTGCCGTGGACGAAGCCTGCTCGAATGTCATCAAGCATGCTTACCATGGAGACACGTCCCAAAGGATTATTGTAAAATATTCCCTGTCAGGATAGGCCGTCCGTATTGCGATAGAGGATAACGGGGAAAAAGTGAGGCCGGAGCTGATGAGGGGGCGCGATCTTGACGATGTACGGCCGGGCGGCCTCGGGCTTCATTTCATAAAAAGGGTGTTCGACGAGGTTGCCTATGATCCGAAGAGAAAAGCAGGGAACCGCCTTCTGCTGATCAAACATACCGGGAGCATTTATGAAGATTGAGGTGGGAGATTACAGGGGAAACATGGTCGTCTCGCTGACGGGCGAGATCGATATGCATTCATCGCCGGTCCTGAGGGAGAAACTTCTTGTCCTCATCAAGGACAGGCCGCAGAAGCTCATCGTTAATTTCAGGGACGTCTCCTATATCGACAGTTCCGGGATCGCCACATTTGTGGAAGGACTGAAGCATATGAAGACATATAACGGCAGGCTGCAGTTTTCGGAGATACCGCGGGATATCCTGGAGATATTCTCGTTCTCCAAGCTTGACAAGGTGTTCGAGATATATGCCAGCTTGGATGATGCTGTTGACCGCTGAACGCATGCCATTGCCGGTCGCCTAGATGGCCTTCACCCTGCGGAAAGACATCGCCGACGCTTCCCGCATCATTAACAATACCTTTTACTGGACATTCATCTCCCCCTTCAGGGGTAAACCCGTGCGCGTCAGGGCGACGGTCTCCGAAATGGTCAAGGCAGGATATAACTCCGTGCCGATCGTCGCGGTCATTTCCTTTTTTGTCGGTATCATCCTGGCACTGCAGGCAGCCTATCAGCTTAAGCGGGTTGGAGCGCTGATCTATGTGGCCAATCTTGTCGGCGTATCCCTGACGCGGGAGCTGAGCCCCATTCTCACGGCGATCATCGTTTCCGGCAGGAGCGGATCTGCCTTTGCTGCCGAGATCGGTTCCATGAAGGCTGCCGAGGAGGTCGATGCCCTCGTTACCATGGGCATCAACCCGATACGGTTCCTGGTGAGCCCGAAGCTGATAGCCCTTATGGTCATGGTGCCGGCACTGACCATGCTGTCCGATGTTATCGGTATTTCCGGAGGGTTTCTCCTGTCTGTCTCCGTGCTGGACATACATCCGTATAACTATTATCAGCAGAGCATCAATGCGCTCCTGGTCAAGGATGTTTTTACCGGGTTGATCAAGGCATGGGCATTCGGTATCGTTATAACCATTGTGGGCGCATATCAGGGGTTCAAGGTTGAGGGCGGCGCGGAGGAGGTCGGCAGGCGGACGACTTCGTCGGTCGTTGCTTCGATCTTTCTGGTGATCATCTTCGATCTTTTCTTTACCATGCTTTTTTACTATTTCACCTGAGGGCCGGGATTCAGGTATGGAACACGCTATAGAGGTTTCAGGGCTCAGGACGCGGTACGGCGACCGGGAGGTGCTGAAGGGTCTTACGTTCAGCATCCCGAAGGGGAAGACGACCGTTATCCTGGGCGGCAGCGGATGCGGAAAGAGCACGCTTCTGAAGCATTTGATCGGCCTGCTCAAACCGTCTGAAGGGAGCATCAGCATAAACGGCAGGGAGATCACCACGCTGACCGAGCCTGAGATGGATACCGTGAGGGGAAGGATGGGCGTGCTGTTTCAGGGTGCAGCTTTGCTGAATTCCATGACCATAGCGGATAATGTGGCGCTGCCGATCAGGGAGCATACCAAAATAAACGAGTCGACCCTGCAGATCATGGTGCGCATGAAACTCGACCTTGTGGGACTTTCCGGGTTCGATCATTTTTTCCCGTCGCAGCTTTCGGGCGGGATGAAGAAACGGGCGGGCATTGCGCGGGCCCTTGCCCTCGATCCCGAGACACTTTTTTTTGATGAACCTTCTGCCGGTCTTGACCCGGTCACTGCTGCCGGTCTTGACGAACTGATCTTTAAGCTGCGGGATGTTTTCAGGATGACGATCGTCGTTGTGACCCATGAGCTGCCGAGTGTTTTCACGATAGCCGATCATATTATCATGCTCGACAAGGGGGATATACTGTTTGCCGGCACGCTCGAAGGACTGAGGGCCTCTGACCATCCGAGGATCAGGATGTTCCTCGAGCGGAAGTCCGAGCAGGAAATCTATTCTCCGGATGATTACTTCAGGGTCATTGCAGGGGACTGACAACATAAGGGGGAGATGATGCGGGATGAAATAAAGGCGGGGCTTATCATTGTAATATCCATGGTTCTTCTCACCCTCGTGGTGATCCTCATCGGCGGCGGTCAGTTCCTCGAGAAATTCGACCACTACACGATCAGGGTGAAGAACGCTGCGGGACTTGAACCGGGAGCCCAGGTAAAGCTCGGCGGGGTGAGAGTCGGCAGGGTGCTTGCTGTCAGGGAACCCGGGCGTGCGGGAGAATCGGTCGTTATCGAGATCGGCATCAAACGCGGCAAACCGATCTACAAGGGGACCAAAGCCCTCATAACACAGGTAGGCTTTGTGGGTGACATCTATCTGCTTCTCACCGTGAACGATACGGTGGATGAGCGGATCAGGGTAGGTGATGTGATACCTTCCGGAGAGGTGGTGGACTTCGGCACCATCATGGCAAAGGTCGAAGGCCTTTCGCGGTCCCTCGATACGCTCATCAGGGACATGGACAAAGTGTTCAGTCCCGAAAATATCAGGCAGATGGAGTCCCTCCTCGGCAACACCAACAAGGCGATGGTCTCTGCCTCGTCCAATGTTGACAGGATCGCGACGAGCATCCGTACTACCACGGACAAGCTCTCGGCGGTGCTCGACGAACTTGAAGGTCTGGTCAGGAATAACAAGGCTGAGTTCAGCGAGGTCCTGAAGAAGGCGCGTGAGGACCTGGAGAAGGCGGAGGGCATGATCAGCAGCATAGAGAAGTCAGCGAAGACCGTTGACAAGGCCGTTGACCTGCAATCCGGGAACCTGGATGCGCTCCTGGCCACTATGACGCGGACGACCGACGAACTGCAGGAGCTCATCCATGAGTTGAAGAGAAAGCCGTGGAGCGTCATCTACAAGGAGGGAAAGGGTGATTAACGTGCGTATGAGATCATGCATCATTCTCTGTTTGCTCTTTATGTCGTCATGTTCCATGCCGGAGACAAAGATCTACAGCCTGTATGTGCCGGCGGAAAGCGGTTCCGCCCAGTCCGGAAAGCAGGGCATGGTCACGCTCAGGGTGCAGTCCCCCCGTTATCTTGCGCAGCCATACATCGCCCATCGGCTCTCTCCCTATCAGCTCGAGATATCGGGCTATGCGAAATGGGAGTCGCCTCCTGCGGATATGGTAAGGGATATTTTCCAGGACGCGCTTGCGGCGCGTTTTCAGCAGGTAAGGGTGTCCCACGCAGCTGCAGCAGGTTCTGTTGCGCTGACTGTCAATCTCAAGCGCTTCGAGCGTGTTGACGAATCATACGGTGAGCTCGAACTCGATGCAGAGATCTCAGCCGCGGATGGCAAAAATATCCGCCGCATGACAGTACGCCGGAAGGTGCAGCTGGAAACAAAGGACTATGCGGGCCTTGCAAAAGCCCTCAGTTCAGCATTGTCCGAAGCGGTCCGGGAAGTAATCGCTGCGACGGGAAGCGGCGTGGAATAGCTCATGAGGTATAGAGGCCGGGTCTCCTGTCCCTGAACAGGTCATTGTACTGGTTCAGCTTCTTGTCTCGTGCCAATGCGAGGTCCAGGTCCGAGGCAAGCAATATTTCATCATCAGTCCCTGCACGCACCAGGATCTCTCCGCGGGGTGAGGTTATCTGGCTCTGGCCGATGAACGAGAGCTCAGGGCCCTCTTTTCGCTTCTCTCTTCCGATGCGGTTCGCCGTTACTGCATAGACCCTGTTCTCCAGGCACCTGACCGGCATGGACTGGGGGCAGTACGGCAGGACAAGGTTTGACGGATGCGCGATCACCTCTGCTCCCTTGAGTGCCAGGGTCCTCGCTGCCTCGGGGAAGAACCAGTCAAAGCAGATCATGATGCCTATCCTGCCGATCTTCGTATCCCAGACCCTGAACCCAGAATCTCCGGGCATGAAAAAAACGTTTTCTTCCAGGAAAAGATGGGTCTTGCGGTAACTCCCGATAAAACCTTCAGGGCCGGTCAGCACCGCGGAATTGTAGAACATGTCACCTCCGCGCTCAGGCAGCCCGGCAACGATGTAAAGGTCCCGCTCCTGTGAGAGCGATACGAGGAATTCCGTGGTTTCACCGCGCGGAACAGGCTCTGCAAGTTCCGCAACCTCATCCTGCGAGATGAACTGATAGCCGGTGGCGAAGAACTCGGGCAGGACAAGCAGGCCGGGGGATGCAGTCCTTGCCGCTGCCCTGACTTTTTCAAAGTTTTCCCGCTTCCTGCCGAATGCCGTATTGAACTGGAAAAAACCTGCGTGCATACCATAAGATAGCATTGCCGGCCGAATGAGGACAAGCAGCAATCTATAAGTAAATAAAATATACTTATAAACAAGTCTTTTGACTTCTTTTTTTGTGCCGTGCTAAAATCAGGTGCCTTTTTTAGGGTAAATCAGGGAGATTTCGCGTGGATATCAAGAAGATCGAAAAAGGGGTCAGGCTCATAATCGAAGGTATCGGTGAAGACCCGGAGAGGCCCGGGATGAAAGGCACGCCCGGAAGGGTCGCCAGGATGTATCAGGACATATTTTCCGGCCTTGAGACCCCGACAGAAGAGATCCTGCAGCATATCGAGGGTGAAAGCCACGAAGAACTCGTCCTGTTGAAAGATATCCCCTTTTATTCCGTCTGTGAGCACCATCTTCTGCCGTTTATCGGCAAGGCCCATGTTGCCTATATTCCGGGCGCAGGCAAGATCGCAGGCATCGGCGAGCTTGCCAAGGCGCTCGAGATCTTTGCCAAGCGGCCTACCGTCCAGGAGCGTCTGACCGCCAAGCTTGCGGACATCATCATGGAAAAACTGAGACCAAAGGGAGCCATGGTGGTGATTGACGCGGAACATCTCTGTCTTTCTATGAGAGGTCTGAGAAAATCGGGTGCCCGTACCGTGACCTCGGCCGTACGGGGTATATTCAGGTCCAAGGAGTCGACGCGTCAGGAACTGTTGGGGCTGATCAGGAAGAACGACTAAAACCAGGTTGGTGACAGTGGCACAGATACGGAACACTGACACCATGCAAGAGGAGGAATATCATGTCAGCAAAGATCATCAGTGGTACTGAAGTCGCCGCACAGATTCGCGAGGAACTGAAGAAAGAGGTTGATGAACTGAAGGGGAAGGCCGGTGTGGTACCGGGTCTGGTTACCATTCTGGTAGGGCATAATCCTGCCTCGGTGAGCTATGTCACCGCGAAGCAGAAGACCGCTCATGAGCTCGGGTTCCATTCTATCCAGGATGATCAGCCCGATGATATCTCGGAGGAGAACCTTCTGAAACTCATTGACAAATACAATAAGGATCCGAAGATCCATGGCATCCTCGTTCAGCTCCGTTGCCGAAACATATAGACGAAAAGAAGGTCCTCAATGCCATCGATCCTGACAAGGACGTGGACGGGTTCCATCCGGTCAACGTCGGCCGGCTCATGATCGGTGGAAAAGAGGCAAAGTTCCTTCCCTGCACCCCTGCCGGGATCCAGGAACTGATCGTACGTGCCGGGTTTGAGACATCCGGTGCCGAGGTGGTCGTTGTCGGCCGCTCGAACATCGTCGGCAAGCCGATCGCCAATATCATGCTCCAGAAGGGCAGAGGCGCCAACTCAACGGTCACCATTGTTCATACCGGTACAAAGAACCTCGAAGAACACTGCAAGCGTGCGGATATCCTTATCGTTGCAGCAGGGGTGCCGGGCCTCGTGAAGCCAGAATGGATCAAGCCCGGGGCGTGCGTGATAGATGTTGGCGTCAACCGTGTCGGCGAAAAGAAGAGCGAAAAGACCGGTAAGATGGTGCCGATCCTGAAGGGAGACGTTGACTTTGACGCTGCCAAGGAGATTGCCGGTGCGATCACGCCGGTTCCCGGCGGAGTTGGCCCGATGACGATCACGATGCTCATGAAAAATACGGTAAAGTCCGCGAAACTGGCAGCCGGTCTGTAACGAAAAGGCTGATCCGGCTTTCAGACGTAACACATCATGAAATAACGTTAATTGGAAATAATATAGTAAAATGTTTATAATTAAACATACGCTTAAATAACCAATGAGTTGACGGTCAGTTGTCTGTTTCAAGAATGCTGAATGGAGGCAAAAGAACAAGTTATGTCAGCCAAAACATTACAATATGAGGCTACAAGTGCCAAATCCCTCCTCCAGGAGGTTGCTGAGAGGTCAGGGCAAAACCTGCTGGCCTGCTATCAGTGCCGCAGGTGCGCGGCGGGGTGTCCGGTGGGCGAAGAAACCGGTGTAACACCGGACAGGCTCATAAGGATGGTACTCCTCGGCGACAAAGAAGAAGCGCTCAGTAACCTCCTGGTCTGGAAGTGCGTAGCATGCTATACCTGCGGGACGCGTTGTCCCAATAATATCCAGACCGCCCGCATCACGGAGACGCTCAAGCAGATGTCCAAGGCAGCCCATCTTGAGCCGCTTCGCCCCAGGATAGCTGACTTTCATAACGCGTTCATGCAGGCGACGGAGCATATGGGCCGGTTCAATGAGATCGAGGGCATGAGGATCTACGAAACCAGGACCGCGGTCAAGGAAATGAAAAGCGGCAATTTCGGCGCGATCGTGGATGAAATAAAAAATCAGGCCAAACTCGGCATGACCATGATGAAGAAAAAGAGGATGCATTTAAAGGCTGACCAGGTAAAGAACAAGGCGGAGGTCAAGGCGCTTTACCGGAAGGCAAGACAGGGGAAGGGGGCATGACCATGGAACTGGCGTATTATCCCGGTTGTTCTCTCCACGCCTCTTCGCAACTCTATGATGTACAGTGCAAGATGGTCTTCCGGAACCTTGGCATCGAACTGAAAGAGATCGAGGACTGGAACTGCTGCGGCGCAACAGCCGCGGCCAAGACGGACGATTTCCTCGCTATCGCACTTCCCGCGCGGAATCTCGGCATCGCTGACGCAACAGGACTTTCCGAGATGGTCATCCCCTGCTCATCCTGCTACAGCAGGACGCTCGTTTCGCAAAAGAGACTTTCCTGTGACCCCGGGCTCAAGGACGCGATCAACGAAGAGCTGGGCCATAAGGTTGAAGGGAAGATAAAAGTATCGAATATCCTTGAGGTCCTCATGCCGCGCGCAACGTCCGGGGAGATTGCGGGCAAGGCACATAAGAAACTGGAAGGGCTCAAACCGGCCTGCTATTACGGCTGCCTGCTAACCCGCTTTCCCTGCGATGTTGATGTGACGGACGATGTGGAGAACCCGCAGGGTATGGAGACCATCTGCAAGTCCCTCGGGGCTGAGCCTGTCGACTGGAGTTACAAGACGGACTGTTGCGGCGCGTCAGCATCGGTCAATGACGCTGACCAGTCCCTGATCCTCATGTCCCGGATCATGAAGGACGCGGTAGCCCGCGGCGCAAACTGTTTCGTTTCCACCTGCCCGCTCTGCCAGTTCAATGTTGACGCTTACCAGGAGCAGGTTGCTCAGAAGTATGGTCTTGAAAAGAGGCTGCCGGTCTATTTCATTACGGAACTCATCGGCATTTCCATGGGGTTCGATCCCGTAGAAATGCAGGTCGACCGGCATTTGACTGATGCCATGGGGCTGTTAAAGGAGTTGAAACTGATATGAGCCTGTTATCGAATTCAACAAAACGCGGTTCAGTTCTTATTGTCGGCGGCGGCATCGGCGGCATGCAGGCGGCACTCGACCTTGCCGACAGCGGGTTCAAGGTGCACATGGTGCAGCGCGACCCTTCCATCGGCGGGACCATGGTCATGCTGGACAAGACCTTCCCGACCGGCGACTGCGCGATGTGCATGATATCGCCGAAGATGGTAGAGGCCGGCCGGCATCTCAATATCGATGTCCATACGCTTGCAGAGGTCTCGTCGGTTGAGGGCGATGCCGGTGATTTCAGGGTAAAGGTGAAGGTCGCACCCCGCTATGTCGATGCCGACAAATGCACAGGCTGCGGCGACTGTGAGGTCAAGTGCCCGAAGAAGGTATCGAGCGAGTTCGACCAGAATCTCGGACAGAGAAAGGCGGTCTATTCGCTCTTCCCGCAGGCGGTGCCGAACACGCGGGCGATCGATGCGAGCCAGTGTCTCTGCCTGAACGATCCGGACCGGAAGCGCTGTAGGCTGTGCGAAAAGGCCTGCAAGGCGGGGGCGATCAATTATGCGGACAAGGGGAAGGAGATAGAGCTCAATGTCGGCTCTATCATCCTGAGTCCCGGTCTTGACCGCTATGACGCACGGGCAAGGCAGGAACTCGGTCTGGGCCGCTGGCAGAACGTTGTCTCCTCCATACAATTTGAACGCATCCTTTCCGCGTCAGGACCGTATAAAGGCGAGGTCAAGAGGCCCTCTGACGGAAGACACCCGAAAAAAGTGGCCTGGATCCAGTGTGTCGGCTCACGGGACAATCATAACGCAAACCCCTGGTGTTCATCGGTCTGCTGCATGTATGCCACGAAGCAGTCGATCATCGCCAAGGAGCATGACAAGAACATAGAGCCGACCGTCTTCTATATGGAGATGCGCGCGTTCGGCAAGGATTTCGACAAGTATGTTGAAAGGGCCAAAAAGGAATATGGTGTCAGATACCAGCGTGCCATGGTCTCGGCAGTGCGCGAGGAGCCCGGCACCGGCGACCTGGTGATGAAATATGCTGCTGAGGACGGTACGCTGGTCACCGAAAACTTTGATATGGTCGTCCTCTCGGTCGGCTTTCAGCCGCACTGCGACGCGGAGCAGTTTGCGAAGACCTTCGGCATAGAGACCAACGAGTACCTGTTTGCAAAGACGTCACCCTTCACGCCGGTCAAAACGTCCCGCGAGGGAGTTTTCGTCACCGGCATCTACCAGGGGCCGAAGGATATCCCGGAGACGGTAATACAGGGCAGTGCTGTTGCCGGGAGCGTTATGGCGCTTCTTGCCGAGGCCAGGGGGACTGAGACGGTCGAGAAGGAGCTCCCCCCGGAAAAGGACGTTACCGGCGAAGAAGCGAGGATCGGTGTTTTTGTCTGCCACTGCGGAACGAACATCTCTTCGACCGTCAATATCGATGAGGTGGTCAACGCGGTGAAAGACCAGCCGGGCGTGGCCTATGTGACCAATACGATCTATGCCTGTGCGCAGGACAATCAGGACATGATCAAACAGACGATCAAGGAACAGAACCTGAACCGGGTCGTCATCGCGTCCTGCACGCCGCGCACGCATGAAAAGCTTTTCCAGGAGACGATCCGCGAGGCGGGGCTGAACAAGTATCTCTTTGACCTTGCCGATATCCGCGAACAGTGCTCCTGGTGCCATAAGGGCCAGAATGAGGTGGCGACCAAGAAGGCCATCGGCATCGTGAAGATGTCCGTCGCAAAATCGCGACTTCAGGAACCGCTGCAGAGCGAAACGGTGGGCGTGACGCCTTCTTGTCTCGTCATCGGCGGCGGCATCGCGGGCATGACCTCGGCTCTGTCGCTTGCTGACCAGGGCTTCCCTGTGTATGTCATCGAAAAGGACAATGAGCTCGGCGGTCTGGTGAAGAACGTCCACCGGACGCTCGAAGGCCTCGATGTCCAGGAATTCCTGAAGGACAGGATCGAGGCAGTGAAGGAGCACCCGAAGATCACGGTACATACCGGGGTCGAGGTGAAGAAGACCGACGGGTTTGTCGGGAATTTCAAGACCTTGTTGACAGACGGCAGTACGGTAGATCATGGAGCTGTCATCCTCGCAACAGGCGGGGTCGAGTACGAGCCTACAGAATACCTTTACGGCCAGAGCCCGAATGTGGTCACCCAGCGCCAGCTTGAAAAGAGGATTGCCGAAGGCGAGATGCCAAAATCAGGTGAGCGGTATGTGATGATACAGTGCGTCGGCTCACGCGAAGAGCCGAACCAGTACTGCTCCCGCATCTGCTGTCAGGACGCCGTAAAAAATGCCATTGCGATCAAGGAGCGTAATCCCGGCGCAGAGGTAATGATCCTGTACCGGGATGTCCGGACCTATGGCTTGAGGGAAGACTATTACAAGAAAGCCCGTGATCTGGGAGTGATCTTTACCCGGTATGATGTCGACAGAAAACCCCGGGTTGAGCCCGCAGGCAGCAGGGTCAATGTCAGGACATGGGACTACATGCTGAACAAGGAGCTTTCCCTTGATGCTGACTGGCTTGTGCTTTCCACAGGTCTGAGACCCCATCCGTCTACCGACCGGGTCGGTGAGATGTATAAGGTCACGAGAAACCCTGACGGGTATTTCCTTGAGGCCCATGTGAAGCTCCGCCCTGTTGACTTCCCGAGCGAAGGACTTTTCGTTGCCGGCCTGGGACACGCGCCCAAGAACATCGATGAGACCATCGCCCAGGCGCTTGCCGCCTCAGGGCGCGCAGGTGTTGTTCTTTCGCACGAGAAGCTTGCCGTGTCCGGCATTATCGCAAAACACAAACGGGAGCTCTGCATGTCATGCCTCAGCTGTTTCAGGGTGTGCCCCTTCGGGTCGCCCTACATAGCTGAGGATGGCAAGATCTCGCACAATGAGGTCAAGTGTATGGGGTGCGGCATCTGTGCGGGCATCTGCCCTGCAAAGGCGTTCCAGGTGAACAACTTCAGGGATGACCAGATCCTTGCCATGATCGATGCGGCTGCAGAGTCTGAGCCGGGAGTGGTGAATTAATTGAAGAGAGAGGAGACAATAGATGGCTGACGTTGCAGAAGCAACAGAGCGGACGCCGGTTTCCACGATAGAGAAACCGCAGGACATACCTGCGGAATGGCAGCCGAACGTACTTGCGTTTGCGTGCCACTACTGCGCTTTCGCAGCGGCCGACCTCGCAGGCGTCATGAGGCTTTCCTATCCGCCGAACGTGAAGATCATCAGGCTTCCCTGTACGGGAAAGCTCGACCACATCCATGTGCTGCGTGCGTTTGAGCGCGGCATCGACGGTGTGTTCGTCGCCGGTTGACTGGTCGGACAATGCCATTACCTGGAAGGTAATAAGTTCGCAGCGCGCAGGATCGAATATGCCAAGAAGCTCCTGGCAAAGGTGGGGATCGATCCCGCCAGGATAGAAATGTACAATCTGTCAGCAGCCATGGGGCCGAAATGGGCAGAGATCTGTACCAATTTTACGGAGAAGATACGGCAGATGGGACCATCGCCCATGTGGTACGCGACACATAAGGATAATAAAAGGAGTGATGACCAATGATAGTAGGCCAACAGAAGCCATTTGATGAGATCTGGAGCATGGTCAGGGACTTTAAGAAGGTCCTTGTGTACGGCTGCAACACCTGTGTGGCGATCTGCCATGCCGGCGGCGGCAAGGAGGCGGAGATCCTCGCGTCCATGCTCCGCATGAAGGCGGCCCAGGAGGGCGTCGATATGCAGGTGGATAGCGCTGCCATTGAACGCCATTGTGAGCCGGAGTTCTTCGAGCCGCTTGACGAGAAGGTAAGGACCTATGATCTCGTTCTCTCGCCAGCCTGCGGCGTCGGCGTGAACTTTCTTGCGGACCGGCTTGCCGGGGCCATCCCCGTTTACCCCGGGATAAACACCAGCTTCTACGGAGGAGTTCCTGAGGCGGGGTTCTTTGTCGAACTCTGCGGCGGATGCGGCAACTGCATACTGCATCTGACCGGCGGTATCTGCCCGATCGTCCGCTGCTCCAAATCGCTCATGAACGGACCCTGTGGCGGCACGAACAACGGCAAGTGCGAGGTGAGCGACCAGACGGACTGCGCATGGTACCTTATTGTCGAGAGGATGAAAAAGCTCGGTACCCTCGAAAAGCTCCTTGAGGTCCAGCCTCCCCGTGACTGGTCGACCGGCACGCATGGAGGACCGCGCAGGGTATCGCTTGAGCATATCCGGGCGTATGAGGAAAAGGAAGAAAAGAACGCGGCAACGGAGGGGAAATAGATGAAGAGCGGCAGCAACCTTGAGAAAGTCATAGCAAGCGGCAAAATGGCCGTCACCGCGGAGCTTGGACCGCCGATGAGCGCCGATCCCCATGAGGTGGTCAAGAAAGCCGGCATCCTGAAGGGATTTTGCGATGCAGCGAACATCACGGACTGCCAGACCGCGGTCGTCCGCATATCGAGCATCGCGGCTGCGGTCATTGCGCTCCGTGAGGGGCTTGAGCCGGTCATGCAGATGACCTGCCGTGACCGCAACAGGATAGCGATGCAGGCTGATCTTCTTGGCGCAGCGGCCCTTGGTCTCAAGAATTGTCTGTGCATCGCAGGTGACCATCAGAAATTCAGTGCCGCAGGAAAGCTGAAGGGCCATCCCGGCGCAAAGAACGTCTATGACGTAGACACCTGTCAGCTGGTCGGCATCATGAAGAAAATGAGGGACGAAGGGCTCCAGCAGGGTGGAGACAAGCTCGAAGTTGCACCGAAGTTCTTTATCGGCGCGTCCTGGACCCCTATGGGAGACCCGATGGATTTCCGGCCGTACAACCTGAAGAAGAAGGTGGATTCGGGTGCTGACTTTATCCAGACCCAGGGCATCTATGACATGGATCTTTTCAGGTCGCAGATGGAAAAAGCGCGGAACCTTGGCCTTCATGAGCGGACAGCGATCCTCGCGGGTATCATCGTTCCGAAATCAGCGATGATGCTTAAATATATGGACTCATCCGTTGCGGGTGTCACCGTGCCGAAGCCGCTCATCGACCGGATGAACAAGGCGAAAGAGGCAGCCGGCGATGACAAGAAGAAGATGCGCGAGCTCCAGGAGCAGGAAGGTATCAAAATCACGGTCGAGCTTATTCAGCAGGCGCTTGAGATCCCGGGCATCAAGGGCGTGCATATCCAGGCGATCGAGTGGGAAACCGCCATGGAGCCCATTGTCAAGGCAGCGGGGCTTTACCCAAGGCCGACGTTTGACGCATAAGATATTCCGTGACTGACTGAATAAACGATCAGGCTGCAAAAAAGGCAGGGAAACAATCCCTGCCTTTTTTGTCTCAGGGAAAATCTGATAATTTGAATTTGACGTTGACAGAAGGATGGGAAACTGGCACACTCTTGCGCATGAGAAAAATAGCCGTACTTCTTCTGATCGGTATAATCTCTGCACTATGTGCGCCCCTGAGTATTGCCGTGCTCCCCATCGATGATGAATTATGTCTCGCAGCGCTGGATGTCTGTACTGCATCCCATCCGGGAATATCCATTAACGCTCACGGCAGCCCCGCGATACAGGAATGCCTGTGTGAACTTTCACCTCTTGCATGTATCGGATACATGGATGTATCACGTCATCTCCGTCCGCCATCAGTATTTGTCGTCAAAGAAGACCGTCCTCCCATAGCGTAACCGCTGATCCCGAAGTTCCCGAGCAATCTTTTTCAGAGATACAGGTGATCCCTGTATAAGGAAGGCCTTTCTTCAGGCTTTTCTTCCCGTTAAACTCGGCTCCGCTTCGGAAATCACGGAATGATACCTCCTGAGCGGAGCCAACTTTTTTATTGTTGTTTGATGGTAGATCGCATTCGGTTCGCTGCACGCTTCATGAGAAGCGGAACAAACTATCATATGGAGGAATTACTGCTTATGGATGATACAAGGATTTTTGATGAGAAGATGTCCCGGAGGGGACTTATCAAGGGGGCTGCAGGAGTTGCGGGGATTGCTGCGCTGACTGCCGGAGGTCTTGGCTTCCTTTCAAAGGCGGACGCGGCAAAAGCGAGCCCCGCGGCACTTCCCTGGCCTTACAAGAAATGTACGGCTGAGGAGATCAAGCAGGCGGGAAATATCGCCCATGACAACTGGTTCAAGGGCTTCTGCAGTTATGCTGTCCTGAGCGGAGGCGTTGAGATCCTGAGGAAGAAGATAGGGGAACCGTATGCCTCTTTCCCTATGGAGTTGACCACGTTTGCGCACGGCGGAACGTCCGGCTGGGGCGGGACCTGCGGGACCCTGATAGGAGCGGGCGTTCTGTCAACGCTGTGCGCCGGTCCCAAGGTAGGCGAAGCTATCAATAACGAAGTGATCAATTTCTATGCAACAACATCGCTTCCGATTTTTGTTCCCGATCACCCGAAGGCCCAGATCAGGACACAGAGCGTCAGCAATTCCCCCCTCTGCCATCTCTCGGTCGGCAAGTGGATGCAAAAAGAAGGCGTCGGGTTCCTGAGCCCTCAGCAGATGGACCGGTGCGGCAGGCTTGCCGCAGATATGTGCATGAAGACTCTTGAACTCCTGAATTTGTGGGCCGACGGAAAATTTGAAGCCAAAACAAAAGCTCCAGTTTTTGCCAATGAAATCCCGAGCCAGAATAACTGCACTGACTGCCATGGATCCAACGTACCGAAGACCAGCGGTCCGTTCGGAACAGGGCTCGATCTTCTCAAGGCCGGGCACTAAGCGCATCTCATAAAAGCTTTCCAACCGTGATCAGGGTGGGGGCATGGTCCCCGTCCTGATCACGGAACCATCACATTGCATAGGAGGTAGTGTATGTTTGGTCTCGGTATGCCGGAATTGGTCGTCATTCTCGTTGTAGTTATGTTCCTGTTCGGAGGCAAACGGCTTCCTGAGCTTGCAAGCGGCATGGGAAAGGCGATAAGAAATTTTAAAAAGGCGTCGATAGAATCGGATGAAGTTGATGTCCCCACCAGGCAGCGTGTTACCGAAGGATCTTCCCGCGAAAAGGAAAAAAGCGGGGCAAATGCTTAGGAACCACAGAGGGCCGATTTGCACGTGGATGACGCCGTCAGTGCCAACAGGAGCCACCGGTGTTTGACATCGGTTTTCAGGAACTGGTCATTATTTTTATTGTCGGCCTGCTGGTCGTTGGCCCGGAGAAACTGCCGGAGCTCGGCAGGACAGCAGGCAAGTGGATGATCGAGATCCGCAAGGGCATCTCAGCGGTAAAAATGCAGGTGGACCGTGAATTCAAAGAGGTTGATGTGAGCGCTGATCGCCCTGCGGACCATGTGATCAGGGACATTGATCCTGAGGCGCTGACTCAGAAAGCTGAAACAGCTGAAGCCGTGCCGCCAAAGGACGATATTGCCCGGATGAAGGAGGTGGCATAATTTGGAACGGGTCGAAATGCCTTTGATGGTGCATCTTTCCGAACTGCGCAAGCGCATGTTGATCTCTGTTGCTTTTCTCGGGGCCGCATTTATCGTCCTGTTCAACATATCCGAGAGGATATTCGATCTCCTGGTATTCCCGCTGAACACGGAACTGAAGATCATTTCTGCGAAACCGTTCCTGAAATTGATCGCAAAAAAACCGGTTTCGCTCGTTTTTCTCTCTCCGGCAGAAGGCTTCTGGATGCACCTGAAAATATCCATGGTCGCGGCTGCTGTTGTTTCACTGCCGGTGATATTTTTTCAGTTGTGGCGCTTTATTGGGCCGGGATTGGTTGATAAAGAGAAGAAGTATGTCATACCGTTCGTCGTCACGTCGACCTTTCTTTTTCTGATGGGTGCTGCGTTCTGTTTTATCATCATTCTTCCTTTTGCCCTGACTTTTTTGCTTGGATATAAGACAGAACATATGACACCGGTGCTCGCGGTCGGCAGCTATACGGATTTCTGCCTGAAATTCATCCTTGCGTTCGGGGCCATTTTTGAACTTCCCCTGATCATACTCTTTCTTGCTCGGGCCGATATTGTGTCTCCTGCAGCGCTTGCCAGGCATCGCCGGTATGCGATACTCGGCGCCTTTATCGGCGGTGCCATTCTCACGCCGACGCCGGACGCGTTCAACCAGATACTCATGTCCATCCCTATCATCGTGCTCTATGAAATTGGCATTGTCCTTGCCAGGTTCACGGCGCGCCGGGAAAGAAGTAAAGAACGTGCGTGAGAAAACCCGGCAGAATTTCCATGGCATTTCATTACAGACCGGCGGCCGTGAATCGCTCCCCGGTGATACGCCGCAGCGGTGTGAATATGATGGTACCTGCCTGCCACATGTACCGGATGAGCAGAATATTTGCCGTTTCCCCGGCCAAAAGGTTCCTGGTAATCGGAGTTTGATATTGACAGTGCCGAGGGAATGTTGAGAAAATGGATCGCATGAAAAGGGTCTGCATAGCACTTTTGACAGTTCTCTGTTGTGGATTATGTTCACCTCTGATCGTCAGCGATTCTCCGAATGACGAAGGATCGTTTCTCATAGCCGTTGATGTCTGTGATTCATCTGCGTTCCACGCGTCCCTGAATGCGGATAGTCCCGCCATACAGGAATATCCCTGTCATCTGTTTCCCCTGGCGTGTTCAGGATATGTCGAGGTTTCAGATCCTGCATATAGACCAGCCGTTGTGGTCTTCAAGCAAGAGCGTCCTCCTCAAGTCTAACCTTTCATCCCGAAGCTGAGAGATTTCTTCATGCACAGGCGTACGCATCCGTATGCCTGTGGGGCAGGTCCGCGTGACCAGCCTTCCCCCTATTGCTCGGCTCCGCTGCGGATGGTATCGCGAGATGATCTGAAGCGGAGCCATTTTTTTAGGACATTCATTGTTTTGGTTTCTGCAATTATCGGATTACAACCGTTTCATGAGAAACGGCATTTTTATGACTCAGGAGGAGGTAGTTATGGGGTTTGAAAAGTTGTGCGGTAAGGAGCTGTCGAGGAGGGGTCTTATCAAGGGAGCAGCAGGCGCTGCGGGCATGGCTCTCCTGGCATCAGGAGGGTTCGGACTCATGTCAAAAGCGGAAGCAAAGGGGGGGCCGACTGAAAAATGGCCCTGGCCGTACGAAAAGCTCGACCCGGAAAAGACTGCCGAACTGGCATACAACGAATGGTACCGCGTATTTTGCGGCAATGCAGTCATAAGCAGCATCTTCGGTCAGCTCCGCGAGAAGGTGGGCGAACCGTACAAGTCATTTCCCATCGATGCCTTTGTCTTTCTCGAGGGTGGGATGGTTGGCTGGGGGACGGTTTGCGGTTCGAACGCAGGTGCAAATATCGTGAGCAATCTCATCATCGGTCCCAGGATAGCCGGTCCTGAATGTGAGAACGGTGCAGCTATCGGAGCTGATGCCCTCCAGTGGTATTCGGAGACTGCGCTGCCCTCATATACGCCGAAAGAGCCGAGAGTAAAGGCAGCGATCGTTCAGACGACCAGCAATTCGCCGCTGTGCCACGTGTCGGTCGGCAAGTGGATGAAGGCTTCGGGATATGCCCTCGGCAGTCCTGAGAGGAAGGACCGGTGCGCGCGTGTTACCGCGAGCGTCGCTTATCATCTCGTCCAGGACCTGAACGCGTGGAAAGACGGTACATACAAGCAGAAGTCCACATGGAAACCTGCATCGAATGTAGGGATTACGTCACAGCAGAACTGCACTGAATGTCATGGTTCCAATATCCCGGCACCGCCGGCAGCAAAGAAAATATAGCGCTGATCACCCTGATCATCGATGGGCAGGGATCACTCCTGCCCATCGGATCTGCGAATAATCTCACGGGATTCCCGTGCAAGAAAAAATGATGAAAGGAAGAAAGGAATGAAATGAGACGAACATGGGGGATAATGGTTATAAGCCTTCTGGTGCTTATTTTTCCGGTCAGCGGTTATGCGGCAGGTCTTTGCTGCCAGGTATCGAGCGGTTCCCAGGAGAGCCTTCTTGACACGGCTCTGCCGGAGGCGGGAAGATATTCCCTGCAATTTTCCTACAGCTTTACCATGATGGACGATCTGAAGGAAGGGAGGAGCCGCAGGAGCCTTCAGGAGGTCATGAATGAAGGGAAGTATATGAAGCTCCCTGTTGACATGCACATGATAAAATATACAGTTACCGGGTCATACGATATCAACAACAACGCCACGGTGCTGGTATCCATCCCCTATATCCGCAATACCATGGACATGAAGATGGGGATGGCGGGGATGGGCATGGGTATGGGGGTCACGTGGAGGGACCAGGAAATGACCCCGGTCCAGGGTTTGGGGGACGTTACCGTTATGGGACTGTACCACTTCTACCCGAGGGGCGGAAGCGTCAGGTCCGATATCCTGACGTTCGGTATTGGCGTAAAGACCCCGACAGGGTCTGCAACCGAAAAGAGTTCCAGCGGCAAATTCATCCATGCCCACATGCAGCCGGGCACCGGTTCATGGGACCCGCTGTTTTCCGCAATGTATACGAAGGACCTGTCACCTTTCCTCCTTCAGGCAGATCTCACCTATCAGCTGACCACGAGAAACCGCGACGGCTACGAATTTGGCGATTCATTCACCGCAACTGTCGCGGGCAGGTATGCACTGACATCCTATTTCAACCTTACGGCGGCCCTGACGTATCTTCATGTCAACAAGGCCAAGGACCGTGATGACAAGTATACCGATCTGACAAGCCTCATGGACGATCCCGAGAACACCGGCGGCGAAAGCATCTGGATCTCTCCCGGGATAAAGGTGAGACCGTTGAAGAGCATTCCTGCCGCAATTGATCTGAAAGCCCAGTTCCCGGTCTGGGAACGCGTCAACGGCATCCAGCTGGTGTCGAGTTACCGGATACTCGCGGGAATCACCTTTAACTTCTGATGCGGGATGAAGCATACTATAAAAAGTGAGTATAAATACTAACTCTCTGTCACAGGCATGCTTTTCAAAGCGTCTTCCGGCGCATGATCCCGGATCGTGCGCCGGTTTTCTGCTCCTCATATTTTTCCTTTGTATTTCCGCGTGTGCCCGCCAGCCGGTCTATCCCGGACCTCTTCGGTCAGGGTCTGATGTATATGTGGACATCAGCGGTCTTCAGGAACGCGTGCCGCAGTTCTATACCTACCGCCATAATGACAGGAATATCAATTTTTTCGTGATAAAGATCGACGGGAAGATCGTATCTTTCCTTGACGCGTGCAGAAAATGCCATCCCAAGAAGCGCGGGTTCAGGTTTGATCAGGACTCCTTTATCTGCAGGGCATGCGACGAACGTTATCCGATATCCGAGATAGAAAAAGGTTTCGGAAGCTGTTATCCCATTCACCTGCAGGGAAGGACAGAGGGCGGGAAATATTATATCTCCGTTCCGGTGCTTGAAAAGGCCGCGATGAAATATTTCGGCTGAGACGACAGGGCATCCTCTTCATTATCCTGAGCAGACATCTGTTTTCGCGGCAGTACACATGAGAATACCGTCGCCGTATCGGTTTATGGCTGGTAGGCGGACTTGTCCCCGATGTCGTAATGGAGCGGCATAAAGGCCTTTCTGAACATGAAGAATGCATGCAGAAGAGCGATGAAGGCGAGACCATACGCAGCCTGTCTCTTATCGATCAGCCCCATGCCATAGACGAAAAGATATGCAGGCATGATCAGGGCAAGCAGATAGCCTTCCGGAAGCCTGAAACAGAAAGCTTCTTTGGCCGAGATAAAGCCCAGGCAGCACGACATCGGTATGAGCAGCAGTGCGCCGACAGGCAGTGCGCTGAACAGCGCGGATGCAGGATTCCCCCTGCCCATGAGGAACAGGAGTATCAGGCAGACGACCGCGCCATAATATATCCTTTTGAGCACCCGGTGGAATTTGCCGATATACAGGTGAATGAAAAAAACGCTCAGCCCCGTGCTGAAATAAAGTGAAAGGATCAGGACATTTGCGGCCAGTCCGGACAGGGCCGACCCGACACCGGGCACGTCCGATGCCCTTATGGTCAGGACTGCCAGGACCGCTCCCGCTGCCAGGAAGATGGTCGAGAGAACGATCCCGGTACGGTACAGGAGCACCGTGATCCTGTCCTCTTTGGTTAGCGGCTGAAAAACGGCTGTGTCACCCATGGATAAGTATACAAACTATCCGGATGAAGAGCAACGTCACCGGGCCCCGGACAGGTCTTGTAAGCATGCGAACGGAAGGGCTATTATAGTTCACTCTGGTTCGGCAAAGGAGCACGCCATGGCAAAGATAACGATTCAGGACATTCTGAAGAAGAAGGCGGAGGGAAGGAAGATCGCCATGCTCACGGCATACGACTATCCGTCCGCGCAGATAGCCGACGAAGCGGGCATCGATGCGATCCTGGTAGGCGATTCACTCGGTGTTGTCGTGCAGGGACTGGAAAACACCCTTCCGGTCACCATGGACGAGATGATCTACCATACGAAGATGGTGGCGCGCGCCGTAAAGAACGCCATGATCATCGGTGACATGCCGTTCATGTCCTATCAGGCAAGCATGGAAGACGCAGTGAGGAACGCCGGCAGATTCCTGAAGGAAGGCGGCGCCACAGCGATCAAGATAGAAGGCGGCGCGGAAGTCGCGGACAAGATCAGGGCAATGATAAGGTCTGACATCCCGGTTATGGCCCATATCGGGCTGACCCCCCAGTCGATCCACAGGATGGGGGGCTATAAGGTGCAGGGCAAGACGAGATCAGCAGCACGGAGACTGATCGAAGAAGCAAAGGTTGCTGAGGATGCCGGTGCTTTTTCCCTGGTGTTGGAAGGCATTCCGATGGCCCTTGCACGGGAGATAACAAAAACCCTTTCCATTCCGACCATCGGCATCGGCGCGGGGCCGCATTGTGACGGTCAGGTGCTCGTCTTCCACGATCTGCTGGGGCTTTTTGACCGGTTCGTGCCGAAGTTTGTCAAACGCTACGCTCACATGAAGCAGGATGCGGTCCGGGCTGTGGAAAAATACCGGGAAGAGGTGGAAAAGGGGATATTCCCCGCCGAGGAGCAGAGCTTCAAATAATCTTGTATTGACCACGACATATTGGTATAATGCCGTGAAATCCTGGGGGAGGGGATAAGGTGTTAACCGTTTATGATCGCAAAGAGCCTTGACAGAAAGATACTTATCGCTCTTTCCCTCAGTGTAGCGCTCATCACTGCTGTTATTATCTTCTTTACGAACCACCGCCTCTCCAAACAGATCCTTGAAGAGTTCACCTATGACAGCAAGGTGACCATGTCGGTCATTGCCGCCGGCCTCGAGCAGACCATGGCGAGTGGAAAGAGCAGCGATATAGAGAACCAGTTGCTTAATATCAAAGCAGAGAACAGGGACTTCGAGCTTTTCATCTGTGATGTGCGCCAGAGGATCGTCTTCTCAACGGATGCAAAGAGCCTGCAGCAGCAGCTTGACCACGAGATAGGCAACAAGGCATTGCTGAGATCGCTTGCTGCGGACATAACAAAAGGGAAAACGTCGGATGCTGTTTTTGAGGAGATGCGCGGCGGGAAACCGTTTCTCATGCACTCGCATCTTGTGCTGAATCAGCCGAAGTGCCACCGGTGCCACGACCCGGGGCAAAAGGTGATCGGAGCTGTTGTGCTCAGAAAGCCGATGGACCAGAATTATGCGGCGATATCCGAGATCACCAGGAGCAACATCCTTATCAGCGGCATCGGCGTTATCGCGGTCATTCTGATCTCTCACCTTCTGATAACCCATCTTGTCAGCCGGCCGGTGCGGGAGCTATCCCGCAGCATCGAGAGCCTGCCCGGCAGGATGTCAGACGGCACGTTTGCCGCTTACGGAGAGATCGAGCGTGAGGATGAGATCGGCGCTCTCCAGAAGGCGTTCCACGATATGGGGATCGAGCTTTACGAAAAGAACCATGCGCTTCAGAAAAGCTATGCGGATATTGCAAACGCGAACAGGGAACTCGAGTCCTTTGCCTATTCCGTATCACATGATCTGCGGGCCCCTCTGCGCAACATAGACGGGTTCTCGAAGATCCTCATGGACGAATACGCGGAGACGCTTCCTGAGCGGGCGAAGCATTACCTGAACAGGGTAAGGAACGGAACGCGCAGGATGTCCACACTAATCGATGACATACTTGCGTTCTCGAAGATCGGCAGGGCTGACCTGAACTTCCGAAAGATATCCGCGCGGGAGATCGTAAAAAGTGTCCTTGAGCAATATGCCATGGAGATCGAAACCAGGGGCGTCGAGGTCGTGCTGAACGATCTCCCGGAGATCAATTGTGACACGGTGCTCATGCAGAGCCTGTTTTCCAATCTTATTTCGAATGCATTAAAATACAGCAGGAATACGGCGCATCCGAGGATAGAGATCGGCTATAACAAGGTCAGGAACGCTATTTTCATCAGGGACAACGGGGTAGGGTTCGACATGCAGTACCATGACAAGATATTTCAGATCTTTCAGCGTCTGCACCTGCCGGAAGAATATGAGGGCACCGGCATCGGACTTGCCATTGTAAAGCGGATAGCCGCGCGCCACCACGGAAAGGTCTGGGCTGAGTCGGACCCCGGCAAGGGCTCTACGTTCCTGATCGATGTGCCAACGTTTTAGGAGGATATCATGTTTAATAAGACCATCAATATCTTGCTTGTAGAAGACAATCCCGATGATGTGGAGCTCACGCTCCTTGCCCTTGAAAAGAACAATATCGCCAATCCGGTAACGGTTGTGCGAGACGGCCAGGAGGCGCTTGACTACCTCTTCCGAAGGGGAAAGTTTGCCGAATACGACCATCCGTTGCCGAATCTCATACTCCTCGACCTTAAACTCCCGAAGGTGGACGGGATCGAGGTGCTCCAGAAGATCAAGGCTGACAGGAAGCTGAAGCTTATCCCTGTGGTCGTGCTCACATCGTCAAAGGAAGAAAGCGATGTGCTCAAGAGTTATGATATCGGCGTGAACAGCTACATACGGAAACCGGTCGATTTTGACCAGTTTGTGGACACCGTGAAGCAGATCGGGTTTTACTGGCTGCTGGTCAATGAGCAGGCGCCGCGCTGATGGAAGATAAGAACTCTCCGGATCGACGCCTCAGGGTATTTCTACTGGAAGACAACCCTGACGATGTCGAACTTGAGATCTACGAGATCCGCCGGGCCTACCCGACGGCTGAATATGATGTCGCGCGGAACAGGAAGGAGTTTTCCGAGAAACTGCCCTCATTTTCACCCAATATTATCCTTGCCGATTATGCCCTGCCGGACATTACCGGCATCGAAGCTATCAGTATCGCAAAGGACATGGGCATCGATGCCCCTGTCATCCTCCTCACCGGCGAAGGCAATGAGACCATAGCGGTCGACAGCCTCAGGCGCGGTGCGATCGATTATATCCTCAAGAAGAACATTGCCGGGCTTTCTGCCCGCCTGAACCGGGCCCTGGAGATCTGGGAGGACCGCAGGGCCAAAAAGAGGGCGGAGGCAGAGGAGACGAGGCTCCAGCAGCTGCTTTTCGAGAACCGGAAGATGGAGGCCATCGGGAGGCTTGCGGGGGGCATTTCCCATGATTTCAACAATATTCTTACCGGGGTGATGGGTTATGCCGAGATATGTCTTTCTGACGATCCGCAGGACCCCGACACCCGGCGCCGGCTGGAATCCATTATTTCCCTCTCCCAACGGGGTGCGGACCTGGTCAAGCAATTGCTTGTCTTCAGCAAACAGATGGCCATGAACCTCACTGCTGTCGATCTGAATGATTTCATTACCGACACCGTGCATTTCATTAAGCGGATCGTCGAGGAGACCGTCGAGATACGACTTGATCTTTATAACGGCGCTCTGCCTGTCATGTGCGACCCCAATCAGCTCACGCAGGCACTGATGAACCTTATGCTGAATGCACGGGATGCCATGTCAGGCAGGGGTGTCATAATGATCAGGACCAGCAAGACTCGTTCGACCGAGGCCGGTTTCTCCGAAGGTCAGGCGGGTCCGCAGCAACAGTGGTGCGCCTGCATCTCGGTTTCCGATACCGGCTCAGGGATAGATAAAGACAACATACAGCGGATCTTCGACCCTTTTTTCACTACCAAAGAAATCGGCAAAGGCACCGGTCTCGGCCTGACGATCGTCTATTCCATAGTGAGAGCGCATAACGGGACCCTGATTGTGTCGAGCAGCAAAGGTGAAGGTACGACGTTCAGGATCTATCTGCCTCTTTCCGGGGAGAAACCGGAGCCGGACGAAGCCCCATTCTACGAGAAGATCCCTGCAAGAGAAAGCGGAAAGATAAGCGGGTCGGAGACAATTCTCATCGTCGAGGACGAAGATGTGCTGAGGGAGATGATCGCGTCTTTCATGCGGTCACTCGGGTACACGGTCGTTACGGCTCATAACGGTGATGAGGCCATGTCCCTTTACCGTTCGGACCCAGCGAAATTTCATGCCGTTCTCTCGGACATGCTCATGCCGAACAAGGGGGGGATAGAACTTTTTCAGGAGATCAGGGATATCAACCCGGATGCGCGGTTCATATTAGTGACCGGATACAGCCTCTCGGAGGTCGATGAAGCGGTCCTTGGCCAGATGACGGCAATTCTTAAGAAACCGTATACACCCAAACAGGTGGTCAAACTTCTGCGGGACATCTTCGACGCCTAAGACCCGGACGCGGAGACCTCTTCTTCAGGGGGAGGCGCCGGCATCTGTTCCGCCTTTATCTTAATGATGCGCCTGCCCTTCATATTGACGATGGTGAAATTCGTTGAATCTGTGCTGAAGCTGTCTCCGACGGTGGGGATCCGCTGCAGATTCGAGATAAGGAACCCGCCGATCGTGTCATACTCATTTGACTCCGGGATATCGAAACCGTAGTCCTCGTTAAGATCACGAATAGCGAGAGACGCTTCGATCAGCAGCGCTCCGTCCTTGAGCTCCTGCACGGGGGTTTCCGTATCATACTCATCCTGGATCTCTCCGACGATCTCCTCGATGAGGTCCTCGATGGTAACCAGTCCCGATACAGCCCCGTACTCGTCCACAACCATTGCCATGTGCTGGCGCTTTCTCTGCATCTCCTTCATGAGCGCGCTGATCTTCATGGTCTCGGGGACGAATAGGGCGGTGTGCAGGATCCTGGCAAGGGAAATGGGCCTTCCATTTGCCATCTCATTGAACACGTCCTTGTTGAAAAGGACGCCCTTGATGTCTGAAATATCCTTTTCATAGACCGGATAGCGGGAAAAGTTCTCGGTCGAGATCTTCCTGATGATGTTTTCGGGGGATTCATTGATGCTGAACGCCACCATCTTCGCAGCCGGCACCATCACGCCTTTCACCGAAATGTCGGTAAAATTGAAGACACTGTGGATCAGTTCATGTTCCGTGGTTTCAAATATTCCCCGGTCGGTCCCTTCCTCGATCAGGAGTTTTATTTCCTCCTCCGTAATGAATGACCGCTGGGAAAAAGCCTTGCCCCCGAACGGCTTCAGGAAAATGTTGCTGCTTGCCGTGAGGATATTCACAAAGAACGACGATATCCGTGATATGAACGCTATGGGCCGGGCCACAACAAGGCCGACTTTTTCGGGGTTTCTCAGCGCGATCGATTTTGGCACAAGTTCACCAAGGATCAGGGTGAGGTACGATATGACGATCACGACTATGCCGATGGAGATAGCGCCGGCGGCATGCGAGATAAAGGGGACGGGGATGCCCGCAATGAACGGTTCGATGGTGGTAACCGACGCCGCGCCTCCTATCGCCGATGCCAGGGCACCGGCAACCGTGACCCCGACCTGGACCGTGGCAAGGAACCGGTCAGGCTCGGACTGGAGCTTCAGCAGTTTCTTCGCGTTTTGATTCCCTTTATCTGCCTGTCTTTTTATGTAGGATTTCCGCGAGGTTACAACAGCAATTTCCGAGGCAGCAAAGAAACCGTTCAGGAGCAGAAAAATGAAGATGAATAATAGTTCGGGTACCATTCGTTAGCTGAGACTATTATACCCTATTGGGGCGCAAAACAGCGAAAAACAGTACATACCCGTAGCTCATGCCCATATTATACCGCATCATCCCCAAATTGACTAAACACGGGAAGATATCTAATATAGGAATACTACCCTGCAAGGAGAAGATCGTGGAGACAAAACTGAATGTGGTCCTGCTTGCCCATACGCCGAACCCCGAGGCGACCATCGCCATGGCTGCCAAGCTCTGCTACAGCCCTTCGGATATAGGCTCACTGAAGAACAAGATCGCCGCCAGGGACCAGAAAGGATTTGTGGAAAAGCTCATGAAGATGGGCCATATGAGCCCCATAGAGCATGCTTCGTTCACGTTCGCGGTCGAAGGGATCTCCCGGGCGTGTTCCCACCAGTTGGTACGGCATCGTCTTGCAAGCTATTCCCAGCAGTCCCAGCGGTATGTCAGCGAAGAAGGCGGGTTCGATTATGTCATCCCCGAAACGATCAAGGGGAATGCGGAGCTCGAAAAATATTTCATCGATTTCATGGAAAAGGCCCAGAAGGCATATAACCATATCGTTGGGAAGCTGAACAAGAAGGGTATAACGGGAGAGGCCGCCAACCAGGACGCACGCTTTGTCCTCCCCAACGCGGCCGAGACCAAGATCATGATAACCATGAATGCGCGGGAGCTTCTGCACTTTTTCCGGCAGCGGTGCTGCAACAGGGCCCAGTGGGAGATCCGAGCCATGGCCATAGAGATGCTGAAACGGGTAAAGGACATCTCTCCGACCGTGTTTGCCGGGAGCGGGCCCGGTTGTGTTTCGGGGCCATGCCCTGAGGGTGAATATTCATGCGGCAAGGCTGTTGAGGTGAGGGAAAAGTTCAAGAAATTCCGATAGCGATCACAGCCGCTGTTCGCGTGCTGACGAGAACCTTCGACCGTCCTAAATGCATTCCGTAACTATGGCCGCGGCTGAAGAAACAGTAAGAAAACGTATAAGGAGCTTGATATGGCATATGTAATAGCACTGGCAGGGAAGGGTGGAACAGGAAAGACGAGCATCGCCGGTCTTACGGTAAGGTACATTGTTGAGAAGAAGAAAAAACCGGTGCTTGCGGTCGATGCCGACAGCAATGCCTGTCTGAACGAGGCGCTCGGCGTGCCGGTGCATGCGACCATCGGACATCTGCGTGAGGAATCTCTTGAGGCTATCAGGAGCGGCGGCGAGCGGCCCGGCGGCATGGCCATGGAGCAGCTTTTCGACTACCAGGTGCAGCAGTCGGTCATTGAGGCAAAGGGCTTTGATCTCATGGTCATGGGCAGGCCGGAAGGCCCGGGTTGTTACTGCGCTGCAAATAATATCATCAGGAAATACACGGACAAGCTGTCCGAGACATATCCGTATGTTGTCATCGACAA
>VEOY01000130.1 GCA_012026685.1 Nitrospirota bacterium
AATTCCATGGGCGGCAGTATCGATTTGCTGATGATGTCAGCCGCACAGAGCAGGGCGCCGCCGATCAGGGCAGAGCAGGGGATGAGGAGCCTGCTGTCCGATCCGACGAAGAATCTGATGATATGAGGTACGAGAAGCCCTATAAAACCGATCATGCCACCGAGAGAGACAGATGCCGCGGTGAGGAGACCGACAGACACAAAAAGGATGAACCGCTCCTTGTGAGGGGAGAACCCGAGGCTGTGCGCGAACTCATCCCCGAGGATAAGGGCATTCAGTGCCTTTGCGCGCGATAGCGACATCAGTATGCCGATGCCGACAAAGATCACGCCGTAGGGGATCTTTGTCCACTCGGACATGGAAAGGTCGCCGAAGATCCAGAGCATCGCCCTGCGGAGACCTTCGTCGTTCGAAATGCTCATAAAAAGCATGAGCAGGGCCGAGAAGAGAAAGCTCAGACCGACACCCGCAAGCAGGAGTCTTTCCGGCCATAATCCGCCGCGTTTCCATCCCATAATGCCGACAATGCTTCCTGTGATCAGTGCACCGATAAAGGCGAGCAGGGGAATGGTAAAGGTCCCGAGAAAGACCGCTCCGGCCATGATCCCCAGAGCTGCCGCGAGAGATGCCCCGCTCGATATGCCGAGGATGTACGGGTCTGCGAGGGGATTTTTCAGTATTCCCTGAAGAACTGCGCCTGATGCGCCGAGTGCCATGCCCATGAGAAGAGCAACGAGGCTCCGGGGTGCCCGTATCGAAAAGAGTATTTCCCGCGAGATGGCGTCAGCCGAAAAAGGATTGATCATCTTGGGGCCTGCCACCAGAGAGAGCCCGAACACCAGAACGGGAATGCAGACTATGACCATGATCTTCAGCCTCATGTTCTTCATAACGACGACAGAAGCCTTTCCAGTTCATCTACCCCTTGAATGGTCCTCGGCCCGAGACGGTAGAGGTAGTCGCTTACATAAAAGACCTTCTTATTCTTTACTGCCGGCACGCTCTTCAGCCTCCGGAGCAGACCATCGGCGACCTTATCCATGCCGTTCCCCTTGCCGATGAAAATGATATCCGGCGACTGGCGCAGGATTTCTTCTATCGAATATTTTGGATAGGCGGCTGATGTCCCTGCCGCAATATTTTCCGCTCCGAGGATGGTTAACGCCTCATGTGTTGTCGTACCGGGACCCGCAACAATGAGCGGCTCCGGCCAGATTATGAAGAGCGCTTTTGGTTTTTTTGGCGCCTTGTGCAGCACGCGGAACTTCTTCCCGCGCTCATCATACTCCCTGAGCCGTCTCTCTATGTCAGTCGCAAGACGCTCAGCTTTTTCCGCAGCACCGACTGCGGCGCCCACCTTCCGTATGCCGTCAGGGAGGTCGGAGATCTTTCGTGCCGTGAGAACAACCGTGTTGATCTTCATTGCGCGCAGCCGCTCTTCAAACGCTTTGGGGTTGCCGTCTTTAGTGAGGAATACCATGTCAGGCTTGAGCGACACAACTGCCTCAAGGGAAGGATTTGACAAGCCCCCAACCCTTGGTTTTTGTCGTGCTCCCTCAGGATAGTCGCAGAAACTTGAAACGCCGACGACCCTGGCCTCAGCGCCGAGCGCAAAGAGGATCTCTGTAATGTTCGGGGCAAGGGAAATGATCCTCTGCGGGGTCTCAGCGGACGAGACGCTGAACAGCGATCCAAAGACAGTTATCGCCAGGAAAAAAAATGTTACCAGGCGTGCAGACTTCTTCTTTCCAAGTCCGGATATGCTCACATCGCTCCTTATAAAATAAAAAATCCTCAGTGCCTGAAAAGGCTCCTGAGGATTGCACCCTGTTTCACTTCATCCTCTCCTTCCTCCGCGGGAAGGGTATCCGGCGATGAGTGTCCTGCTGACCCTGACACTCATCACTTCCGTTCACAGGCAGGTCTTCTGGCTCTCCTGACCTTTGCCAGCCTTCCCATTCGATCGAGAACAGTGGCATTTGCTACCGGCAAAGGTGCTTATCCCGCCTGCGCGGCGGGATCAGGATTACAGCGGCGGGACCGCTCCTGAATTAAACAGGATTCCCTCTTCGGCCTTTCGGCACCTGATTACCTTTACTATAAAATCGCAATATATATCTGTCAAGGTATAATTAAGATTATCAGCACGCGTTCACGGAAGTTTGGCCTGTTTGCCTTTGATGATTTCAACAATCCCGGGGTAATCAGGGAAATACCCTTCCTTTATCTTTGAATATACCGTCTCGTCGTCAGCCCTCACCTCGAAAGCGCCGATCTGCCGTGAGTGGATGAGAAGCACCTTTATCCCGGTCCCATCTTCGATAGCCTTAGCCAGGCTGGCTGCCATCGGCCGATAGTTGCAGGTGCCGCAATATTCTATAGAAACCTTCATATTACACTCCCCAGCCCTTTTTAAGCATCAGACTTCCTCTATAAGGGCTACAAGGTGATTCAGCGTGATCGGCTTCCGCTCCACCGGAAGGCCGGTGAATTTGCTGAACTTCTCAACCTTTTCCTCATCAATGGGGACTATGCCGGTATCGAATACCACGATACGTTTGTACTGCCCGAACATTGACGAAAAGTCGAAGCCGAATTCTTCCAGTCCTGCAGAGAATATGTTTTCAAAGTTATTCACCCAGCCGGCGGTGAGAAAAAAGGTTTTTGCCTCAGCATCGAGTCGTGCGATCTCCTCCCTGCCGATGAAAGCCTCGATGCAGTTTCCTGCTGCGATCTTTTTCGCCCCGGAGCGAGCAAGGATATCGTCCATGTCCGGATGGCAATGGCCGTAAATCACCTTCAGTTCCGCCCCGGCCGCCTGCGCCTCCGCAAGGGCCTGTTCGAGATGAGCCTTAAGTTTATCGAAGTTTATATGCAGCGCAGCGTCAAGAAACATGACTTTTCCGCTGAAGAGACCTTCCTTTGCGAGGTGCCGGAGTTCTTCCTGGAAGATGCCGCAGCTTATGAAAATTGTGTCCTTTTTTTTCATCACTCTCCTAAGACTATCACAGGGAGGACTCAGACGTCGAACTTGATTATCTTGCGCTTCGCCATGATATGGGCCTCGATAATATCTGCTGCCCTGACCGGGTCATCCTGAAGGAGCATTCTGCCTCCGGTGACATTGACCATATCTTCGGTCAGATACCTGGTAATGAGAGGGCTGCCGCTGCTCATCGGAGCAGGCGAAACATGAGTCAGCAGGCCATAGGCAAGTGCGGTGAAGATGTCAGCAATCGCTTTCTGCTCCATGTACTCAGGGACCGAGGCTGCCACAGGCAGCTGGCTTGTATCGCAGCCTATGGTCCACGCAAGTGCCGCCACGGTGTCCAGGATTTTTCCGACGTCGGTGCAGGAGCCATAGGAGACAATAGGGGGCACATCGTATTTTTCACAGACCGACCTGAGCTTTTCCCCTGCTTTCTTTGCCATGTCCTTTGTCGACATACAGAGGTTCTGGTGTGTAGACGAGGCGCAGCCTGCACCGATCACCATGATATCGCGCTTGATCAGCTCCAGGGTCAGCTGCTGGATCGACTTTCCTCCCTGATCGTGGCGCACGTTGGTGCAACCGGCGACAGCGACCGCCCCCTTTATATTCCCCTTTTTCATCTCGTCTATATACGTATTGATGTTGTTGCCGAACATGGTAAGGACCGTTTCGGTTGTGTAGCCGGCTATGCATTCCGTGCTGCCGGAACTGCCGGGAATATTGATCAGCCTTTTCGTGTCCGCCTTCCGGACCTTGAACCGGTCAAGAGCCATGTTCAGGATGCGCTCAGCCTGTTCATCCGCCTTCTCAGGATTGAAGTCCAGAGCGTCCACACCGGTGAAACGCACTACCGGGTCAGTGCTTATCAGTTTTGTTCCGTACTTGTCCGCATAGTCCTTGAGCGTAGGAACCGAGCAGTTGAGGTCCATGAGGAAGAGGTCCACAAGCCCGGTAGCGATAAAGAGCTCTTCCTGAATCCAGTTGCCCAACTGGCCGCCGAATATCTCCTTGAAGTGCCCCTGGCCCGATACATTCATCAGCTGCTGTCCTTCGCAGAGAGAGCCATAGAGTTTGATGCCCTTCGCCCCTGCTTTTTTCGCCGCAGCCTGAAAATCTCTGCCTGCGGCCATCTCCATGATGTGTCACGCAAAGACCGGCTGGTGGCCGTTGGATACGATGTTTACGGTGCCGGGATCAAGGCATCCGATATTGGCGGCTCCCTTTACCAGCTCCGGAGTGCCGAGCAGGATATCCTGAATGACCGTGATTCCCCATAAGCCAACGTATTCGTTGGCAAGACCGAGGCGGAGGGCAGTGTTCATAAGATCTATGGGATCATTGCTGATATTTGTCATGCACTTTGTCAACGCCGTCAGTACCTCTGCGCTGGGACTGCCTGCATAGAGACCTTTTTCTTTCCAGACTTCTTTTCTCTTGTCAACCGCAAAGAGGTCCATAAGCGTCATCGGCTCATTGTCCTGTTTGCCTATTTCGCTCAGCATAAAATCGGCGAATTGCACGGCAAGTTCGCTGACCGGCCGCGTATGGTCCCAGCCGAGCCCCTGACACATTCTCTGGAGTTTGCCTTCGTCCCTGATCTTCAGGGGAGACCTCCCTTCCCCGATTGCCTTGAGGGTATTGGCGAGGTTGCGGCATTGATACGTGTTTGCGGCAGTGCCTATGGCGGCAAGTTGCAGCAGGTTGCGCGCGACAATAACGTCGCCGTTTGCGCCGCATACTCCAAGGGGAGCTTTAGCGCTGATCCTGCACGGGCCGTCCGAACATAACTGACAGCTCAGTCCTTTCCTGCAGGTGCCGCACTGAGGCTGCTGGGCCTCAAAGCGTTCGAAGACCGTGCTCATCCCGTGGCCGACTGTAGCCTGATGGAGTTCATGGCTCTGCGCATCCTGGTGACGTTTTTTCATGACGATCGATTTAGTCTGCATGATTCCTCTTTTCATCACAATGTTATGAGATATATTATTTGAAGCGTAGCAGAAGTACGTGCAACGGAAAATGATCTATATCATGTCTTTTGCCCTTCAGTGAGCGGCAGGAGACAAAAAAAGAGCGATAGACTTCGGGCAAGACGCGCCGTATAATAAAAAAATGAATGGCAGGAGCTGTCTTTTGCCGCCAACCGACCGCAGAAAAGCCGGCAAGTCGTTTCCTAACCATAGAGTCGTGATGCAGAGAGGAATTCGTCCCGTTGCCTAAGAAAGCATACATCGGCAAAGACCTGTACGAGACCATCATGAACGGAATTACCTCGGGAGTCTGGGCATCGGACCGCGATGATGTAATCCATTATGCGAACAGGGCCATGGAGATGATTGCCGGCGTAACCCATCAGCGGCTCATCGGCTCTTCGGTCCTCGGAGACTTTGCGGAGAACGCTGCTCAGTATTTCAAGCTCCATTACCTCGAGGCTAAAGAGACGCTGAAGCCGGTCCACTATGCGGATGTTCCTGTTGTCACGCCCGCAGGGCGACAGACATACCAGTCCGGCTGGCTGATCCCGAAGGTCAGTGACGGCAAATACGACGGCATGATCTGTACGGTAGAGGATATTACCAATCAGAAACAGGCCAGGAATGCCCTGAAAGAGAGTGAGGCAAAATACCGTGAACTGGTCGAAAGCGCAAACAGCATCATCATGCGCATGGACCTCCAGGGGGATATCTCTTTTCTGAACCCGTTTGCCTTGAAGTTCTTCGGATACTCAGAGGAGGAGATTGTCGGCAGAAACGTGATCGGGACGATCGTCCCCCGGACAGTAGTGCGGGAGCGTAAACTCAAAAAAATGTTCCGGGAGATCGGCAGGAAACCGGAACTGTATGAAAACCTTGAGGATGAGAACATACGGAAGAACGGTGAAAAGGTCTGGATTGCATGGACGAACCGGGCGCTTTTCCGCGACGGGATCAAGGTAAAAGAGATCCTCTGCATCGGCAACGATATTACGGCCCAGAAATATCATGAAAACCTTCTCGAACAGTGCCGCTCGGATCTTGAGGAGAAGGTGAGCATCAGGACCCTGCAACTTACCCAGGCAAACGAGAATCTGCAGCAGGAGATCAACGAACGGAAGTGGGCAGAGCAGGTCCTCAGGACATCCGAGGAAAAATACCGGCTTGTTGTCGAGCATGCAAACGAAGGGATCGTGGTGACACAGGATGATTTTTTCAAGTACGCAAATCCCAAGGCAGAGCGGATATTGGGCTATTCGCGAGACAATCTCCTGTCAAAACCCTTTACCGAGTTCATTCATCCCGACGATCGCGATCTTATGAGGGAGCGGCACCTGAGGCGGCTCCGCGGAGACAATCTCCCCCATTTTTTTTCTTGCAGGATTATTGACCCTGAGGGTACGGTGCGGTGGCTTGAGATCAACTCCGTTCTCATAACCTGGATGGGAAGACCCGCCACCCTCGCTTTTTTTAATAACATTACCGAGCGGAAACGGGCTGAGGAGATGCTTCATCTCCTCAAGACCGCCATCCAGCAGGCACGGGACTCAATTGTTATAACTACCGCCAATCCGGCACGTCCGACGGCAAAGATCGTCTTTGTGAACGCCGCATTTACCAAGATGACAGGCTATACTGCCGAAGAGGTCATCGGGAAACCATCCCTGATCCTCCAGGGTCCGGAGGCAGAGGGCATGGTCTGGACCAAATTCGAGACCGAGTCCACAATGGGCAAGGCATTTTATCTCGAGACTGTTGCATACCGCAAAGACGGTACCCGGTTCCATGTCGAGTGGCAGATCACCCCGCTCAGAAATGATAAAGGAAAGGTGACACACTTTGTCTCGATACAGAGGGATATCACTGAACGGAAACGCGCTGAAGAGAAGTTCACCATTTACCAGGAACAGCTCCGGTCCCTCACCTCTGAGCTCTCGCTTGCCGAAGAAAGCGAGCGGCGGCGCATTGCCACCCAGATCCATGATCATATCGGCCAGACACTGGCGATCACCAAGATCAGGCTCGGCGCGCTTAAAGACTCCTGCGACGGGGATCAGACCGAGCCTATTGATGAAATACGGGCGCTTATTGAGAAGACCATCCAGTATGCCAAGTCGCTGACATTCGAGCTGAGCCCTCCCATTCTGTATGAACTGGGTTTTGAAGCGACCATCGAATGGCTGTCAGAGCAGATGCAGAAGCTGCACTATATTCTTTTTTCCTGTGAAAATGATGATAAGCCAAAGCCGCTCACCCGGGAGGTGAGCATTCTTCTTTTTCAGGTGGTGCGGGAACTCTACATGAATATCGTCAAGCACTCTCAGGCGCACCAGGTCGTGACCCATATCCGGAGGGAAGGGGACCGCCTCGTGATTCAGGTGGAGGACGACGGAATAGGGTTTGACTCTTCGGCCAGCGACCAGCGCTTCACCTTCGGGTTCTTCAGCATCCGTGAGCGGTTGAAATACCTTGGTGGCACCCTTGAGGTCGATACTGCGCCGGGAAGAGGGACGAAAATCACGGTCATGTCTCCTCTTGCTCTTTCAGGAAGGGAATTGGAGAGCAGGCTGTGACGATAAAAGTGTTGTTGGCGGATGATCATAAAATCGTGAGGGACGGATTGCGCACACTGCTTGAAAAGAATCCCGATATTGTCGTGGCGGGAGAGGCAGAGGACGGCAGGGAGGCGCTGCAGATGGCCCAAAAGCTGCTACCTGACGTAGTAGTAATGGATATTGCCATGCCGGACCTCAACGGTATTGAAGCGACCCGTCAGATCCTTGCGGACAGATCGGCCGTCAGGATCGTCGCGCTCTCCATGCATTCGGACAAGCGTTTCGTATCCGAGATGCTCAAGGCAGGCGCATCAGCATATCTCCTGAAGGACTGTGCCTTTGAAGAGCTCATTACTGCCATCCGGACGGTTATGAAGGGCAAAATCTATCTGAGTCCAGGCATAGCCGGCGTCGTGATCGGAGAGTATATCAGGAAAGACGCGAAAGCCGATTCCTCAGTTTTTTCTCTCCTGTCCGACCGCGAACGGGAGGTGCTCCAACTCATGGCCGAGGGGAAGACGACAAAGGAAGTTGCAGCTTACCTGCATGTGAGCGTCAAGACTGTCGAGACCCACCGGACGAACATCATGACGAAACTCGACATCCACAGCATTGCCGAACTTACCAAGTACGCAATTCGGGAAGGACTTACCTCTCTGTAATCTCTCAATTCTGCTCCTTTTTGTTACAACGGCCTGAGCCGTATCAGCTTTTTTCCTTTTACTTCCTCATAGTTGCCAGCAGTAGGGTTTTCCCTATCTCAAAATCAGGGTTCCCCCGATTGTTATTGCAGGATGCCAGACGCAATAATGGAGCATTGATGATGATCCAAACCGAAAACCATGAACTATCCATGACAACAGCAGGAGGAAGGAGAGATATGCCCGCCATGACAGCAAAAGAGAGAGTGATGAAATTTCTTAAAGGAGAGAAGGTTGACCGGCCGCCGATATTCAGCGGCATGGGCAATGTGATCAAACCGGTCCTTGACAAAAACGACATTGTCTTTTCGAGAGTGCACCGGGACTCTGAACTGATGGCCAAAGCGGCTGCCGGCATGTACAGGGAGTTTGGCTACGAATGCGCTGTTGTTCCCTTTGATCTTGGTGTCGAGGCAGAAGCCCTCGGTGCGAAGATGAACTACTATGACGAGGTCGAAGGTCTTCTCTATCCGACGGTGAAAGAGAAATCCGTGGTCAGTGTTGATGATGTGAAGATCCCTGCTGACTTGAAAAATGCAGGCAGGATCCCTGTAGTGACGGGAGCGATCAAGGCCCTTCGCAGGGAATTGGGCGATGACGTTGCCATCGGGACTTACGTCTTGGGTCCATTTACCCTTGCGGGTCAGGTGAAGGAACTCGATCAGCTTTTCGAGGAGTCCTTTCTCGAGCCGGAAAAGACCGGGAAACTGCTGGAGAAGCTTTCAGAATTCATCATACAGGTGTTCAAGGTCTACCAGGAGGCAGGCGCCGATTACTTTACCCTGAGAGAGATGGGCGGGACATCTGACGTGATGAGCCCGAAAAGTTTCAAGAGCCTTATCAAGCCCCATTTGATAAGGATCATCGCCGAGATGCCGAGACCAAGCATCCTTCACATCTGCGGTGATACCAATTCCATCATCGGTGATATGGCCGAGTGCGGGGCAGACGCCGTGAGCGTCGACCAGAAGAACTGCATTACGGACACGCGGCAGAAACTCGGACAGAGCGCGATCATCCTCGGCAATTTTGATCCCATCAAGATTCTCCACAAGGGCAATGCAAGTGAAGTCGGCCCGGCAGTGCTCGATGCGCTCAAGGGCGGCGCAAGCGCGGTGTGGCCCGGCTGCGACCTCTGGCCGGAAGTCCCCAGGGAAAATATGGAGGCATTGATGACGGCGCTGAAGAGCGTGTAGGGGAAAAAGGAGAGGCCGGCCAGCGCCATGAAGATAGTTCAGATTGCGGGATATCTCGGGTCCGGGAAAACCACCCTCATCATTGCGCTGAGCAGGAAGGTGGCTGAGGCCGGGATGAAGGTTGCGATCCTCGTCAACGATGTCGGCGCGGTGCCGGTTGACGGAAAGGTGATAGAGGAATACGGCCTGACGGTCAAAGACATCGGCGGAGGGTGCATCTGCTGCCAGGTGGCCGGGACCATGATCAAGACGCTCGAGACGCTCGCCAAAGGCCCTAAGCCGGAGATGGTCATCATCGAGCCGACGGGCATCGCTGTGCCGGAGTCGATACGCCAGACGGTGATGATGAACGCGGGGAAAACCGGCGCGGTGCTGGGGCCTACGATCGTTCTTTTCGATACCACGCGCACGGACAAGCTCCTCACGTATGACACCCTGAAACGCCTGGTAGCGACCCAGATAAGGGACGCGGATATCGTTGCCCTGAGCAAGGTTGACCTGTCTTCAGCTGATGCTGCAGATCACGCAGAAAAAGCTGTCCGTGAGCTGAATCAGACAGCGAAGATCATCAGGCTTTCGACCGTGACAGGGGAAGGGCTCGCTGTCCTGGCTGACCAGATGCGGGAAGTAACGGTGCAGGCATGACCGGGTTTGTCGCGTTGAACAGCACAAATCCCGTCCACGACGATATCAACAGCTATGGCATGCGCTGTGTCGTGACCGCAGCCAAACCTGTCAGCGCGGATGAGCTGAGGAGGTTTGCTGCAGGATTGATGACAGCGATCGCTTCAGCATGCATCACCGCCGGTGCAAAGGACGTGAGCCATGTGAAGGCATTTATTGAGCATGAGACAGGGTTTATCCATGCCGACACGGTCGGCAATCCGGATAACGTAAAGGTTGAAGGACGGGATGGTAAGCCTGCAGAGAGTTTCAGGCTCGTGGTCAATTCCGTGATCTACGGGCTGAGTGCCCATGCGGTAAAGGAAATTACGGAGTCGGAGACCAGCAAAACAGTCGGACTGTTCGGTCTCGTGAGGACCTGCGCAGAGAAGTGACCGTGCGAGGGAAAAAAGGAGAAAAGAACATCATGAAAGAGACGACAATGAAACCTGCGCATGAAGCGAATATGCAGGACTACCGGATTGAGCATGAGCCCTTTTATCTGCCGATCCAGGATGAAGTGGAGCTGTTCCAGATAGCGTATGAAAACAAGCTGCCCCTCATGCTGAAGGGCCCGACGGGCTGCGGCAAAACGCGCTTCCTCTCCTATATGGCCTACAAAATGAGCCTGCCGCTTATCACCATCGCCTGCCACGAAGACCTGACGGCCAGCGACCTCGTCGGCCGCTATCTCCTCGACGGCAGCTCGACGCGTTGGCAGGACGGGCCCCTTGCCCTTGCCGTCCGCCACGGCGGGATCTGTTACCTCGATGAGGTTGTAGAGGCAAGAAAAGATACGACGGTCGTAATCCACCCTCTCACCGATGACCGGCGGGTCCTTCCTCTTGAAAAGAGGGGCCAGATACTGGAGGCCTCTGACACCTTCATGCTCGCCATCTCCTACAACCCCGGTTACCAGACCGTCCTGAAGGATCTGAAGCAGAGCACAAAGCAGCGGTTCGTCACCCTTGAATTCGATTATCCCTCGGCCGCCCTCGAGGAGGAGATTATCGTACACGAGAGCGGCATCGACCGCAAGAGCGCCTCTGACCTGAGGAAGATCGCCGAGAAGATCCGGGGCCTCAAAGACCGAGGACTCGACGAAGGCGTCAGCACCCGTCTCCTCATCTATGCCGGTGTGCTGATCAAGAAGGGCGTTGAACCGCGGCGCGCCTACGAAGTCGCCATGATCAAACCCATTACGGACGATGTCGAAATTCAGAAGACCCTCACCGAGTTGGTATCGGCGGTGATCTGATGGACGTTATGGTCTCGGGACAGACGGTGCAGGACCTCACGGCTTCGGTTGGTGCGAAGCTTGACCGGGCCGATCTCGTCGCCGAGACCGTACGCAGCCTGCAGTCCCTCCTCGCCGATGAGGAGATTGCTGTCTATCTCCTCATCGTTGATTCTTTTGCCTCTCTGGACCGCTCGCTTTCTCTCGACCTGCTCAAGACCGGACCTGCCACGATGGCATCCCTCAGGGACGAGGCCCAGCGCAGGGAGGTGCTTTCGCACTTGCAAGCCATGGGAAAGTCCAAGTGGAGCGTTGTCGAGGCCGCATACCGGAAGTTGCCGGAACTGGCGGCGCATGCCCCGACGGTCGTCCTCCCGTGGCTCCGGTCGGCTGATGCGCTTGCGGACATCGACCAGGACGCTGCCCTCCAGTACCTGGAGGCGAGCCTTCCGGTGCTCGAGGCTATTGGCGCTGAACGCTTCACGGTCTGGACCGACTTCGGGCTCAAGGTCACACGCCTTTCCTGGAAAACGGCAAAGGAATACTTCAAGTCAAGCCCTGAGGTCTTTAAAAGGATCGACGCATGTGATCTTGAGCGATGGGCGCGATTAGGCATATATCTCCTAGAGAAAAGCCCAAAGCTCAAGGCGGGATACGACGCCCACAGTATGCTGGCTGCAGGGGCCGCGGCAGGGAAATCAAAGAAGATCGATCTCGCGCTCCAGTATTTCAAGTCCGCGCCTCAGATCCTTGCCCGACTTTCGATGAACGATCTTGAGGAATGGGTGGCAAAAGGGCTTGAAGCAGCAGATGCCCACAAGGACAAGGGCGCGTTGTATTTTTCGCTTCAAACCGGGTCGAGCAGGAGCGCCGTCGAGGGGCGCATCAAGGGGCTGGAGCTGCGGGATATCCATTCGGTGCTGCGTTCCTATGCCGAAGCCCTTGCGGGAAAGAAGCTCATGCTGCGCTCGTCGTCCCTTTTCTACAAGAACCTCCCGGGGCTGAGCCGCTTCTTCTCCGTCACTGACGGCAGCAGGATCTTCCTGCCCTCCCGCATCGAGGCCTTTGCCGAAGAAGAACTGAATTTCAAGACATTCAAATGGGTCCTGACCCATGAGCTGGCCCATCTCCTGCACGGCACCTTTGACATCGGCAAGGCCGACCTCTCGGTGCTGGCCGGCCTCCCTAATCCGATCCAGGCCTTCAAGATCTTCCAGTTTCTTGAGGACGAGCGTGTCGACTATCGTATAAGCCTCGACTATCCTGGACTTGAGAAGGACCGGAGGGCTATTATGGACGCCTTTCTTTCCCGCGCCCAGTCCCGGAGTGAGGTGCGGATGTCGGTCTTCGAGTCGATCAGCTTCCGGGCATCGGACGAAGTATCAGGATCGGGCGGCGCATCATCCCGGCTGACAGTCCTGCTGAAGGAGGCCCTGGCCCAGGTGCTCAGACCCGAAAGCACGGTGCGCGAGACTCTGGAGCAGACCGTCCGCATCTCATTGGCTATAGGCGACGAGGCTCTCTGCGAGGTCTGCGAAAACCGGGACGCCATGGACCGCCTGTTCTATCGGGGGATCGTCGATTACGAACTCGTCGAAAATGCACGCCAGGGCACGGCGCGGCTCGTCGCAGACCTTGTCGAGCGCTTTGCCGAAAGGCAGATTACGGTAACGCCCGAGACGGCCCAGACGGCCCTGCAGAGGATCGAAGAGACCGAGATCATCGACGCTGAAGAGCTCGTCTGGCAGATCACTGACAGTGAGCGCTTTTCCGAACTCTTCGACCAGGTCCAGGATGTGATCGCCGAGATGGAGGCCGAGAAGCGTCTCCGCCGGTCTGTCTACTATGACGAGTGGGACATGAAGCTCGACGACTACCGGAAGGACTGGTGCCGGGTACGGGAGATGGACATGGCCGAGACTTCGCACGACTTCTACCGCAAGACCGTGGCGGACAATTACGGCCTTGTCAGCCTCCTCCGGCGCCATTTCGGGCTCCTGAGGCCGGACCGGGTCCAGCGTTACTTCCGGGAGGAGCGGGGCGACGACATCGATTTCGATGCCGTCATCGAGGCCGTGGTCGAACGTCATGCGGGGATCACCCCCTCTGACCGCGTTTATATCAGGCGCGAGAAGAACCTGCGCGATGTCTCGGTAGCCTTTCTCCTCGACATGAGCTACTCGACGGGCGACGAACTCCCTTCGGGCAAGAGGATCATCGACATAGAGCGTGAGGGCATGGTGCTCATGGCCGAGGCACTGGAGAGCATCGGCGACCAGTGGGCCGTCTACGGCTTTTCCTCCCACTACCGCGACAAGGTCGACTTCCACGTTGTCCATGATTTCGATGAGCGCTTCGGCAGTTCAGCGAAGATGCGCTTCGAGAACATCAGGCCCATGGCCCAGACGAGGCTCGGTGCGGCTATCCGCCACGCCAGCAGCATCCTGGCGAAGCGGCCGTCGCGCATCCGTCTCCTGATCCTCCTCTCGGACGGACGGCCGTATGATATCGATTACGGCGACGCGGATTACGCAGTCGAGGACACAAGAAGGGCACTGTGGGAAGGCAGGCGCAAAGGGGTCAATTCTTTCTGCATCACCGTGGACAAAAAAAGCCGTGACTATCTGCCGTATATGTATGGCGAGGCGAACTACACGCTCATCGACAACATCGATACGCTTCCGGCACGACTGCCGTTGATTTATAAACGACTTACAACATAGGGAAAGGAGAAGATCATGGAATGCTGTTATCAATGTGGAGGTCCTGCGGTTTTCATCTGCCCGGACTGCGGTTCGAAGGTCTGCAAGGCCCATATGGAGCTCCGGTATGCCGGGCCGGACAGAGGGTTCAGATCCCGCTATATGTGCCCTGTCTGCTGGAAGGTGAAACGGGTCATGCTGGAGCAGGACATGGTCAATGCGATTCAGTATAAGCCGAAGGTCTTTGTCTTCGGCGGAAGAAAGACC